>CAIXGY010000146.1 GCA_903919035.1 uncultured Planctomycetaceae bacterium | reverse complement strand
CGATTCAAGGCTCCTCCGGCTTTCACCCACCGGACCTCGCAAGGCTCGTTCGCTTTGCGTGGCTGGCCTCTGCCGGCTCTCGAAACGGCCGCCATCGTGGCGGCAAATACACCCGGAAGGGCTCGAACCTTCAACCTTCGGTTCCGTAGACCGATGCTCTATCCAATTGAGCTACGGGTGCACGTGTCGGGAAACGATACCGGACTCGCGGGCGGATACCAAGATTGCCTCGGAATTCCGGGCCACCGCGGCTCAGCCACGCCCCACGAGGAAGCCATCGTCGTCGACGATGAAGGTGTCGGAGAGTAGGACGGCGCGGGGAGCATCGGCGTCGAGGCCGACGGGGCCGGGCAACGTGGCCCCGATCACCAGCGAGCGCGGCGAATCGTCCGGGATGCCCGCGGCCGCGAGGGAGTCGAGGCCGAGCCGAGTCCGCATCCGGGCCTCGGGCCAGACGACCACGCCGCTCACCACGCGGCCCACCGTGCCGGGCTTGCAGACCACCTCGTGCTCGACGCCCGCACGGCTCAGCGGAGTGTTCATGGCCACCAGGCCCCCGGCCTCCCGCGGGGCGTAGGCCACCACGGCTTCGATGCCAGTGGCGGCGCGGAACCGCTCCGCCGCCCCACCCGCAGCCGCGAGATCGGCGCGGCTCCCGATCGGCATCACGACGCCCGAAAGATGGGATGCCAGGTCGGCGGCACCGGCCGCGTCCGCCGCCGCGGCCACCTGCTCCACGCGGGCGACCCAGATCGTCGCACGCTGCGTCGCGAGCGAGCGCACCAGTTCGTCGCGGGACGCAGAGGCCTCGACGACATGCGTCGCGCACACGAGCCCGCGGAGCGCGGCCACCGTGCCCAGCGCCTCGTGGAGCGGATCGCCCGCCGCGAGCGACGCCAGCAGCCGGTCCCCACGCGTGAGCAGGCAGCAGCCGTCGAAGGCTTCGAGCGTCGCCGCCACGGCGGCCGGATCGGTGCCCGACGTGGCCTCGCGTGCCGTCCTGACCATCCGGCGACGGATGGCCGGCGCTGAAAGTTCCTGGAGCGCGAGCCGCGCCTCGGCAGGCGGAGTGCCCGCCGGGAGCACCGGGCCGTAGGTG
This sequence comes from uncultured Planctomycetaceae bacterium, assembly GCA_903919035.1. Lineage (GTDB taxonomy): Bacteria > Planctomycetota > Planctomycetia > Pirellulales > UBA1268 > QWPN01. The sequence continues at coordinate 11,145 of CAIXGY010000146.1, read as the reverse complement.
ACCGTCACCGGGCGGCGGAGGCCGCGTGGGCCGCCCGCGCGAAATCGGCGTGGGCGCTTCGCGAAGAAGCAGCCTCCGGCGAACGAGAGCGTGCTGCCCCACAGGCCGTCGATGTACACGGGCTGGAGCGGTGACGCGACCTTCTCCAGGATCCGGTCGAGGCCGCGCTTGAAGCCGATCACGGTGCCGTGCCGCGAGATGCCCCCCTCGCAGAAGATGCCGATCACGTCGCCGGCAGCGAGTCCGTGCTGCATCGCGTGCAACGCCTGGCCGATCGACTTGGGGCGCGGATCGAAGAGGATGAATCGCCACTGATCTGCGAGCATCCGCAGGAAGCGGCCGGGCACGTTCGGGCCGTAGACGACCATCCGCACCAGGCGTCGACACGACATCGGCATCAGGAAGCCGTCGAGGAACGACACGTGGTTCGCGATGAGGACCACCGGCCCCGTCGCCGGCACGCGGTGCTCGTCACACGCGCGAAACCGCCACACGCCGTGGACGATCGCGCTGACGATGATCCGCAGCGTCGCGCGGGGAGCCGCCGCCACGGCGACCCAGGTGGCGATGGCCGAGAAGACCGCGAAGACTGCGAACACGCCGCGGGCTGACACGAGCGGCGTGGCCGTGACCGCGCGGGCGACATCCGAGGGCGGCTGATCGGCGAGGCCATTGCCCGCCGCCATGCCCACGAGCGTGGCGGCGAGCGTGACGAGGGCGAACGTGCCATTGGCCGAGGCCAGGCGTCGCTCCGGCACGGTCTCGGCGATCGAACCGAGCAGCGCCGGCGCGAGCATCGCGGCCTGACAGCCGATGAGAATGACCGTGCCCAGGAGGAGCCACAGGCCGACCGGCAGGGGGCCGGACGGCTGGTCGGCCGGGGCCCGCATGAGTCCGTAGGCGAGCGATGCGACCAGCATGCCGGCGAACGTCAGCAGGTTGAGCGTCGCCAGGAGCGCGCCCCGCCGGGCCGGCGGCGCGACGGCCTGGAAATGCGCCTCCAAGGGAACGTCGAAGAACCCCGCGCCGAAGCCGAGAGCCCAGAGCGCGATCACGACGGTCCACCACGGGCCGGGAACCGCCGCGCCGTCCGCGAAGATCGCCTGCGGGCCCACGCCGAGCACGAGCGCCGCGATGCCCATGATCAATGTCCCGATCGGCACGAGGCCGAGGTCGGCACCGCGCGACGAGATCCGTCCCGCGACCACGCTGCCCACGGCGATGCCGATCACGAGCGACAGGAGCAGCGGGATCGCCTGTGACTGCGACGCGGAGCCCCCCTCGCTCGCGAATTGGTCGATGTTGAGTTGGACGACGGCGCCGAGGGCCCAGAAGTACACGATGCCCGCCGCCGTGGCGGTGAGGTCCCGCGAGCCCCACAGCTCGGCGAGATCTGTCCAGGTGCGGGTCAGTGCGTTGAACGGGGGGGGGCGCGGTCGGATCGGCCGCCGGCCTGCGCGTCATGCCGAACGTGGCCAGCCAGCCGGCCACGGCCACTCCGACCAGCGCGGCGGCCGTGGGGAGGAGACGCTCCCAGCCCGCGAACGCGCCCCCGGGCTGTGAGCCGCGGCAGAGCACCGCGATCGCCGCCGCCACGATGAGGACCTCGACGAACTTGCACCAGGCGATGACGGCCCGTTTCGGATAGCGGTCGGCCAGCCAGCCCGCCGCCCAGGCCAGGACGATGAACGGCAGCACGAAGCCGGCCGTGCCGACGGTCAGCACGACCGCCGTGCCCGCAGCGCCCGCGGCATGCTTGCCCAGGCCGATCGCGAGCCACCGTAGGAGGTTGTCGTCGACGACCGTCAGCGCCCGAACGGCCAGCAGCGCCGTGAAGCCTCCCGCCGCGGCACGCAGGGCCGATCCGCCGGCCGGCATGCGGGCGGCACTTTCGTCGTCAGGGTCGGTGTGCAAGGTGTCGTCCGGGAAAAGGGCCGGGATGGCCAGGGGGGATCGGCCGTGGGGCGTTCCCTGGTCGGCCGCCGGTTGCCCAGGTTGCCGGGCGGCGCGGCGGACTTTGCGGGCGGTTTGCACACGGACGGGGATCGAAACTATTCTTCAACAAGTCCGCCGCAGGTCACAAGACCGGCGGCCGGCGCAGCCTCCCGCGCAGGATTTCACGATGACAGCCGCCCTCCGCGCCGCTCGACCCCGAGCCGCGCTCGTCCTCGTTGCCTCGTTCTGCCTCGCCACAGCCGCCGAGGCCCAGGTCGTCTACTACGGCGCCCTCCGGCCCGTCGTCGCCGCGCCGGTGGTCGCCGCGCCCGTGGCGGTCGCGCCGGCCTACGTCGCCAACTACACCCCGGCAGGCAACTACGCGGCGGTCACCGCGTACTCGCCGCCAGTGATGGCCGAGCCGGCTGCGATCGCGGTGCGGCCGACCTACGCGCCGGTCGTCACGGCACCGACGGCCGTCACGTCGTACTACGCCCCCGCCGCCGTCGCGCCGACCGTCTCGTATTACGCTCCGCAGGTCGTGGCGGCACCCGTCGCCGCGCCCGTGGTCGCCGCTCCGGTGACCTCGTTCTACGCGCCCGCGTACGCTCCCGGCGTGCTCTATCGTCGGGGACCGCTGGGTGTGTATCGGCCGGTGCGAACCGGCTATTACATTCCCTACTGAAGGGGTCCCGCGTCCCCCGACCCGGCGCCCCGCCGGTGCGCGAGCCCGGGCTTTTCTTGACCGCCGGACCGCCGCTCCTACACTACGGACGCCCGGTGTCGGTCGCGGTCGCACATCCTGCCTCCCGCCGTCCCACCGGCACGGAAGGGCGTGGATGACGAGGACGGTCACGATCATCGGAGCCGGCCCCGGCGGCCTCGCCTCTGCGATGCTGCTGGCGCAGGCCGGCGTGCGGGTGCGGGTGATCGAGCGGCTTGCCGTGCCCGGGGGCCGCACGAGCACGATCGCCACGCCCGACGGTTTCCGGTTCGACCTCGGCCCCACGTTCTTCCTCTATCCGCGGGTGCTCGAGGACATCTTCACGGCCTGCGGCCGCGACCTGCGGAGCGAGGTGGACATGGTCCGCCTCGACCCGCAATACCGGCTGGTCTTCGGGGCGGGCGGCGAGTTGCTGGCGACGCCGGATCCGGCGCGCATGGAGGCGGAGGTGGCCCGGTTGTCTCCGGCCGACGCCGGTGCCGTCGGCCGATTCATGGAGTCGAACCGCGAGAAGTTCGTGCGGTTCGCACCTTTTTTGGAGCAGCCCTTCGAGGGCTGGCGCGACCTCGCGTCGCCGGACCTGCTCAAGTTGATGCCGATGCTCTCGCCGTGGCGGAGCCTCGACGCGGAACTCGGCCGGTTCTTCAGCGACGAGCGGATCCGGCTGGCGTTCACGTTCCAGTCGAAATACCTGGGCATGTCGCCGTTCAAGTGCCCGAGCCTGTTCTCGATCCTGTCGTTTCTCGAATACGAGCACGGGGTCTATCACCCGATCGGCGGCTGCGGCGCCGTGTCGGCCGCGATGGCGCGAATCGCCACCGAGATGGGCGTGGACATTCGCTACGAGGAGCCGGTCGAGGGGTTGGAGTTTTCCGGCCGGCGGATCACCGCCGTGCGGACTCCCCGGGGCACCTATGCGGCCGACGCCACCATCGTGAACGCCGACTTCGCGCGGAGCATGACCCGCCTCGTGCCCGATCGACTGCGGCGGCGGTGGAGCGACCGCAGGATCGCCTCGCGACGCTTCTCGTGCTCGACGTTCATGCTGTATCTCGGCATCGAGGGCCGCTACGACGAGATTCCGCACCACACGATCTACCTCTCCAAGGACTACCGGCAAAACCTCGCCGACATCGAGCGTCGGCACGTGCTGTCGGCCGATCCGTCGATGTACGTGCAGAATGCCGGCGTGACCGACCCGACGCTCGCGCCGCGGGGCATGAGCACGCTCTACCTGCTCATCCCCGTGACCCACCGGCATCCCAACGTCGACTGGCGGCGTGAGGCGCCGCGGTTTCGCGAGGTGGCGCTCGACCAGGCCGCCCGGATCGGCTTCCCGGGCCTGCGCGACCGCATCCGCTACGAGAAGATGCTCACGCCCGACGACTGGCAGGACGACTACGAGATCTACAGGGGCGCCACCTTCAACCTCGCGCATGATCTCGGCCAGATGCTCCACATGCGGCCGCACAACCGGTTCGAGGACGTCGACGGGATGTATCTCGTCGGGGGCGGCACCCATCCCGGCAGCGGCCTGCCGGTGATTTACTCGTCGGCGCGGATCACGACCGATCTGCTTCTTGCCGACCTCGGCCTCGCCGCGGCGCCGCCGCGGCGGTCCGTCCCCGACGCACGACGGCCGCGGCCGGGCTCGCCCGTCGGGGCCGCCTGACGTCCGCACCCGACGCGAAAGGAACTCTCGACATGGCACGCGACGACGGCAGGGTGGTGGTGGTGGGCGGCGGGCTCGCCGGCCTGGCGGCGGCATGCACGCTCGCCGCGCGGGGCTACCGGGTCACGCTGTGCGACAAGAACGCCTGGGTGGGGGGCAAGGCGGCGGTGCTCACCGAGGGCGGCTTCCGGTTCGACATGGGGCCGACGATCCTCACGATCCCGCGGGTGCTCAAGCGGATCTACGCCGAGGCCGGGCTCGAGATGGAGAAGCATCTGGACCTCGTGCCGCTGGATCCGCAATGGCGGAGCTTCTTCGACGACGGAACGACCCTCGACCTGGCCGCCGATGTGCCCACGATGCGGGCCACGCTCGACGAGTTCGCGCCCGGGTCCGGCTCGGGCGACGGCTATGGCCGCTTCATGGACCTCTCGAAGCGCCTGCACCGGCTGTCGAACGAGTTCTTCTTCTGGCGCAGCGTCGGCGGCATGGGCGACATGATCAACGTGCGGCAGGGCTTCTCCGTGGGGTTTCTCAAGGAACTCGTCGGGATGCGGCCCGGCCACAGCGTGGCGGGCACCGTGCGGTCGTTCGTGCCCGACGAGCGGGCGGCCCAGATGCTCGATCACTACACGCAGTACGTCGGCAGTTGCCCCGAGCAGTCGCCGGCCGTGCTTTGCGGGATCGCCCACATGCAGTCGCACGACGGCGTCTGGTATCCCCGCGGTGGCACCGGCGCGGTGCCGCGGGCCCTGGCGAGCCTCGCGGTCGATCTGGGGGTCGAGATCCGCACGAAGACGCCGGTGCGGCGGGTGCTCGTCGAGAACGGCCGCGTCCGCGGCGTCGAGACCGCGCAGGGCGAGACGATCCGGGCGGCGGCGGTCGTGAGCAACTCCGACAGCGTGCGGACCCATCGGGAGCTCGTGGACGGCGAGGCGAGCCGGCGGTTCCTCGGCCGCCGGAAATACGAGCCCGCCTGCTCGGGCGTGGTGCTCTACCTCGGGCTCGACAAGCGCTACGAGCAACTGATCCACCACAATTTCATCTTCTCGCGGGATCCCCACGAGGAGTTCGAGTCGATCTACCGGCGCGGCGAGCCCGCACCCGACCCCACGTGCTACGTCTGTGCACCGGCGGTCACCGAGCCCGAGGTGGCGATTCCCGGTGGCGAGGCGCTCTACGTGCTCGTGCACACGCCCTACCTGCGGCCGCACCACGACTGGAAGACGATGCTGCCGGAGTATCGGAACACGATCATCCGCAAGCTCGAGTCGACCGCCGGCATGAAGGACATCGAAAAGCACATCGTGGTCGAACGCGCCCTCACGCCCCAGGACATCAACGACCGCTACCACGTGTTGAACGGCGCGATCTACGGACTCGCCAGTCACGGAAAGTACCTCGGTGCCTTCAAGCCGGCGAACCGGTCGCCCGATGTCGAGGGGCTCTATCTGGCGGGTGGCTCGGCGCATCCCGGGCCGGGGATGCCCATGGTGTTGATGTCGGGCTGGATCGCGGCCGACTGCGTCGACCAGGACAAACTCGTGCCGCAGGGCTCGGCGGCGCCGCGGTCGGCGGCCGTGCCGGTGTGACGCCGGCTCCCGGGGGCTCGGGGCTGCCCGTGTCGTCTTGCCCGGACGTTCACTCAGTCGACCAATCCGCCTGGGCGGATCGGTGCCCGCTGCCCGTCGTTCACTCGATGCCGCGCTCGCTCCGCCATCCTGGCTTCGCTCGGCCAGCAACGCCGGCTCGACGACACGGGCAACCCCTCGCGGAACCCGTTATCTGTGCGCTGGGACACGCCGCGCACGTTACGATTGCGGCCCAACACACGCAGCCCGGGGCGCGAGCGACGGGTTCGGCGTGCCGAGAACCTTCAGTGGTCGCCAGGCGTCCGTGATGAATACCGTCGACCGCGATCCAGGCGAGGGGAGAAGTGGGGAGGAGCTGCCCCTCTTCTCCAAGCCGATGTTCGGCTGGTTCATGTGGTACGTCCGGAAGTATCTGGCCCGGAACTTTCATGCGCTGCGGTTGCAGGCGGGAGGCGACGGGGTGCCGGATCGGCCCGTGCTCGCCGGGGAGCCGGTCGTCTTCTATTCGAACCATCCCGGCTGGTGGGATCCGCTCACGTTCCTGTACGCGGGGCACGTTCTCCATCCGGAGCGGATGGTCTACGGGCCGATCGACGCGGCAGCGCTCGGCAAATATCGGTTCCTGGAGCGGATCGGGTTGTTCGGGATCGAGCCGGGCACGTGGCGGGGGTCGGCGCGGTTCCTGCGGATGGCCCGCGCCGCGGCCAGGCGGACCGACGTGATCCTGTGGATCACGGCCCAGGGCGAGTTCACCGACCCGCGGACCCGGCCGCTCGTGATGCGGCCCGGGATCGGTCATGCCGTGGCCGCGATGGACCGCGGGCTCATCGTGCCCTTCGCCGTCGAGTATCCGTTTTGGAACGAGCGGCTCCCCGAGGCCCTCGTGGCCTACGGCCCGGCGTTTCGGGTGGCCGACGCTCCGGGTCGGTCCGCCGATGAGTGGACCGGCGTCCTCGCGCGCGGACTCGAGGCCACGCAGGATAGGCTGGCGGCCGCCGCGATGGCTCGCGATCCCGGCGCGTTCACGACGCTCCTCGCGGGCCGTGTCGGCGTCAATGCCGTGTATGACTCCGTGCGGCGGGTCGGCGCCTGGCTCCGGGGCCGACCGTTCGATGCGTCGCACGGCGGCGAGGCGCGGCTGCCGCGCACGGCAGGTGGGCGATGAGCCCGCTCGCGCTCGGCTGCCTCGCCGTCGCCGCACTCGCGTTCGCGGCGCTGCCCGCACTCCTCACCCGTGCGAACCTGCGTGCGTTCGCGCCGCCGCCACCGCCGGCCGGTCGGCGATCGGTGTCGGTGCTCGTGCCGGCCCGCGACGAGGAGGCCGCGATCGGGCGGCTCTGCCGTGACGTGCTGGCCAACGAGGACATCGACCTCGAGCTGGTCGTGCTCGACGACGCGAGCACGGACCGCACGGCGGAGATCGTTCGCGGGATCGCCGCCGCCGATCCGCGGGTCAGGCTCGTGTCAGGCGAGCCGCTCCCGGCGGGTTGGTGCGGCAAACAGCACGCGTGCTGGCAGCTCGCGCGGGCCGCCCGGCATGACATCTGGGTATTTCTCGATGTCGACGTGGAGCCCGCGGCCGACGCGATCGCCCGGGCGGTGGCCTTCCTCGATGCGTCCGGGGCGGGGCTCGTGAGCGGGTTTCCGCGGCAGCGGACGAGTTGCCTCCTCGACTGGCTCCTCCTGCCGCTCATCCACTTCATCCTGCTCGGCTTCCTGCCGTTGGCCCGCAGCCGGCGGGACGGATCGCCCGGCCTGGCCGCCGGCTGCGGGCAGCTGTTCGTGACCCGCCGCGCCGACTACGAGCGCGCCGGCGGACACGAGGCGATCCGGGCATCGCTTCACGACGGCGTGAAACTGCCCCGCGCCTACCGCCGCGTCGGACTGACCACCGACATCTTCGACGCGACGCCGATCGCCTCCTGCCGAATGTACGGACGCAACGCCGACGTGTGGCGCGGCCTTTCCAAGAATGCGACGGAGGGCATCGGCGCGCCGGCCACCATCCTGCCGTTCACGCTCCTGCTCGCCGGCGGCCAGATCCTTCCCTTCGTGCTGCTCGGAATCGGTGCGGCCACCGGCTGGTCCGGCTGGCCGGCATGGGCCGTGCCCGCGATGCTTGCCGCGGTGGCCCTCGCCTGGCTGCCGCGGTTCCTCGCGGTCGCCCGGTTCGGGCAGAGCGTCACGAGCGCGGTCGCCCACCCGCTCGGCGTCGCCGTGTTTCTGGTGATCCAGTGGCTGGCCCTCGTCCGCAAGCTCCGGGGCGTGCCGACGAGATGGCGAGGTCGGAGCCTCGTGCCGCAGTGAGCGTCAGCCGCGGCAGGCGGCCCGTCGTGCCGCCGTCACGCGGGCGACCGCTGCGACGGACGACTCGGCCAAGGCCGTGAGGTGGCCCATCTTGCGGCCCGGCCGAGGCTCGGACTTGCCGTAGAGATGCAGGCTCACGCCGGGCACGGCCAGGGCCGCCGCCCAGTCGGGCTCGCGTGGCGTGGCGTCGCCGGCCGTGAGCCAGCAGTCGCCCAGGAGGTTCGCCATCGCCGCCGGCGACCGCAGTCGCGTCGAGCCCAGCGGCAGACCGCAGACGGCACGGACCTGCTGCTGGAACTGGCTCGTCTCGCAGGCCTCGATCGTCAGGTGGCCTGAGTTGTGGGTCCGCGGGGCGATCTCGTTGACGAGCACCCGGCCGTCCCGCGTCACGAAGAACTCGACGCATGCCACGCCCACGACGTCGAGGGCGGCGAGGATGCGCGTCGCCGCGTCGGTCGCGGCCGCGAGCACCGCATCCGGGAGTCCGGCAGGCACGCTCGACACGTCGAGGATGTGATTGGCATGGGCATTGCGCGTCGGTGGGAAGGCGGCCGTCGTGCCATCGACGCCTCGGGCGGCCACCACCGAGATCTCGCAGTCGAAGTCGATCCACTGCTCGAGCACGCACTCCTGCGGCCCGTCCGCCCCCATGCCGACCGTCGCCCACGCCGCATCGACGTCGGACGGCGTGAGGATTTTCGCCTGCCCCTTGCCGTCATAGCCGAAGGTGGTCGTTTTGAGGACCGCCGGCAGGCCGAGGTCGCGGACGGCCGCGGCGACGTCGTCGCGGGATCGGACGATGCGATGCGGTGCACAGGGAAACCCATGATGTTCGAGAAATGCCTTTTCCCGCGCCCGGTCCTGGGTCGTGAACAGCACGTCGGGATTCGGCCTGACCGGCATGCGGCCCGCGAGCGCCCGCCCCGCGGCCGCCGGGATGTTCTCGAACTCGAAGGTGACGGCGGCGAGGCCCGCGGAAGCCCGGGCGAGGAACGACTCGTCGGCATAATCCCCGACGAGGATCCGGTCGCAGACGCGGGCCGCGGGGCAGTCGGCGACGTCGGAGATCGCCACCGCGCGGTAGCCCATGCTCCGCGCGGCCGCCGCGAACATCGCGCCGAGTTGGCCGCCGCCGAGGATGCCCAACGTCGACCCGGGCGGAATCGGTGTGGCCGTCGCGGACACGCTCACCGCTCCGGCGTGCCGATCGCGGCGGGCAGACCTTCGGCCAGCACGCGGCCGGTCTGGTCCGCGCGGTACACATGGAGTTTCTGCCGCAGGCCCGCGTCGGCGAGCGCGAGGATGGAGATGGCGAGCAACGCCGCGTTGGCCGCTCCCGCCGGACCGATCGCCAGCGTGCCCACCGGCACGCCCGCCGGCATCTGGACGATCGACAGGAGCGAGTCGACGCCGCGGAGCATCGACGACTCGACCGGCACGCCGAGGACGGGCAGGTGGGTGTGAGCGGCGATCATGCCGGGCAGATGGGCCGCGCCGCCGGCACCGGCGATGATCACCCGCAGCCCGCGGTCGGCCGCCGTTTTCGCGTATTCGGCGAGCCGGTCGGGCGTGCGATGCGCCGACACCACCTCGCAGGCGTGCGGCACGCCGAACTGGTCCAGGATCTCCGCGGCGCGGGCGAGCGTGGCCCAGTCCGATCGGCTGCCCATGACGACGCCGACGACCGGGACTGGGGACACGGGGGCGGACATCGGCAGACTCGTGGATGGCGGGGACGGCGGAGCGGGCGACCACGGGCACGATCCGCTCCGCACGCCAGCATCTTGTTCGGGGCGCGTCGGTGTTGCAACCTGACCGCATGGGCCGCCCACTTCCCGACGTCCTGCGAGTCGACTGGCCGGCGAACACAGCCGAGCCACCAGCTGCCACGCTCGCCGCGCTCGACCGCGCGACGGAGGTGTTGCGTACGGGCGGCCGCGTGGCGATTCCCACCGAAACGGTCTACGGACTCGCGGCCGATGCCCTCGACGAGTTCGCGGTGGACGGCATCTTCCGCGCGAAGGGGCGGCCGGCGACGAACCCGTTGATCGTCCACGTGGCCGACGTGGCGATGGCGAAGTCGCTCGCCGCGTCGTGGCCGGAGGCCGCGGGAAGGCTCGCTGCGGCGCTTTGGCCGGGGCCGCTCACGGTCGTGGTGCCGCGCGGGCCGGACGTTCCGGATATCGTCACCGCCGGCGGCCCGACGGTGGCCCTGCGTTGTCCGGCGCACCGACTCACGCGGCTGCTCATCGCGCGGAGCGGCATCCCGCTCGCCGCTCCGAGCGCGAACCGCTCGGAACGGGTCTCACCCACGACCGCGCACCACGTGCTCGAGGGTCTCGGCGACCGCGTCGATCTGATCCTCGACGGCGGCCCATGCACGCAGGGCATCGAGTCGACCGTGGTGGACTGCACGGTGACGCCGCCGCGGATCCTCCGCCCCGGGCCGCTGCCGCGGCGGCGATTGGAGGAGGCCCTCGGCGGTCCCGTGCTGGGGCCCGACGCGCCGGCCGGAGTCGCCGACGCTCCCGCCCGTTCGCCCGGGGCGCGGGCCCGTCACTACGCGCCCCGGACGCGGCTCGAGCTGCGGGGCGATGCAGTCGCCCGGGTGGACGAGCTGCTCCGGCAGGGGCGCCGCGTCGGCTGGCTCACGACTCAGGTGGCAGAACCCGCCGTGAGAACGCTCGCCGCCAATCGTGATCTCGTGATCGTGCCGATGCCGGATGAGCCCGGTGCCTTCGCCGCCGCGCTGTATGCGGCGCTGCACGCGCTCGACCGGCGCGAACTCGACCGGATCGTGGTGGACGAACCGCCGTCCGGCGAGGAGTGGCACGCGATCCGCGACCGCCTCACCCGGGCGGCGACGTGACTCGAGAACCGGCACTGCCAGACTGATCACGCTCGATCCAGAGGAT
>CAIXGY010000145.1 GCA_903919035.1 uncultured Planctomycetaceae bacterium | reverse complement strand
GGCAAGCGCAGGCATGGATGCCGAAGCGCAGCCGTCTCCGAGCAAGCGAAGCTCAGGATGAGCGCAGCGAGCGTCCGGCGAGAGGGTGTGGGCAGACCCGAGCCGGTTGGGCGACACAGGCCGGCTGCCGACGAGATGCCTCCCTCCACGCGAGGATCACGTGTGAGCCTTATCAGGCCGGCAACCTGACTCGCCGGAGCAGCGGCAACGCCGCGACGCGAAGCAGGCTCGACACCACGAACACCGCGGCATAGGCGGACCGATCCTCGCCGAGCGTGCGGAGCAGCAGACCGCCGCACCCTGCCCCGGCCACCGTCGCCACCGCGAGCCCGAGGTTGTAGACCGTGATCACGCCGGTGCGTTCCTCGGGCCGAATCGCATCGAGCAGCAGGATCGAGACGGCGAGTTCGTAGGCCGCCCAGCAGGTTCCCGCCACGACCTGCACCACGACCAGCCAGCCCACGTGGGCCGACGGCAGCCAGAGCAGCGACGACGGTGTGATCGCGAGCGTGGCCAGGACGAGCAGGCCGAGCGGGCCGGTCCGCGACGCGAGCCGACCGAGCGTGGGCAGGGCCACGGCTTTGGCGAGGAAACTCGTCCCGAAGACGACGAGATAGGCATGGTAGGAAAAGCCGCACTGCTCGAGCATGTAGGGGGTGAAGTACGGTCCGGCGAAGTGCGCGCCGAACATGAAGCAGCAGATGAAGGCCACGAGCCGGCCCGAGGGTCGGGCGGCCATGCCGCGGAGCGCCGCTCCGACCCGGCGGGCGCCGCCCACGATCCCTCCGCCGGCGGCAGCGGGCGCAACGCGGATCGGGGGCTCGGGCTCGCCGCACGCCACGAGCATCGCGGTCGACACCAGGCGGCAGATCGCCGCCGCGACGAAGACGACCGCAAACGCGGCGAGGGCGGCGCCCCGCTGCTCGCCACGCTGGAGCACGAGCCCCGCCGCGACGAATCCGCAGAACACGCCGAACTGCCCGAGGCGGTTGCGGCGGGCGAAGTAGGAGGTTCGCAGCCGGGCCGGCACGAGGGTGGCGATCCATGCCGTCCACGCCGGGACGCCGGCCATGCCCGCTCCCCAATACACGCTCGCCGCCACCAACAATTCGCCGAGTCCGGCGTGCCCGCGCAGCCCCCACCACACGAACGGGACGAAGCTCAATGACTGGACGGTGGTGCAGCCGACGACCCAGCCGCGATTCGTGCCCACCCGCGTCAACGCCACGGGCACGACGAGCTGGAGCAGCGCCCCGGCAATGACGGGCACGCTGGCCATGAGCCCGGCGGCCACCGGACCGTGGCCCAGCGCGAGCGCGAATGCCGGGATGTAGGACTCCCCGCACCCGACCATCAGGCTGTACGCGGTGCCGTCGGCGATCGAAACCCGGATGTTGCGGCGCGCGTCATCCGCGGGCTGCGGACCGCTCGGCGCGACGGGGCGGTCGGAATCCGGCAAGGGTGTCGGGGCAGGAGGGCTGGCAGGCCGGGAGCCGACCATCGGTCTATACTTTCGCCACGCAGTGTAGCGGTCGCGATGATCGTGACCGGATGATGTTCCCCACGGAGAACTGCCGCCCATGAAAGCCCTCGTCACGGGAGCAACCGGATTCGTCGGCCCACGTCTCCTGCGGTTGCTTGACGCGCCGGTGGTGCTGTCGCGGGATCCCGACCGCGCCCGCCGTTCGATCGGCGGCCTCGCCGGCCGGATCGTGCGGTGGAATCCATTGGAGGGACCGCCGCCTCCCGAGGCGTTGTCGGGCGTGGATGCCGTCTACCACCTCGCCGGCGAGTCGGTGGCGGAGGGACGTTGGACGAAGGCCCAGAAGGCCAGGATCCGCGACAGTCGCGTGATCGGCACCCGGCACCTCGTGCAGGGGATCGCCGCGGCAGAGCGAAAGCCGTCGGTGCTCGTGTCGGCTTCGGCCGTCGGGTTCTACGGCGATCGCGGCGACGAGGAGCTCACGGAATCGGCGGGGCCGGCCCGCGACTTCCTCGCGGATGTCTGCGTCGAGTGGGAGCGGGAGGCGCTTGCCGCGGAGCGGTCGGGCGTCCGCGTGGTCACGGCCCGCACGGGGATCGTGCTCGGTGCTGGAGGCGGCGCCCTGGCGAAGATGCTCACGCCGTTCAAGCTCGGTGCCGGCGGGCCGCTCGGCAGCGGACGACAGTGGATGCCCTGGATTCACGCCACCGATCTGGCCCGACTCTACGTGCACGGCGCGGAGAACGGCTCGATCCGTGGCCCGATGAATGCCACGGCTCCCAACCCCGTGCGGAATTCCGAGTTCACGAAGGCCCTCGGCCGTCAGTTGCACCGCCCGGCGTTCATGCCCGCCCCGTATCTCGGCCTGCGGCTCGTGTTCGGCGAGTTCGCCCAGGTGTTGTTCGCGTCGCAGCGGGTCATCCCGAAGGTCGCGCTCGACACGGGCTTCGTGTTTCAATATCCGGAACTCGTCGGCGCGCTCCGCGAGATTCTCGCGCCCGCGGCATGAACGCCGGCCGCGCACAAACGCACGATGGCCGGGATGTGATCCGGGTATGGCCCGCGGACGCGCCGGTGGCCAACTCACGCGCGATCAACCGCCAAGCGTCACCATGCAATTCATGATGGAAGTGCTGTTGACCGTCTGATCCTCTGGATCGAGCGTGATCAGTCTGGCAGTGCCGGTTCTCGAGTCACGTCGCCGCCCGGGTGAGGCGGTCGCGGATCGCGTGCCACTCCTCGCCGGACGGCGGTTCGTCCACCACGATCCGGTCGAGTTCGCGCCGGT
>CAIXGY010000144.1 GCA_903919035.1 uncultured Planctomycetaceae bacterium | reverse complement strand
CGTCGATCTCGATCCGCAGGCCCATGCCACGCTCCATGCCGGCGTGCAGCCGGCGCAGGCGCCGGCTTCGGCGTTCGACGTGCTGACCGGCGGGCTGCCGTTGGCGGCCGCCACCGTCCAGGCGACCGACAGACTGTGGGTCGTGCCGGCCCACATCGACCTGTCGGCCGTCGACATGGCGCTCGCCGGGATTGCCGGTCGGGAGACGATCCTGCGGCAGCGGATCGCGACGGACGACCGCTGCATGGGCCGGGCCGCGGCCGGCGCCGCCTTCGACTACATGATCGTCGACTGCCCCCCGTCGCTCGGCCTCTTGTCGCTCAACGCGCTCGCCGCCGTGGATGAGGTTTTGCTGCCCCTGCAGCCGCATTTCCTTGCCCTCCACGGCTTGAGCAAACTCCTCGAGACCATCGAGTTGGTCGCCACGCACGTGCACCCTGGCCTGCGGCTGCTCGGAGTCGTGCTCTGCCTCTATGAGTCGGGCACGCGTCTCGCCGCGGAAATCGGCCGAGACGTGGAGACGTTTTTGCGAACGGTGGAGCGGCCCCATCCCGCGTGGCGCGACGCCCGCGTGTTCGCGAGCCGAATCCGCCGCAACGTGAGACTCGCCGAGGCGCCCAGTTTCGGCCAGTCGATCTTCGACTACGCCCCGGATTCCCACGGAGCCGCCGACTACGCGGCATTGGCCGCGGAGATCGACGAGTCGGCATCCGCGGTGGTCGACCGCGAGCGGCACGCGGCATAGTCCGCAACGCGTCAGCCGGCAGTCCGCGCGTCAGAATGACGGATCAGCCGGCGGAGTCGTTGCCGCCGAGTTCCGGCAGCCACCAGTAGCGGGATTCGCACGGGTCGACGCCGGCCAGGATTCCCGTGGGGTCGAAGTCCTCGGCCGACACAAAGCGGGTGGCGGCACGATCCGCGCGCCGCTCGGACCGGACGGGTGCCTGGTCCGGGCTGGCGGGGCGCGGCGGATACAGGGGGTTTTTCTGAAGCATGCCGAACCGTTGGCCCGATGTGCCGAGACGAGCGTGTATCACGTCGGCGGCCGACGCCCCAGACGTCCTTGGAGAACTTCGGCCGAGGCCCGGTGAATTCCGAGCGTTCCTGACATCGAACCGTTCAGGAAGAAAGTCTGGCTTGGGAAATATGGGCAAGCAAGAAAAAGTGCAGCGACTGGGCAGAGCGTGCGCCTGGGTGGCGCAAGGGGCCTGATATCCGGCGTTTTTGTATGCTTTCCAGGCCAAGGAGCGTTTCCATGCGGGTGGTGAGCCAGATCGCCGTCGCGGCCTGTGCCCTCGTCTGGGCGGTTGGCCTGGCGGCGCCGGCCGCGGATCGGGCCGCCGGATTTCGGCCGTTGGCTCCCGGTGCGCTCACCGTCATCCCGGCGCCTGCCGCGCCACCCGGGGCGCCGGCTGCGTCTACGGACACCGTGTCCAGCGCCGATCTGGTCGATATCACGGTCGCCCGCGCCGACATGGCCTGGAAGCCACTCCACGCCCCGCCGCAGACGACGTTCGTCGGCCGTGGTCGTCACCGCGAGCATCTGCACGACGTCTGGAATCTCGAGTTCGCGTTCAAGCCGCCGCGGCTGATCGACGTCGACGTGCCGACGGCCGGAGCAAAGATGCAGCGGAAGCGTCTCTGGTATCTCGTGTACCGCGTTCGCAACGCCGGCGGACGGCGCCCCGACATCGACGCCACCGACGCCGCCCGGCGCTCCACGACGACGTTCGAGCAACCGATTCGGTTCGTCCCACAGTTCGTGCTCGAGAGTCGGGAGCCGCTCGCCGAAGGGGAGGGGCTCGCATCGTACCGGGCCTACCTCGACCGCGTGATTCCCACGGCGCTCGGGCCGATCCGCGCCCGCGAGGCCGGCGGTCGTGATCTGCTCGACAGCGCGGAGATGGTGGCCCAGGAGATCGGTCCCGGCGAGGAGCGCTGGGGCGTGGCGACGTGGGAGGACGTCGATCCCCGGATTGACTTCTTCTCGATTTACGTTCGCGGCCTGACCAACGCCTTCCGCTGGCGGCCGCGGCCGGGTGCCGCGATCACCGCCGCGGCACCCCCTGGATCCGCCATGGAGCAGGCGCTGCGCACGCTGCGGCTCGACTTCTGGCGGCCAGGCGACGACCGCGACGAGGCCGAGGAGGAAATGAGCGTGGGCTTCGCGGGCATGTTCGAGCGGATGACGCTCGGGTCACGGCTGCTCGAGGCGGTCGGGATCCAGGGCCGCGATGCCGCCGAACCGGTGCAGGGGCTCCGCGATCTTGGACTCCAGTGGTCCGACCTGCTCGAGCCCGTGGAGACGACCGAGCCGGCAGGAGGAGACGTCGGCATCAGCCTCCTTCCGCTCCAGACCGTGATCGGCAGGATCGCCTCGATCGGCGATCCGACCGCGCGGGGAGGTGCGGTCCGCCGCCTGTTCGGCGACGTGGGCGTGGCGGCCTTCGAGGATCTCGCCCGGGCCTTGGCGGCGCCGACCGACGCCGAGCGGGATGCGGCCCGGCGGATCGCGTTGGCGAAGCTGGATCTCACGCCGGAGGCGGTGAAGGAGCAGCCGCTCGCCGCGCTCGCCCAGATCGTCCGAGCGTTGGAGGCAGAGCGATCCCCGGCAGCCCGCGCGGCGGCGGCGGCGCGGCTGTTCGGTGCGGCGGGGCCGCGGGTCGACGCCCTGGCCCGACAGGTCGCCCTGGCTCGCACCTTGGCGGCACTCGAATCGATCGAGATGCCGCCGGGCGACGTCGTGGCGGGAGACGCGCTGGCGGCGTTCGATGCGGTGCGGCCGAGCATCGCCGCGGAGGCCGACCCGGAATCGCGCGCCCGCCTGCTGCGGGGCCTGTTCGGAGCCCGGGGCCCCGGGCTGTTCGCGGCGGCCGCGGCGGTCGAGGAGGGCATTGACCACTCCTGGGTCTTCCGGTACGAAAACGAGGCGTCGAACCCTTGACCGTGGTCGGTCCGGAAGGTTCGATATCAAGGTCGGATGTCGCTCGCGGAGGCTGCGGTCATGGCACATAAGAAGGGTCAGGGTTCGAGCCGCAACGGCCGCGATTCGAATGCGCAGCGTCGGGGCGTGAAGCGGTTCGGCGGCGAGGCCGTTCGGGCCGGCAACATCCTCGTCCGCCAGGTCGGCACGAAGTTTCATCCCGGCCGCAACGTGGGCATGGGCACCGACTTCACGCTCTTTGCGCTCGTCGATGGTGTCGTCTCGTTCGACCGCGAGGGTCGCCGGGTGAACGTGGTGAACGGCTGACGAGCCTGGCTGTCGGCCCTGCGTTCGTGCGGGATGATCCGCGTCCGGGCCTCGTGGATCGCGGCGGGGTACGGGCCACGTCGGCGACTCGGTGGCCGACGTGTTTGCCGGTGGTGGCCCCGCTGGCTCGAGAGGTGGTCGGGTCGTGTTCGTCGATCGCGTGCACATCGAGGTGATGGCCGGCCAAGGCGGCCGGGGGATGTGCAGTTTCCGGCGCGAGAAATACGTCCCACTCGGTGGTCCCGACGGTGGCGACGGTGGCGACGGTGGCAGCGTGATCCTCGAGGCTCGGGCCGGCGTGGATTCGCTCGCGGCGCTGGCCCATCGGCGGCAGTGGAAGGCCGAGCCAGGCACCGCGGGCGGTCCGGCGAACTGCCAAGGTGCCCGGGGTGAGGATCTCACGCTCCTCGTGCCACCCGGCACGCTCGTGATCGACGAGGGCTCGGGTCTCGTCCTCAAGGATCTCGCCTCCCCGGGCGAGTCGATCGTGGCCGCACGCGGCGGCACCGGCGGCCGCGGCAACCTGCACTTCAAGTCGTCGACGAATCGGGCCCCGCGGCAGGCCACGGCCGGGGAGGCCGGTGAGGTCCGCCGACTCCTGCTGGAGCTCAAGGTGATCGCCGACGTGGGCCTCGTCGGCAAGCCGAATGCGGGCAAGAGCACGCTGCTCTCGCGGCTCTCGCGGGCCCGGCCGGAGATCGCCGACTATGCGTTCACGACGAAGGCGCCGATCCTGGGCATCGTGGCGGTTTCCCGCGACAAGAGTTTCGTGCTCGCCGATCTGCCGGGACTCATCGAGGGGGCCCACGCGGGAGTCGGGCTCGGCCACGAGTTCCTCCGCCACGTCGAGCGGGCCGGCATCCTGGTCCACGTCGTCGAGCCGTGTCCGGTGGACGGCAGCGAGCCGGCGGCCAACTACCGCGCGATTCGCGCGGAACTCGTGATGTACGATCCCGCGCTCGGCGACCGTCCGGAGATCGTGGTGATGAGCAAGAGCGAACTGCCCAGTGCGCCGGAGGCTCGGGCGGCGCTCGAGGCCGAGATCGGCCGCGCGGTGATCGGCGTGAGCGCCGTGACGGGGCAGGGACTCGACGTCATGTTGCGGAGCATCATCGCCGAGATGGAGCGGCGGAGATCCTCCCCATGACCGCGGTCCCGTCCAACGCCGCGGTGCTCGTGGCGGACGTCGGCAACACGCGAACGAAGGTGGCCGCGGTCGTCGAGGCCGGCGCCGTGGGCCGCCTGCCCGTCGTCGGTCGGCGGCAGGATTTCTCCAGTCGGGAGTTTCGGCCGGAGAATCTCTCGCGCTGGCTGGCGGCGGCCGCTCCGGGTGACGCGGTGCTGCTCGTCGCGGCGGTCAACGAGGCCGCGGCGGCCCGGCTCGAGGCCACCGTCGCCGACGTCTCCGCCACCGGCCCCAGGCGCCTGCGGCAGCGGCGGATCGATCGCGGCCACCTGCCACTGGCCCTCGCCGTCGACGTGCCGGATCGTGTGGGCATCGACCGGGTGTGTGCGGCAGCGGCGGCGGCCGCCGCGCGGCCTGGCCGCGCCGTCATCGTCGTCGACTGCGGCACCGCCACCACGGTGGACATGGTGTCGTCGGCCGGCGAGTTTCTCGGGGGCGCGATCCTGCCGGGGCCCGCCCTGCTGGCCCGAGCCCTTGCCGAGGGCACGAGCCGCCTGCCCGAGGTGGCGGCCCTCGATTCCGCGCCGCCGCCGCCGTTACCGGGACGCTCCACGCAGGCGGCGATCGCCTGTGGGATCGGCTGGGGCATGCGGGGTGCAGTTTCCCGGCTGGTCGCGGAGGCCCGGACTGCCCTGGGCGGGGGCGTTGACGTGATCCTCACGGGCGGATCGGCGGGCGTCGTCCGCGATGCGCTGCCCGACGCCGTCGAGATGCCCGATCTCGTCCTCGCGGGCATCGCCCTCGCGGCGGGACGCGTGCGCGATAAACTTTGATCGTGGGTGCCGTGGTGGAGACATCCCGCGTCGGCACCGGGTCTCGTGGAACCGTCTGCACCGTGACCATCGCCGGCAAGGAACCCGCCGCCTCCCGTCCCGATCGCGCGCGGGAACTCGCGCTGGCGGCGGCCCGCGTGGCGGAGGAGACCCGCGGCACCGACGTCCGCGTGCTCGACCTTCGCGGCCTGACGGACGTGTTCGATTACTTCGTGGTGGCGACCGGCTCGAGTCGGCGGCAGATGCATGCCATGGCCGACGAGATCGAGAAGGCCGTGAAGCACGATCTTCACGATCGCAAGCGGGGCGGCGAGGGCTACGAGGAGGGCCGCTGGATCGTGCTCGACTACGGCGACGTCATGGTCCACCTCTTCGACGCCGAATCGCGCGATTACTGGGATCTCGAGCATCTCTGGAGCGACGCGAAGCGGGTGCCGGTGGCGGGGGCGGCCTCGCGATGAGTGACGACGGCCAACCCGGGCCGCCGGCCGGCGGCCGCGTGGACTTCCGCGCCGCACTGCGGTCCTGTTTCCGCGCCGCGCTCGACGGCCTCGCGGCCGACGGCGTCGTCCCGCTGACGGCCGACGAGATGCCGGCCCTGCTCGACCAGGTCCGCCAGACGGCCGACGCGAAGTTCGGCGACTACTCGGGCACCATGGCGATGGCGCTGGCGAAGCGGGCCGGCCGCAAGCCCCGCGATCTGGCCGCGGACATCGCCGCGCGGCTCGCGGCAGCCCCGACCTACGCGGACTTCTTCCTGCCACCCGGCGATCCGGTCGGGCCGGGATTCATCAACGTCCGCGTCCGCGACGAGGCCCTCGCGGCGGCCCTGTCCCGTGCCGTCTCCGACCCGCGGCTCGGGGTCCGTGGCACGGAGCGTCCCGAGACCATCGTCGTCGACTTCAGTTCGCCGAACGTGGCCAAGCCCATGCACGTGGGGCACATCCGCTCGACCGTGATCGGCGACGCCCTCGCCCGGATTCTCCGGTTTCGCGGCCATCGCGTGATCACCGACAACCACCTCGGCGACTGGGGCACGCAGTTCGGGATGATCCTCTGGGGCTGGAAGCACTGTCGCGATGACGAGGCCTTCGCGGCCGACCCGACCGCCGAACTCGGCCGGCTCTACCGCCTGGTGCGGAAGGTGGCCGACGCGAAGCCGGAGGAACTCGCCGCCGATCCCGCGGCGGCGTCCCTCGCGGCGCGGTATCCCGAGGCCGGCCGCGAGGTACTCGCCGAAACGGCGAAGCTGCACGAGGGTGACCCGGAGAACCGCGCGCTGTGGGAGCGGTTCATGCCGGTCTGCCGCGCGGAGATCGACCGCCTCTACGCGCGGCTGCACGTCACGTTCGACCACTGGCTCGGCGAGAGCTTCTTTCAGCCGATGCTCGCCGCGACCGTGGACGACCTCGTGGCCCGGGGTCTGGCGCGGGAGAGCCGCGGGGCCATCGGGGTCTTCCTGCGGGGCGACGATGCCCCGCCGCTCCTCATTCGCAAGGCCGACGGGGCGTTTCTCTACGCGACCACGGACCTGGCCACGATCCGCTGGCGGCTCGACACCTGGAAGCCCAGCCGGATCCTGTACGTGGTCGACCACCGCCAGAGCGAGCACTTCGAGCAGGTGTTCGATGCCGCGCGTCGCTGGGGATTGTCGGGGATCGCCGACGTCGATCTCGTGCACGTCGGCTTCGGCACGGTGCTCGGCGAGGACGGCAAGCCCTTCAAGACCCGGGCGGGTGACACCGTGGGCCTCGAGGCGCTGCTCGACGAGGGCGTGGAGCGGGCCCGCCAGGTGATCGAGTTGGGTGCCGAGGGGCGGGCGGCCCTCGCGGCCGAGGATCGGCGGCATGTCGCCGAAACGGTGGGAATCGGCGCGATCAAATACGCGGATCTGTCCCAGAACAGGACCACCGACTATGTCTTCAGCTTCGACAAGATGCTTCAACTCACGGGCAACACGGCGGCCTACATGCAGTACGCCGTGGCCCGCGTGGAGGGGATCTTTGCGAAGGGGGGCATCGACCGCGATGCCCTGCGTGTTGCCGCGACGGAGGTGCGGATCGCGGAACCCGCCGAGCGCGCCCTGGCGCTCGACCTCCTGCGGTTCGGGGAGGTGCTCGAGGACGTGGAGGCCGACTACCGGCCCAACCTGCTCACGACATGGCTCTACGATCTGGCGGGCCGCTACTCGTCGTTCTACGACACGCACCCAGTGCTCAAGGCCGAGGGCCCGGAACGGGCCAGCCGCCTCGCGCTCTGCGACCTGACCGGCCGCGTGCTCCGCACGGGCCTCGAGCTGCTCGGCATCGGCACCGTGGAGCGGATGTGATGGGGACGCGACGGTTTGCAGACGGGTTTCGTGCGGACATGGCGTCGGTTCGCCCAACCGGCTCGGGGCTGCCCACACCCGCTCGCCGGACGCTCGCTGCGGCCATCCTGGCCTCCGCTCGCTCGGAGGGCGAAGCGCAGGCACCTCCGAGTGAACAGAGGGCATGGATGCCCGGAGTGAACGTCCGGCCGAGAGGATTCGAGCATCCCCGAAGCCGCGTTGGGCGAGTTGACCAGGGATGCGGGACGCCTGTCATGACGGCGTGCAGCAAAGCGATGGACGGCTGATCGAGCATCACATGAGATTCGCATGAAGCGCTCCCTGGAACACATCCGCAACATCGGCATCGTGGCCCACATCGACGCCGGCAAGACCACGCTCACGGAGCGACTGCTCTTCTTCACGAAGACCAGCCACCGGCTCGGCGAGGTGGATCGCGGCACCACGATCACCGACTTCGATCCCGAGGAGCAGGAGCGGGGGATCACGATCTACTCGGCGGCCGTGTCATTCCAGTGGCGGGACGTGACGGTGAACCTCATCGACACGCCCGGCCACGTCGACTTCACGGCCGAGGTGGAGCGGAGTTTGCGGGTGCTCGACGGGGCGGTCGTCGTGTTTTCGGCCCGGGAGGGGGTCGAGGCGCAGAGCGAGACCGTCTGGCGACAGGCCGACAAGTACGGCGTGCCCAGGCTTGCGCTCGTGAACAAGCTCGACCGCGAGGGGGCCGACTTTTTCGGCACGGTGGATCAGATCGAGAAGCGGCTCGGCGCGAGGCCGCTGGTGCTGCATGTGCCGCTGGGGCTCGGGCCGCCGCACGTGAAGGATCCGTTTCGCGGCATCGTGGACCTCGTCGAGATGCAGCTGCTCACCTTCCCCGCGAAGGACGAGGCGCTCGCCGGCGGGGCGGCGCTCGCGGCCGTGCAGGCGGGGCCTATCCCGCCCAAACTCGCCGACGTGGCGAACGAGTACCGCGAGCACCTCGTCTCGATGCTCTTCGATCTGTCCGACGAGGTGGCGGAACTGGTGATGGCCGAGGCGGCGATCCCGCCGGAGGTGTTGCGGCGGGCGATCCGCCGGGCGACGATTGCCCGCCAGGTCGTGCCGGTGCTCGCCGGATCGGCGCTCGACTGCATCGGCGTCCAGCCGGTGCTCGACGCGGTCGCCTGGTATCTGCCCAGCCCCGCCGACGTGCCGCCCGTCGAGGGGGTCGACCCGGGCTCGAAGACGGCCGCCACCGCCGTCCGCCGGGCAGATCCGCAGGAGCCCTTCTGCGGCCTCGTCTTCAAGATCATCGCCGAGAAGCACGGCGACCTGTATTTCGTGCGGGTCTACTCCGGCACGCTCAAGGCCGGCAGCCGGGCCTGGAATCCGCGGCAGCAGAAGAAGGAGAACATCGCGCAGCTCTGGCACGTGCAGGCCGACCGCCGCGAGCAGATCCCCGAGGCCTTCGCCGGTGACATCGTGGGCGTGATCGGGCCGCGGGCGAGCGTCACGGGCGACACGCTCTGCGACGCCGCCGCCCCGATCGTGCTGGAGACGATCCAGTTCCCCGAGACGGTGATTTCGATGGCGATCGAGCCCGAGACGAGCCTCGAGCGGAAGAAGCTCGCCGAGACGCTCGAGATGATGAAGCGGCAGGATCCCACGTTTCGCGCGCTCGAGAGCGAGGAGACCGGCCAGACGCTCATCTCCGGCATGGGCGAGCTTCATCTGGAGGTGATCCGTCATCGGCTGGAGCGGGACTTCAACCTCAAGTGCCGCGTCCACAAGCCGCGGGTCAGCTACAAGGAGACGCTGGCCAGGCCGGTGACGGTCGTTGGAAACGTCGCGCGGCTCGTGGGCGGGCAGATGCTGCAGGCCGCCGTCACGATCCGGGCCGAGCCGGTCGAGGCGCAGGGCTCCGTGACCGTGGAGCAGGGCTGGTTTCCCGAGGCGGAGAGCCTCGCCGAGTTGGCCGCCACGATGACCCAGGCCGTCCGCGAGAGCGCCGAACGCGGCGGCCTCAAGGGCTGTCCGCTCTGGGCGGTGCGGATCACGGTGCTCGAGAGCCCCATCCCCGATCCGCCGCCGTCCGACGTGGCGATCCGCATGGCGGCGGCGGAGGCCGTGGACCGCATGCTCGCCGAGGCGGGCAGCGTGCTCCTGGAGCCGATCATGCGGGTGGAGGTGAGCGTGCCGGAGGAGCACCTCGGCGACGTCATCAACGACCTGCAGCAGCGGCGGGCGATCATCACCGGCACGGAGATCCGTGGCGGGGTGACCGTGCTGACGGCCGAGGCGCCGCTGGGGAGCATGTTCGGCTACTCGGCCGCGGTGCGGAGCGTCAGCCAGGGCCGCGCCAGTTTCACGATGGCGCCCCTGAAGTACGGCCCGGCGCCCGCGGAGACGGCCGAGGCGTTCGTGTAGCGGGCAGGGTCGGCGCAGATTTGCGAACCAGCCGACGGCCGTCCCATACTTTGCCGATGGTCGCCGACGGAGAGCCGCGCCCGCGTCGCGCCGATGGCCACCTGTTCGCCACCTGGAAAGACGCCACGCCGGCGCCGCACTCGCCATGCACCGCCTCATCCGTCCCCTCGCCGCCCCGATCGTCATCCTCGCCGGACTTGTCCAGGCTGCAGCCGCAGAGTCCGCGAATCCCGGCGACCTTTTCCGGCATGCGCGGCGGATCGTCGTGCTTGGCGACTCGATCACCCAGGATGGCCGCTGGGTGGCTGACCTCGCGGCCTGGATGGAGGAGCGGGGCGTCGAGGCCGACGTCGTCAACGTGGGGCTGTCCAGCGAGACGACCTCGGGCCTCACCGAGGTCCAGCACGCCGGCGGGGCGTTTCCGCGGCCCGACCTGTTCGACCGCCTCGACGGCGTGCTGCGGGTCACGAGGCCCGATCTCGTGCTCGCGATGTACGGCATGAACTGCGGCACGTACCTGCCGCTCGACGAGGGCCGCTTCGCGAAGTTCAAGGCGGGCATGGAGCGGCTGCACGCCACCGTCGAGAAGGCGGGGGCGACGATCATCCATCTCACGCCCCCGATCTACGACAAGCAGCCGGATGATCCCGGACCGGCGGGCGACGCCGACTACGACGCCGTCCTGACGGCCTACGCCGAATGGCTGCTTGCCAAGCGGGCGGATGGGTGGGCCGTGATCGACGTCCACGGGCCCATGAAGGCCGCGCTCGCGGCCCGGCGGCTGAAGGATCCGAAGGCGACCTTCACGCCGGATTGCATCCACCCCAACGACGACGGCCACTGGGCGATCTGCCGGGCTGTGATCGCCGGACTCGGCGACGAGTCGGCGGCGGCCGACCCCGATGTGCCGGCGAAATTGCGGCCGTTCCTGCCGGAGGTGACTGCGCGGATGAAGCTGCTCCGCGACGCCTACCGGGAGGCCGCAGGCCACGCCCGGCCAGGCACGCCCGAGGGTCTTCCGATCGCGGTGGCCGAGGCCGAAGCCCGGCGGATCACCGAATCGATCCGCAGGCGCCGGCTGCAGCTTCGGGGCACCAAGCACGGCAGCGACGAGTGGCGGATGGCGATCGAGTGGCCGCGGCCGCAGGTGGTCGATCCGGGTCCGGCACCGGAGAAGCCCGCCGCGATCCCGGCCGACGCCGTCGTTCTGTTCGACGGCCGTGACATGGCCGCCTGGGAGAATGGTGAACGCTGGGCGGTGGCCGATGGAGTCGTGACTGTCGGCAAGGGGCAGATCGTGTCCAAGGCGTCATTCGGCGACTGCCAGGTGCACGTCGAGTTTCGCAGTCCTTCCCCCGCGACCGGCACGGGCCAGGGCCGTGGCAACTCCGGGGTGTTTCTCATGGGTGCGTACGAGATCCAGGTGCTCGACTCGTTCGAGGACGGCTCGGATGGGCCGCGCACCTATCCGGACGGCCAGTGCGGGGCCCTCTACAAGCAGCAACCTCCGGCGGTGAACGCCTGCCGGAAGCCCGGCGAGTGGCAGACCTACGACATCCTCTTCACGCGGCCGCGATTCACCTCCCAGGGCACGCTCGAGTCGCCGGGCCGGATCAGCGTGCTCCACAACGGCATCGCGATCCACAGCGACACCGTGATCCGAGGCAAGACGTTCTGGCACCGGCCGCCCGCGTACGAGAAGCATCCCGATGCCCTACCGCTGACGCTCCAGGATCACGGCGACCCGGTGCAGTTTCGATCGATCTGGGTCCGGCCGATCGAGCCGCTGCAGCCGACGCGGCTCCCGTAGGTGCGGACTCGCGTCCCCCTGTCCAGGTGGTCCTCGGCGGGTGTCCCCGTGCTTCGCCGCCGGTCGTGGCACTGGTAAACTTGCGGTCGATTCACCCGTCATGTGTCAAGAGGCACCGCCAGCCATGATCGCTCGTTTTGCGTCGCTGTTGATCGTCTGCTCGATGTGCGGCGCCGTGGCCCGTGGCGAGGCTCGGCAGGCCACGGCCGCACCCGCCGAACCGGCGGACATGGAGATGCTGTTCAACGGCTCCGACTTGGCCGGCTGGGACGGTGATCCGCGGCTGTGGAGCGTTCGCGACGGGGTGATCCACGGCGAGACCACGCCGGAGCACGTGGCTCACGGCAACACGTTCCTCGTCTGGCAAGGGGGCGAGGTCGGCGACTTCGAACTCCGGCTCTCCTACCGCTGCTCGGCGACGAACAATTCGGGCATCCAATACCGCTCCCGGAGGGTCACCGACGACACGGCGAAGAACAAGTGGGTGGTGCGGGGCTATCAGCACGAGTTGCGGAACGAACGCACGATGCCCCACGTCACGGGTTTCATCTATGACGAGGGGGGCGCGCGGAAGCGAATCTGCCAGACCGGCGAGCGGGCCACCTGGGAGGCCGTCGGGGGAAAGAAGGTGGCAGAACACCTCGTCGATCAGGCCGAGTTCGAGACGCTCATGCGGATCGACGACTGGAACGACGTGATCATCCGCGCCGAGGGCAACCACATCCGGCACTGGCTCAACGGCAGGCTGATTCTCGACTTCACGGACGCCGACCCGGCGCTCGCCCTGGAGAAGGGCATCATCGCCCTGCAACTCCACGCCGGCGCCCCGATGTGGGCCGAATTCCGCAACGTTCGGCTCGCAAAACTGCCGTAATCCGGCCGGCCCGCATCCTCGCGTGTGCCGTCGAGACGGCACGGGCGTCCTCCATGCCGGTTGGACGTGGAGAGCCGGGAATTCCGAGCGGATCGGGCCGAGGGGCGTCTGAAGCCCGGAAAATACAGGGCGTTGACAGGTCGCCAGAGCGCTTTTAGATTTCGTGGCTCGAATCCGCAGCGATGACCGCGGCCGGCCTTGGCCGCCGGGGATGTCGCGAAAAAGGCCCTCCGCAGGGCTTTTCTTCCGGGTCGCGAGGCAGACTCCTGCCGACGCGGCCCTGCGATCGATACAAGAGCGGGCGGCCCTGCGCGGCTGCACAGCGAGGAGACAGCGACCGTGGCCGGACCGACCCAGGAAATCATCCGCATCCGCATGGAGGCCTACGACCACGCCGTGCTCGATCAGAGCGCTGCGGAGATCGTCGATACGGCCAAGCGGACCAATTCCGAGGTCCACGGCCCCATTCCGCTCCCCACCAGGGTCGAGCGCTACACGGTGCTGTCGAGCCCTCACATCGACAAGAAGGCCCGCCAGCAATACGAAATCCGCACCCACAAGCGGGTGATCGACATCGTCCAGGCCACGGCCAAGACGATCGAGGCGCTCAACAAGTTGAGCCTGCCCGCGGGCGTCGACATCAAGATCAAGGCTTCGAGTCGCTGATTCATCCGTTTTCCGATCAACCACCGCATTTCAACCACTGCATTTCAACTTTTAGGAGCGCACGGCACGGCATGCTTGGAAGGCGTTGCGGGTAAGGCCCGGGTTCACCCCCTGGCGCTCCCGTAGCCGACGGCTTCGAGCGTGAACCGAAGGCGGATCGACGACGACTCTCCGGGGTCGTCCGGGAAATCCGTCGCGACTGCGAACACCCATGGCTGCATCGACGAAGGTCTCCGAGAAGGCAGGGCGCAAAGGCCTGCTCGGCCGCAAGGTCGGCATGACGCAGATTTTCGATGCCGACGGTTCCGTGGTGCCGGTCACGGTGATCGAAGCCGGCCCGTGTCCCGTGCTCGCCGTGCGGACGCCCGATCGAGACGGCTACGCGGCCGTGCAGTTGGGTTTCCTCGACAAGCCGCGGCGCCTGGCAAGCCGGGCGGTTCGCGGCCAGGTGGCCACGCTCGATGGACGGCGGGCCAAGCGGCGGGTGGAGGCGGGTGCCGCGGTCGTGGCCAAGGCCAACTGCGAGCCGAAGCGTCTCGTTCGCGAGTTGCGCGGTGCCTACGAAGGGGCCGAGGTCGGCTCGGTGATGACCGTCGCGGTCTTCGAGGGCGTCGGGTTCGTCGATGTCACCGGCACCACGAAGGGCCGTGGCACGGCCGGCGTGATGAAGCGGCACGGCTTCAAGGGGCAGCGCGCCAGTCACGGTGTGAAGAAGGTGCACCGGCACCAAGGCGGCACGAGCATGAACACCTCGCCGGCCCGCGTCTTCAAGGGCAAGAGGATGGCCGGTCGCTACGGCAACGAGCGATCGACGATGCGAAACGTCAAGCTCGTCAGCCTGGATGCAGAGCGAAATCTGATCGTGATTCGGGGGGCCGTGCCCGGCCCGATCGGCGGCTACGTGCTCGTTCGTGAGACCAACAAGATCAAGAAGGTCGGGGTGGCAGCTCCGACCGGCAAGAAGAAGGCCGGTGCCAAATGAACCTCGCCGTCTACGACATGGCCGGCAAGCAGGTCGGCTCCTACGAGATCGATCCGGCCGAGCTGGCCCCGAAGGTCAGCAAGCAGCTGCTGCACGATGCCGTCGTCATGTATCAGGCCAAGGCCCGCCAGGGCACGCAGAAGACCAAGACGCGCGGCGAAGTGGCCGGCTCGACCAAGAAGCTGTATCGCCAGAAGGGCACGGGCAATGCCCGGGCTGGCGCACGGCGGAGCGGCACGCGACGGGGTGGCGGTCACATCTTCGCCAAGCGGCCCCGCGATTTCGGCTGGCGGATGCCGAGGAAGGCGTTGCAGACGGCCACGCGGATGGCGCTGGCCTCGCGGATCGCCGACGACGAGGTGAAGCTCGTCGACTCGCTCGCCGTCGCGGCCCCGCGGACGAAGGCCGTGTCGGGACTGCTTGCGGCGCTCGGCCTGGGCGAGAAGACCGTTCTCGTCGCCCCCGAGAAGCACGACGCCAACGTCTGGAAGAGTGCCCGCAACATCGCTGGAGTGTCGGTGGCGCCGGTTGCCGAGTTGAACGCCTGGTCGATTCTCCGGCCGCGGTCGATCGTGATGACGAAGGCGGCCTTGGATGCGTTCCGGGCGTCAGCCAAGGCGGAGCCCAAGCCCGCGGCCAAGAAGAAGGCCGCTCGTCGGCCGGCCGCGAAGCGGTCCGCGAAGAAGGAGGCGACGTAAATCATGGCCGTCCCCGTTCCCCCGCAGCCCGCCCTCAATCCCCGGCTCGCTCCGCATCAGGTGATCCTCCGGCCCCTCGTCACCGAGAAGGGCATGCATCGGGCCACGCGTCACAACGCCTACTCGTTCGAGGTCGTGGCGGAAGCGACGAAGGCCGACATCCGCCGGGCCGTCGAGGAGATGTTTTCCGTCAAGGTGGACAAGGTCGCGGTGCAGAACCGCGTGGGCAAGATGCGCCGCAGCCGGCTGCGGAGGACGAGCACGAAGGCCTGGAAGAAGGCCGTCGTGAAGCTCAAGCCCGACTTCAAGATCAATCTCTTCTGAACCGAGCACGTCGCACCGGATCACATCCATGGGCATCCGCCAGTACAACCCGACCAGTCCCGGCCGCCGCGGCGCGAGCGTGTCGGACTTCGCCGAACTGACGCCGGGCGCCGCCGTGCCCAAGGGGCTGCGGTTCCGCAAGCAGAAGACGGGCGGCCGCAACAACCAGGGCAAGATCACGGCGCGGCACCGCGGCGGCGGTCACAAACAGCATTACCGTCTCGTCGACTTCCGCCGCAACAAGGACGGCGTTCCCGGCAAGGTGCATTCGATCCAATACGATCCGAATCGCACCTGCCGTGTGGCGCTCGTCAACTACGCCGATGGCGAGAAGCGCTACATCCTCGCCCCTGACGGCCTCGTGGCCGGCGCGACGGTGCAGAGCGGCGATCAGGCGCCTCCCGAGGTGGGCAACTGCCTGCCGATGTCGGCGATCCCGCTGGGCATGCAAATTCACAACATCGAATTGCAGGCGGGGCGCGGTGGGCGGCTCTGCCGGTCTGCCGGCTCGTCGGCCGTGCTCGTGGCTCGCGAGGCCCAGTGGGCCCAGATCACGCTCCCATCGGGTGAGATTCGCCGCGTGCCGGCAGCCTGTCGGGCCACGATCGGCGCCATCGGCAACTCCGAGCACATGAACGTCAGGCTCGGCAAGGCCGGGCGGAGCCGCTGGATGGGCATCCGTCCGCACGTCCGCGGCACGGCGATGAACCCGATCGACCATCCGCACGGCGGTGGCGAGGGACGCACGAAGGGCGGCCGGCATCCGGTCAGTCCGACCGGCAAGAGTGCCAAGGGTGGCGGCACCCGGAAGCCCCGGAAGCCTTCCAGCGCGTTCATCATCCGCCGGCGGAAGAGCCGCCGCTACGGCCAGATCAAACTGAGGTAACCGAGATGGGACGCAGTGCCAAAAAGGGTCCGTACGTCGACCCGCGCGTGTTCGAGAAGGTGGAGGCTCAACTCTCCTCCGGCAAGCGGGATCCGATCAAGACCTGGTCGCGGTCGTGCACGATCGTGCCCGAGTTCATCGGCCTCACGTTCATGGTGCATAACGGCAAGCAGCACCTGAAGGTGTTCGTGACGGAGGACATGGTGGGCCACAAGCTCGGCGAGTTCGCGCCGACGCGGACGTTCCGCGGCCACGGCGGGAAGGTGAAGGAGGCGGCGACGCCGGCGGCGGCCAAGTGAACGGCCGGCGTCCCGGAGACTGACCCATGGCATATACCGCGACCCACAAATACGCCCGGATCAGTGCCCGCAAGGTGCGGGCGCTGGCGGATCTCGTCCGTGGCAAGTTCGCCGACGAGGCGCTCGACATCCTCCGCTTCCAGCCTCACCGCGGCGCGCGGATGTTGGAGAAGGTGATCAAGAGCGCGTTGGGCAACGCCGAGCACCAGCAGGCTCCGGGTGTGGACGACCTCGTGGTCGTGGACGCCCGGGTTGACGGCGGGCCGATGTTCAAGCGGATCCGGCCGCGGTCGCGCGGCCAGGCGTTCGGGATCAAGCGGCGGATGTCGCACATCAAGGTGGCGCTCGACACGGTCGCCACCGCAGCCGCGACCGGGGAGTGAGGAGGCGACCATGGGCCAAAAAGTACATCCCGTCGGCTTTCGCACCGGCATCACCGAGCCGTGGAAGAGCCGCTGGTACGCCGCCAAGAAGGACTTCAGGGCGTTGCTGCTGGAAGACGTGAAGGTCCGCAAGTTCCTCAAGACGAAGTATCGCGCCGCTGCGATCCCGAAGGTGGAGATCGAGCGGACGCGGGACGAGGTCAAGGTGATCCTCCACTCGGCGCGGCCGGGCGTGATCATCGGCCGTAAGGGGCAGGAGGTGGACCGCCTGCAGGATGAACTCCAGGAGCTGCTCGGGCGGAGGGTGAACCTCAAGGTCGAGGAGGTCGGGCGCCCGGAGATCCAGGCCCAGTTGATCGCCGAGGACATCGCCGACCAGCTTTCGAAGCGGGCTGCCTTTCGACGCACCCTCAAGCGGGCGATCGACGCCACGATGGACGCGGGCGCGAAGGGCGTGAAGATTCAGCTGGCGGGACGGCTTGGCGGCGCGGAGATGTCGCGGTGCGAGAAGGCGATCGCCGGTGCGATGCCCCTGTCGACGCTGCGGGCCAAGATCGACTACGGCTTCTGCGAGGCTCCGACCGCGCAGGGCAACATCGGGATTCAGGTGTGGGTGAACCAAGGCATGTACGAGGAGAGTGGCGATGGCGCTGATGCCCAAGCGGGTGAAGCACCGAAAAAGCCAAAGAGGTCGTATAAGAGGTGAGGCCACGCGGGGCAACCGCGTGGTGTTCGGCGACTTCGGCCTCCAGGCCGAGCAGCCGGGCTGGCTCCCAGCAGCGACCATCGAGGCCGGCCGCATCGCGGCCCAGCAGTACCTCCGCACGGAGGGGCGGCTGTTCGTGCGCGTGTTTCCCCACAAGTCGGTGACCTCCATCCCGCTCGAGACCCGCATGGGCAAGGGCAAGGGGGAGCCGGAGTATTGGGCCGCGGTCATCAAGCCGGGCATGATCCTCTACGAGATCGGCGGCGTGACCGAGGAGGCCGCGCGGGTGTGCATGGCGCGGTTGGCGCACAAGATGCCGATCCGGGTGCGATTCGTGAAACGGCGGGCGATGTAGGACAAGTCGACGGAAACCAGACATGACCAAGGCACGAGAACTACGCGACATGGCCGACGAGCAGATCCGGCTCGTCTGGAAGGACGCGGCGGAGACGCTGTTCCGGCTGCGGCTCCAGGCCCAGACGGAAAAGCTCACCAGCCCGGCGGCCGTGCGGAAGCACCGTCGGACCATCGCCCGCTGCCAGACGGTGCTGGCCCAGCGGGGCACGCTGGTCGAGACGCCGGCCTCGGCCGGTGCGGGAAGTCAGGCCGTGCAGCACGAGAAGCATGCCAAGAAGCATCGCGCCGTGGGACGCGGCAAGGTGCGGGCCCGAACGCCGGGCGAGGTGGCCGCGCGGCGGACCATCAAGAAGCGGGCGCAGAGCGGGAAGTAGCGAGGAACCAGGTTCATGCCCAAGCGAGTCGAGACAGGAACGGTGACCAGCGCTGCCGCGAAGAAGACGCGGCGCGTGGAGATCCCGCGGGTCGTTCGCCATCCGAAGTACGGCCGCATCCAGCACCGGCGGACCGTCTGCCACGTGCACGATGAGCACGACGAGTCGCAGCCCGGTGACCTCGTCGAGATCATCGAGTGCCGGCCCCGCAGCCGCCTCAAGCGGTGGGAGCTGGTCCGGGTGGTCTCCAAGAGCACGGCTGTCGACGTCGCCTCGCTGCGGAGCGGCGCCCGCGCCACCCGGCTGCGTGAGACGGCCGCCAAGGCCGAGGACGCCGCCGCCGCCGCCCTCGAGACCAAGGAAGGGCCCGCGACATGATCCAGATGCAGACGCGGCTCGTCGTCGCCGACAACACGGGCGCGAAAGAGGTGATGTGCTTCAAGGTGCTCGGCGGAAGCCGCAAGCGGACCGCCGGCCTCGGTGACATCATCGTGTGCAGCGTGAAGACCGTGATCCCGGGCAGCGAAGTCAAGAAGAAGGCCGTCGTCAAGGCGGTGGTGGTGCGTTGCAAGAAGCCGACCCGCCGGGACGACGGTAGTTACGTGCGGTTCGACACGAATGCCTGCGTGATCATCGACAACGAGAAAAATCCGAAGGGCACCCGCATCTTCGGGGCCGTGGCGCGGGAACTCCGCGACCGGAACTTCATGAAGATCGTCAGCCTGGCGAGCGAGGTGGTGTGATGTTGATCAAGGCAGGGGACACGGTCGAGGTGCGGACGGGCAACTCGCGTGGGACGCGTGCCAAGGTGCTGTCGGTGTTGCCGGCCACGGAGGCCGGTGGCCGCGACCGCGTCGTCGTCGAGGGCGTCGGCCGCGTGTACCGCCACATCCGGCGGAGCCAGAAAAACCAGCAGGGCGGCCGGTTGAGCAAGGAGATGCCGATCGCGGCGTCGAACGTGCTCCTCGTCTGTTCCTCGTGCGGCAAGGCCGCGCGGCTCGGCGCACGCGTGGCTGCCGACGGCGGCAAGGTCCGGTTCTGCCGGCGGTGTGGCACGGAGCAGGGCGTGGTGCGGCGGCCCAAGGCTGCCAAGGCCCGCGGGTGATCCGCGGAACGATACTCCAGGCAACGGAACGACGAAGGGCGATCGAGATGGCAAAGAAGACGAAGGCGGCTGTGACCGTCGAACCGGCGGGCACGCCGCGGATGCTCGAGCACTACGTGAACACCGTGCGGCCCCAGTTGGCCGAGGCCTTCGGCCGTGCCAACCCGCACGCCATTCCGAAGCTCGAGAAGATCGTGATCAACATGGGCGTGGGCGTGGCCACGACCGAGAAGAAGTATCTCGAAGAGGCCATCGGTGCCCTCACGCAGATCGCGGGCCAAAAGCCGGTGGCCACGCTGTCCAAGGCGGCGGTGTCGGGCTTCAAGCTTCGCGAGAATCTGCCGATCGGCTGCAAGGTGACGCTCCGCGGCCGGCGGATGTACGAATTCCTCGACCGGTTGGTGTCGCTGGCCCTGCCTCGGGTCCGCGACTTCCGCGGCCTGTCGAGCACGGCCTTCGACGGCCACGGCAACTACAGCCTGGGGCTCTCCGAGCAGATGGTGTTTCCGGAGATCAACCCCGACAAATACTCCCGCCCCCAGGGCATGCACATCACGCTCGTCACGACGGCTCGCACCGACGACGAGGCGCGGCAGTTCCTGCGGGCGATGGGGATGCCGCTGAAGAAGGACGGCGACGCCGCCGCCTGATCCGAGCGACCGAATCACACCGAGACGACCATGGCCAGCAAATCGAAGATCGCAGCCGCCACACGCAAGCCGAAGTACTCCACCCGGGTGGTCCGCCGTTGCATGCTCTGCGGACGCCCGCGGGCCGTGTATCGCAAGTTCGGCACCTGCCGCATCTGTTTCCGCAAGTTGGCGGACCAGGGCTGCATCCCGGGCGTGCGGAAGGCGAGCTGGTAGCACCGGATTTCAAGAGAGGGTTCTGACCACATGATGACCGACCCCATCGCCGACATGCTCACCCGGATCCGCAACGCCGTGCGCGTCGAGCGGCCCACGGTCGAGGTGCCGATTTCCAAGGTGAAGCGCGGCGTCGCCGACGTCCTCAAGCGCGAGGGCTTCATCTGGGATTGGCGCGAGGTGGAGGCGCAGCCGGTGCCGCACCTGCAGTTGGAGCTCAAGTACGGGCCCAATGGCGAGCGATTGATCCGCCACATCAAGCGGGTCAGCACGCCGGGGCGGCGGGTCTACAGCCGGTCCACGCGGCTCAAGCCGGTGCTCGGCGGGATGGGCATCTCAATCCTCTCCACGTCGAGCGGCGTGGTGAGCGATCGGGAGGCCCGGCAGCGGAAGCTCGGCGGCGAAGTGCTCTGCGAACTCTGGTAGTCGGAAAGGTTCCCCGCGATGTCCCGCATCGGAAAATCACCGGTTCCCCTCCCCAAGGGCGTCAAGGCCGCCGTTTCGGCCGGCACGCTCACCGTCGAAGGGCCGCTTGGAAAACTCGCGCACGCGATCCATCCCGCCGTCACCGTGGCGGTCGACGCCTCGGCGATCACCGTGACGAGAGACGGTGACAACCGCGTCGCACGGGCCGTGCACGGACTGACGCGGGCGCTCGCCGCCAACATGGTGGAGGGTGTCTCGAAGGGGTACGAGAAGAAGCTCGAGATCGTGGGCGTGGGCTATCTCGCCGCCCTGCAGAAGAACATGCTGCAGTTGCGGGTGGGCTTTGCGAACGAACTCCAGGTGCCGGTGCCGCCGGGGCTCACGGTGACCTGCCCCGACCAGACTCACATCTCGATCAAGGGCATCGACAAGCAGCTGGTGGGCCAGTTCGCCGCCGAGGTGCGGGCTTTGCGGAAGCCGGAGCCCTACAAGGGCAAGGGCATCCGCTACGAGAACGAGCAGGTCCGCCGCAAGGCCGGCAAGGCCGTCACCAAGTAAGGCACGTAAGGACAGCATCGATGGAACATTCCCGCACGATCCTCCGCCAGCGGCAACGTCGCGCGTATCGCGTGCGCCGGTTCATCCGGGGCACCGCGGAGCGGCCGCGGCTCACGATCTTCCGCACGCACAAGCACATCTACGCTCAGGTCATCGACGATGCGGCCGGCCGCACGCTGGCGTCGGCCAGTTCGATGGACAAGCAGATCCGCTCGAGCGTCGGGTTCGGCGGAAACAAGCAGGCTGCCGAGGCGATCGGCCGGGCCGTGGCCGAGCGGGCGAAGGCGGCCGGCGTGTCGAAGGTGTGCTTCGACCGGGGGGCGTTTCGCTACCACGGTCGCGTGGCCGCCCTGGCCGATGCGGCTCGCGCGGCGGGACTGGAATTCTGACAACAGCACGCAGATGCGGCATCGACCGATATCAGGCACAACGATCACCGGAGGCTGAACACACGTGGCGACTGGCAAAGAATCCCGCACGGGCGAGTTCGTCGAGAAGGTCGTGAAGGTCCGGCGCTGCGCCACCGTGGTGAAGGGCGGCCGTCGGTTCAGCTTCGCCGGACTCGTCGTGGTCGGCAACGGCCGCGGCAAGGTGGGCTGTGGCTACGCGAAGGCGAACGAGGTGCCGCCGGCGGTCGAGAAGGCCATCAAGGACGGGATGAAGAATCTGATCGAGGTGCCGGTCGAGTCGGGCACGATCCCGCATCGCGTCGAGGGCCGCTACGAGACGGCCAAGGTGATCCTGCTGCCGGCCAGCCCGGGCACCGGCATCATCGCCGGGGCCGCGGTGCGGGCCGTGTGCGAGTCGGCGGGCATCCACGATGTGCTCACCAAGGCTCACGGATCGACGAACCCGGTGAATCTCGTGAAGGCCGCGCTCCAGGCCCTCAAGCAACTGCGGACGCGGGCCGACGTCGAACGGCTCCGCGGCGTATCGCTCTCCTGACAGCGGACCATCTGAAGGCGGACAATCCATGAAGCTCAACGACATCAACTCCGGCATCCACAAGAACGTGAGGCGGCTCCGCGTGGGCCGAGGGCCGGGCTCCGGCCGCGGGCGTTATGCGGGCCGGGGCAACAAGGGCCAGGGACAGTTGGCCGGCTGGTCCGCCGCGGGCATTTTCGAGGGGGGCGGGATGCCGCTCATCCGGCGAATCCCCAAGCGTGGCTTCCACAATGCGCACGGACGGATCGTGAAGGCCGTCAACATCGCGGCGTTGGAGGAGTCTTTCGCCGCCGGCGGCGACGTGACCCCTGCCACGCTCAAGTCGACCGGCGTCGCCAAGGGCATCTGGCAGGACATCAAGATCCTCGGCACGGGCACGCTCTCGAAGCCGCTCAAGGTGTCGGCCCATGCGTTCAGTGCCCAGGCGAAGGAGAAGATCATCGCCGCCGGCGGCACGGTGACCGTGCTCCCGGGCCCGGCGGCCGTGCAGCGGAACGTCGGAAAGGCATCGCGGAAAAAGCCCGCCGGCAGGTAGGGTAAGGCCGCGTCCGTGGCGGCGCGACGTCACCAGGAGGCCCGACCGTGCTGGAAAAGCTCCGCGTCATCTTCACGATTCCCGAACTGCGGCAGAAGATCCTGCTCACGCTCGGGCTGCTCGCCATCTACCGGGTCGGCTGGCAGGTGCCGCTGCCGATCATCGATCCCCAGGCCATGGCCGCCTTCGCCGATCCCGAGAAGGGCGGCGGCATCGGCGACCTGCTGCGGACCGTGGCGGTCTTTTCGGCGAGCCAGTTGTCGCAGGCCACGATTTTCGGCCTGGGCATCATGCCGTACATCTCGGCGTCGATCATCTTCCAGCTGCTCGGCACTGTCTGGCCGCCGCTCGAGCGGCTCCAGAAGGAGGGCGAGGCGGGGCGGAAGAAGATCAACGAATACACCCGCTACGCCACGGTCCTCATCTGCATCGTGCAGAGTTGGGCCTACGTCGCCTTCCTCTCGTCGGCCCGCGTCGGCGAGCAGTCCCTCATCTCTCCGGCGTTTCTCGTCGACGGGCGGCTGCCTTTCATCTGGCAGTTCGTGGCCGTCATGACCATGACCGCGGGCACCATTTTCCTGATGTGGCTCGGGGAGCAGATCGACGAATTCGGCATCGGCAACGGGATCAGCCTGCTGATCATGGCCGGCATCCTGGCGGGCATGCCGATGGCCCTGTACGACCTCGGTCAGGAGACGAGTTGGGAGCTCGGCGGCGGCGGCGGCAAGCTCGGCATCGAGACGCTACTCGTGCTGGCCGCCCTGTTCGTGGGCGTGGTCGCCGGCGTCGTCTTCATGACGCAGGGCCAGCGGCGGATTCCGACGCAGTCGGCCAAGCACGTCCGAGGTCGGCGGGTGTACGGCGGCACGCGGCAGTACCTGCCCCTGCGGGTGAACCAGGCGGGCGTGATGCCGATCATCTTCGCGAGTTCCCTGCTGCTGTTCCCGCAGCTCATCTTCCAGTACCTGAGTTCGGCATTCCCGGCGAGCTCCCTGCTCCAGAAGCTCCACATGTCGTTCACCCGGGGCGAGTCGTATCTCTACAATCTGTGCTACATCGCCCTCATCTACTTCTTCTGCTACTTCTGGACCGCCATCACGTTCAATCCGAAGGAGATGGCCGACAATCTCAAGAATTTCGGCGCCTTCATCCCAGGCTATCGCCCGGGCAAGCGGACGGCCGACTATCTGGAGCGGGTGATGGAGCGGATCACCTACGTCGGCGCGGGCTTCCTCTCGCTGGTTGCGGTGATTCCCACGATCGTCAGCGGTTTTTTGGGGATCCAGCCCCAGATCGCGAGCTTCTACGGCGGCACCGGACTGCTCATCGCGGTGAGCGTGGCATTCGATCTCGTGCAGAAGATCGACAGCCACCTCGTGATGCGAAACTACGGCGGGCTATTGGAGAAGGGCTGACAGAGCCGCAGCGGCCGGCTTCGCAGCGCGGTCGATCAACGGCGCCCCGGACGGCCACCAGCGAGCGGGGGGCACGCCATGCGAATCATCCTCATCGGGCCCCCCGGGGCCGGCAAGGGCACGCAGTGCCAGCGGCTCTCGGGGCTGCTCCGTGTGCCGCACCTCTCGACGGGTGAGATGTTGCGGGCGGCGGTGAGGGCCGGCACGCCGGAGGGGCTGGAGGCGGCGCGGTTCATGCAGGCCGGCCAGCTCGTGCCCGATCCGTTGATCGTGGGCATGGTCAGCGGCCGGCTCATGGCCCCGGACTGCCGTGACGGCTGCCTGCTCGACGGGTTTCCTCGCACCGTGCCGCAGGCGGAGACGCTCGACGACATGCTGGAGCGTCGGGCGATCAGCGTGGATGGTGTGATCGAGTTGGCGGTGCCGCGGGACGAGTTGGTGCGGCGGATGCTGGCCCGGAAACGTGCCGACGACGACCCGGAGATCTTCTCCCGCCGGATCATGAGCTTCGAGGAACAGACGGCGCCGCTGCTGGAGTACTACGGCCGTCAGGGGAAACTTGCCAGCATCGACGGCCTCGGAACCGCCGACGAGATCTTCGAGCGGATCAGGGTCTCGATCGACCGGTTTCGCCGCCGCGCGCGGATCCGCGGGTGACCCCTCGAGGTTGGTATACTCGAACGACTCTGCCGTTCTCACCGCCAATCGGATCGTCCCTCATGGTCAATCTCCGGTCGCCCCGTGAAATCGCACTCATGCGTCGGGCCGGTCTCGTCGTCTGGGGCGCCCACCAGGAGGCGGCCAAACTCGTTCGTCCTGGTGCGACCACCGCCGACATCGATGCTGCCGTCGACGCCTACTTCGCCCGTCAGGGAGCGGTTGCCCTGTTCAAGGGAGTGCCGGGCAAGACGCCGTTTCCCGCAGCCTGTTGCATCTCCGTGAACGACGAGGTGGTGCACGGGATCCCGGGGCCGCGTGTGTTGCAGGAGGGCGACGTGGTGAGCGTCGACACCGGGTGCAGTGTCGGCGGGTGGTGTGGCGATTCTGCCTATACGCACCCCGTCGGCACGGTCGCGCCCGACGTGCGGCGGCTGCTCGACTGCACGGCCGGCGTGCTCGCCTTGGCGATTCAACTCATGGCCGTCCGCGAGCGCTGGAGTGACGTGGCCACCGAAATGGCGAAGTACGTCCGGGATCATGGGTTTTCCGTCGTGGAAAACTTCGTCGGGCACGGCATCGGCCGGAGCATGCACGAGGATCCCCAGGTGCCGAACTTCTGCACGCCCGCCTTCCGGCGGAATCACGACTTCACGCTGGAGCCGGGACTCGTCATCGCGGTGGAGCCGATGGTGAATCTGGGGTCGAAGAAGGTTCGGGTGCTGGCCGACCACTGGACGCAGTCCACCGTCGACGGGAAGCCCAGCGCCCACTTCGAGCACACGGTGGCCATCACGGACGAGGGGCCGCTCGTGCTGACGGCACCGCCCGCCCAGGGGGAGAGCGTCGGAGCAGCCGAGTCTGTCGCCTGAATCGTGCCCGAACGGCCGGATTTTCCGGAGTTCCTGCCACCCCCTTGTGACGCCCCGGAACCGTGAATTATAGTTTGGGGCTCCCCTAGTTCCCCTCACCTGCCGCAGCGTGGTCGGTCGTACCACGGAATTCCATGAAGGTCCGCGCCAGCGTCCGTCGCATGTGCGAGAAGTGCAAGATCGTCCGACGTCGCGGCGTGGTGTTCGTGGTCTGCGCCGATCCCCGCCACAAGCAGCGGCAGGGGTGAGGATGGGCGGGGAAGGCCGTGATCGCACGGGCGCGGGCGTTCCGCGCCAGGGCGCCGGCGGCGAATGGATGTCCGACCAAGCATCCATCGGGATCGGTTCGTCTTCGGATACTCAGCCATGCCGCGTTTGATGGGCGTCGACATCCCCGCCGAGAAGCAGACCATCTATTCGCTCCAGTACCTCTACGGGGTTGGCCCACGGGTCGCCCGGGAGCTGTGCCACAAAGCCGGCGTCGATCCGCTCGGCAAGGCCCGCGACCTCCACGAGGATGAACTCGCCAGGCTGGCCGCGCTGCTGGACAAGGATTACGTGGCCGAGGGGCAGTTGCGGCGGCAGGTGGCCCAAAACATCTCGCGCCTCAAGGACATCGGCAGCTATCGGGGCCTGCGGCATCGTCGGGGTCTGCCGGTTCGCGGCCAGCGGACGCGGACGAATGCCCGCACCCGCAAGGGACCGAAGAAGACGGTGGCTGGCAAGAAGGGCGTCAAGGATCTCAAGTAATCATCGGCGGGAGAAGCAGGCCGTTCCATGTCCAAGACAGCAAAAGCCAAGAAAAAGAGCGTCACGTCGGGCATCGCCTTCATCACGGCGAGCTTCAACAACACGACCGTGACGATCACCGATTCGCGAGGAGACACGCTCTGTTGGGCGAGCGGCGGCACGTGCGGCTTCAAGGGGAGTCGCAAGGGCACGCCGTTCGCCGGGCAGTGTGCCGCACAGCAGGCTGCGGAAAAGGCGGCGAAATTCGGGGTCAAGGATCTCGAGGTTCGCGTCAAAGGCCCTGGCAGTGGTCGCGAGAGTGCGATCACCGCCCTCGTGGCTGCCGGCATGAACGTGAAAAGCATCGAAGACATCACTCCGCTGCCGCACAACGGGTGCCGGCCGCCGAAAAAGCGCCGAGTCTGAAGCGGAAGTTGCACGAGGAACCTGAACGATGGGACGAATCACCGGACCGGTCTGCCGGCTCTGTCGCCGCGACGGCCTGAAGCTGTTTCTCAAGGGCAGTCGGTGCGACACGCCGAAGTGCGCCCTGGAGCGTCGGGCCACGCCGCCGGGCATGGTCCAGAAGCGGCGAAGCAAGGCCACCGACTACGGCCTGCGGCTGCGGGAGAAGCAAAAGGTCAAGCACTACTACGGCGTGCTCGAACGTCAGTTTCGCACCTACTTCGCTCGCGCCGTGCGGGGCAAGGGGAACACCGGCGAAACGCTCATGTCGCTGCTCGAGAGACGGCTGGACAACGTCGTGCATCGGCTCGGGTTCGCGATGTCGCGGGCCGCGGCCCGGCAGATGGTCATGCACGGCCATATCACGATCAACGGTCGCCGCGTCGACGTGCCGAGCTACCTGGTGAAGGCCGGCGACCTGGTGCGCGTCAAGAATCGCAAGAAGAGCCTGCAGTTGGTGCACGGGGCGCTCGCGGAGTTCCGGCGCGATGTCCCCGATTTTCTGTCCCGTGGGGACGGCGCTGTTCCGGAGGCTCGGGTCGATCGCCTTCCGGCAGCGGAAGATGTCTCGATCCCGGTGCAGGCCAACTTGATCATCGAATTGTGTTCCAAGTGATGCGGCCTGTCGGCTCGCGTCACGCTCGCTCACGCAAAAGGAGAAACGCATGCACATCCGCTGGCGCGGTCTGGAGCTTCCGGGTTCGGTCACGGCTGACCACAAGTCGCTGACGCCGACCTACGGCAAGTTCGTGGCGGAGCCCTTCGAGCGTGGCTTCGGGACCACCGTGGGCAACAGTCTGCGCCGGGTGCTGCTGTCGAGCCTGGAAGGCAGTGCGGTCACCCAGATCAAGGTCGGCGGCGCGCTGCACGAGTTCACGACCATCAAGGGCGTGGTCGAGGACGTGACCGACATCGTGTTGGCGGTGAAGAGTCTCGTGGTGAAGAATCACAGCGACACCACCCGCGTGATCCGCCTGGAGAAGTCCACGAAGGGCCCCGTGACGGCCGGCGACATCCAGACCGACGAGGCGGTGGAGATCGTCAACAAGGATCTCGTGCTGGCGACGCTCTCCGACGACGTGCCGTTCGAGATCGAGATGGTCGTCGAGAACGGCCGAGGGTATCTGCCCGCGGGCGAGCAGAGCCAGGCTGCCCCCGAGATCGGCATCATCCCGGTGGATGCCGTGTTCAGTCCCGTGACGCGGGTGAAGTACGAGGTCGAGGAGACCCGCGTCGGTCAGAAGACCAACTACGACAAGCTCACCATGGAAATCTGGACGAACGGCACCGTGACGCCGGAGATGGCGCTCGTGGAGGCCGCGAAGATCCTCCGCAAGCATCTCAACCCGTTCGTCGGCTACACGCAGCCCGGGCCGGCGGTCAGCCTGCCCGCCGCGGCCGGACTGTTCAGCGTCGAGGCGCCGCTGGAGAGCCGGTTGGGCATGCTCGTCTCCGACCTGCGGCTTTCGCTCCGGGCCAACAACTGCCTGGAGGAGGCCGGCATCGCCACGCTTCGCGATCTGGTGTCGAGGTCCCGCACCGAACTGCTCGAGATGCGGAACCTCGGCGAGACCACGCTTCAGGAACTGGAAGACAAGTTGCGGGAACTGGGCTTGAGCCTGGGGATGAATCTGCCCGCCGGCGCGGGCGTTTGATTTGCCGGACCCACCGCCCGACAGTCATTTTCGATCACAGACAGTCATTTCGATCACAGACAGGGAATTCACGTCATGCGTCACCGCCGCAAGGGCCGCGTCCTCGGCCGGAGCCCGTCGCACCAGCGGGCCCTCCTCCGGAACCTCGCCAGCGCCCTGCTCCTGACGGAGCAGGAGCGGGAGGCCGACGAGCCGGGCGCCGCCAAGGTGCCGGGGCGGATCGTGACCACCCTGGCGAAGGCCAAGGAAGTGCGGCCGCTCGTGGAGCGGTGCGTGACGATCGCCAAGCATGGCCTGGTTGCGCAGGGCAAGGCCGGCGAATTCGCCACGTCTGCGGTGCGCGACTCTGCCGAATGGAAGCAGTGGCGGCAGGGCGAACAGTGGCAGCGCTGGGCTCGGGCCATGGCACCGGCGGTCAAGGCCCGGCGGCGGGTCGTGCAACTGCTCGGCGACAAGCGGGCGGCTCGCGTGCTGTTCGAGCGGGTCGCTCCCCGGTTCGCCGACCGCCCCGGCGGATATACGCGGATCCTGAAACTCGCCGCACCCCGGCTCGGAGACGCAGGGCCCAGGGCGGTGCTCGAGTTCGTCGGCGCCGAGTCTGTCGCCCCGGCGGCTCCGCGGGTCGAGTCGGCCCGCTGACGGCGCCCGCCGTTTGAGGCTGCGGTCCGCGGTGCGGTAGAATTCCGTTGGTGGGTAGCCGTTTCGCAGGCGAACCAACGATGCACGCGTCGCCCTCTCGGCATCGGGCGTGGAGATCCGGCCTGTTCGTGGCCGCATGGGGGTTCGCGGCCATCGGGTCCGGCGGTGCTGCCGAGGATCGCGACACCGGAGCGGTGGCTTTCATCAACGAGCGGATCGCATCCGCGTGGGCCGAGGCCGAACTCGAGCCGTCCCCTCGGGCGACCGACGGAGAGTGGTGCCGACGCGTGCATCTCGATCTCGTCGGCAGGGTGCCGACCCGGGAGGAGTTGCGGGCGTATCTGGAGGACAGGTCGCCGGCGAAGCGCGATGCGCTGGTTTCCCGACTGCTCGGTGCCGAGTACGTCGAGGAATATGCCCGCCATTTCACCGACGTCTGGACCACGATTCTCGTCGGCCGCGACACGACGAACGAACTCGTGAACCGGCCGGGCATGCGGCAGTGGCTGCGGCGTGTGCTGGCCAGGAACATGCCGTATGACCGGTTCATGGAGGAGCTCGTGACGGCCACGGGCGCCACCACGAATCGCGAGGGGGTCGAGGGCTTCAACGGCGCGACGAATTTCCTCAGCGGCAAGATGGAGGAGATGGGCGTCGACAACGGCGTGCAGGCCACGGCGAAGACCGCGCAGATCTTCCTGGGCCTGCAGGTGCAGTGCACGCAGTGCCACAATCATCCCTTCAACAAGGGCAAGCAAAACCAGTTTTGGGAGCTGAACGCCTTCTTTCGACAGACGCAGGCCTTGCGGCGGCGCGAAGGGGGTGACGACGTGCGGTATGTCGAGTTGGTCGACTCCGATTGGGCCGGCGAAGGTGGAAATCCGCAGGAGGCGGAATTGTTCTACGAGCTGCGCAACGGCGTCCTGAAGGTGGCCTACCCCGTGTTCATCGATGGCACGGAGATCTCGCGGAGCGGCTATCTGCCGGCGACGATGGCCGACGGCACGCCCTATGGCGTGAACCGCCGTCGAGAACTCGCAACACTCATCCGCTCGAGCCCCTTGTTTCCCAGGGCGATCGTCAATCGTCTGTGGGCCCACTTCCTCGGCTCGGGCTTCACCAAGCCCGTGGACGACCTGGGCGACCACAATCCCCCGTCGCATCCCGAACTCTTCGGCGGACTGGCGGATCGCTTTCAGGAGCAGGGTTTCGACCTCAAGGAACTCATGCGGTGGATCGTGCTCTCGGAGCCGTACGCCCTCTCGAGCCGCGGCACGCGTCGGAACAGGTCCGACGACCCGTCGCGCGGCGAAAAGCCGGCATTCACCCGCTTCTATCTCCGGCAGTTGACCGCCGAGCAGCTCTACGAGTCGCTGTTGACGGCCACCGAGGCCGACAAGACCGCGCGGGCCGAGGACGCAGCCAAGACGAAGGACGCCTGGCTGTCGCAGTTCGTCGTGGCCTTCGGCACGGACGAGGGTGACGAGTCGACCACCTTCAACGGGTCGATCCCGCAGGTGCTGATGATGTTCAACGGCGACCTCGTCACCCGGGCGACGAGCCTCGGCGGAGGGGGTTTTCTCGATCGCA
Organism: uncultured Planctomycetaceae bacterium; assembly: GCA_903919035.1. Taxonomy (GTDB): domain Bacteria; phylum Planctomycetota; class Planctomycetia; order Pirellulales; family UBA1268; genus QWPN01. The sequence continues at coordinate 5,880 of CAIXGY010000144.1, read as the reverse complement.
TCGTCTCGAGCGACGGCACCGACGCCGCCCGGATCAACGCGCTCTACCTCGCCGCGCTCGCCCGCAGGCCGACCGCCCAGGAAATCAAGTCCGCCTCGGCGCTGGTGGCCGCCCGGCGGGGCAACGTGGCCGAAGCCCTTCAGGACGTCTGGTGGGCCGTGCTCAACTCCAACGAATTCATCTTGAATCACTGACGGTACGACCGCCGGGTCGTCCAAGCCCCGCGGACCGGGGCCGGGCCGACCGACCGCCGGTCACGGTCGCGAGGCGGAGCATCCGCGGTCTCCAGCGTCACCCCCCAGGAGCTGTCCCATGTCCCTCCTTCCGCCGTTTCCCGCCGGCATGAGCCGGCGGCATTTTCTGTCCCATGTGGCGGGCGCTGCGGCCCTGGCCTCCCCTGCCGTCGACTTCACGAACACGCTGCTGGCCAACGCTCCCGTCATGCGGAAGCGTCGCAAGGCGGCCATCATGCTGTGGATGGGGGGCGGTCCCAGCACGATCGACATCTGGGACTTGAAGCCGGGCGCCGCGACGGGGGGGCCGTTCAAGCCGATCCCGACGAGCGCGGACGGCGTGCAGATCTGCGAGCACCTGCCGCTGCTGGCCAAGCAGATGCACCACCTGGCAATCGTGCGGTCGATGAGCACCCGCGAGGCCGACCACACGCGGGGTCGCTATTACATGCACACCGGCTATGTTCCGAATCCCAGCGTGGATTATCCGAGCTACGGGGCGGTGATCGCCCACGAACTCGCGGACCAGGCGCCAGACCTCGAGATTCCACCCTTCGTGTCGGTGGGCGGAGGGAGCGTGGGGCCGGGATTCCTCGGGATGACGTGGGCGCCGTTCGCGGTCGACTCCAACGGCAACGTCCGCAATCTCGAGATGGGCGTCGACAAGGCGCGGCTGGAGCGACGGCTGGCGATGCTGAACACGATCGAGAGCCGCTTCATCGCGGAGCAGCGCGGCGGTGCGGCCGACGACCATCGGCGGGTCGTCGAGAAGGCGGTGAAGCTCGTGACGAGCCCGCAGATGGACGCCTTCCAGGTCGCGAAGGAGCCCCGGGAGGTGCAGGAGCGGTACGGCACCAGCAGTTTCGCCCGGGGCTGCCTCATGGCGCGACGGCTCGTCGAGGCGGGCGTGCCGTTCGTCGAGGTGGATCTCGGTGGTTGGGACAACCATGCCGGCATCTTCGACACCTTGTCACAGCGGAAGCTGCCGGATCTCGACCGGGCGATGGCGGCGCTCGTGGCGGATCTCGCCGAACGGGGCATGCTGGACGACACCGTCATCGTCTGGATGGGCGAGTTCGGCCGGACTCCGAACATCAACGGTGGCGGGGGCCGCGATCACTGGGCGCGGAGTTGGAGCGCGGTGGTCGGCGGCGGCGGCTTCCGGCGCGGCCTGGTCGTGGGCGAGACGAGCGCCGACGGGAAGGAGGTGACCTCCGAGCCCTTCAGCTCCCAGGATCTCATGGCGAGCGTGCTCAAGGCCATGGGCATCTCGCTCGAGACCACCTTCACGGCCAAGAACGGCCGCCCGATGAAGATCGCCAACTCCGGAAAGGTGATCGGGGAATTGTTCGCCTGACCGGGCGGCGTGGCCCGCACGGGCGCCGACGCTACACTGACGAACGGTGCGGCCGGCAGATCGGCGGCACCGTCCAGGCTGGAGCCTCTTGATGGCCGCGGTGGATCTCGACGTGGAACAGTGGAGCACGGCCTCGGCGACCGATCTCTACGAAGTGAGCCGGTGGGGCAACGGGTATTTTTCGGTCGGTCCGAACGGCCATCTGCTGGTTCATCCCGACAAGAATCCCACCAAAAGCATCGACCTGAAGGCGCTCGTCGACCGGCTCCAGATCCGCGGGATCGACCTGCCCATCCTGCTTCGCTTCGCCGAGATCCTCCAGCACCGGCTTGGCGAGATGCAGGGAGCCTTCGCCGCGGCCATGAAGGACAGCGGCTATCGCGGCGAATATTGCTGCGTCTACCCGGTGAAGGTCAATCAGCAGCGGCAGGTCGTCGAGGAGGTGCTGCGCTTCGGCAAGCCGTATCGATTCGGACTCGAGGCCGGCAGCAAGCCCGAACTGCTCGCGGTGATCGCCCTGGCCGACAACGACACGCCGATCATCTGCAACGGCTTCAAGGACGCGGAGTTCATCGAGACCGCGATGCTCGCCCAGAAGATCGGGCGGCACATCATTCCCGTCGTGGAGCGGTTTTCGGAACTTCACCTCGTCCTGGAATACGCCGAGAAACTCGGTGTGCGGCCGCGGATCGGCATGCGGGTCAAACTCGCGGCACGGGGCGCTGGGCGGTGGCAGTCGTCGGCCGGTTTCCGCAGCAAGTTCGGCCTCACTGCCAGCGAGATCATGAAGGGCCTCGACCTGCTCGCGGCCCGCGGGCTGGAGGACTGCCTGCAGCTGCTCCATTTCCACCAGGGGAGCCAGATCACGAATATCCGCCACATCAAGGCGGCGCTCAACGAGGCCTCGCGGATCTACACCGAACTCGTGAAGCGCGGTGCCGGCCTCCGCTACCTCGACGTCGGCGGTGGTCTCGGCGTGGATTACGACGGCTCCCAGACCAACTTCGAGTCGAGCGTCAACTACACCCTCCAGGAATACGCCAACGACGTCGTGGCCCACGTGCAGAACGCCTGCGACGAGGCGGGCGTGCCGCATCCCACGATCGTGTCGGAGAGCGGCCGCGCGGTGGTCGCCTACCACAGCATGCTCATCTTCGGGGTGCTGGGTGTGTCGGAGCAGGGGGGCACCGCGGAGGTGTCGGAGCCGCCGGCCGACGCCGAGCAGCCGGTGCACGACCTGGTCGAGACCTACCAGAACATCAACGTGCGGAACCTGCTCGAGAGCTATCACGATGCCCAGCAGGCGCTCGACACGGCGATGAATCTGTTCGCCAGCGGCTACCTGCCGCTCGATCAGCGGTCGGCCGTCGAAAACCTCTACTGGGCGATCTGCCGCAAGGTCTGCAAGCTCGCCAAGAGTCTCGACTTCGTGCCCGAGGAGCTCGAGGGGCTCGAGGCCTCGTTGTCCGACACCTATTTCTGCAACTTTTCGCTCTTCCAGTCGATCCCCGACAGCTGGGCGATCAAGCAACTCTTCCCGGTGATGCCGATCCACCGGCTCGACGAGCGGCCGACGCGGGCGGCCGTGCTCGGCGACGTGACCTGTGACTCCGACGGCAAGATCGACCAGTTCATCGACCGCCGCGACGTGAAGCGGACGCTGCCGCTCCACGCCTGGCAGCACGAGCCGTACTACCTCGGCGCGTTCCTCATCGGCGCCTACCAGGAGATCCTCGGCGACCTCCACAACCTGTTCGGCGACACGAACGCCGTCCACGTGAGCACCGACGAGCGGGGTGAGGTGGTGGTCGACGCGGTGATCAAGGGGGACACGGTCCGCGAGGTGCTCGACTACGTGGAGTTCGATCCGGACCAGTTGGTGCAGAAACTCCGCGACTCGATCGAGCAGGCCGTCCGCGAAGGGCGGATCTGCGATGGGCAGGCGGGCAAGTTCCTGAAGTTCTACGAGGAGGGCCTTGGCGGCTACACGTACCTGGAGGAGCCGGGCTAGGGTGCGGATCGCGCGGGGCTCGCGAGGGTCTGCCCATGCACTCTCGCCGGACGTTCGCGACGCCCATCCTGGGCGCCGCCGACTCGGCGTCGGCTCGACGGCATGGGCAGACCCTCGCTGAACCAGTCCCGAAGATCGACGTGACGCATGCACCTGATCCGCCTGGGCGGTTGCGCCCTCAACCAGACGCCGCTCGATTGGGACGGCAATCGTGACCGGATCCTGGCGGCCATCGAGGCTGCGCGGATTGCGGGCGTGTCGATCCTCTGCCTGCCCGAGCTCTGCATTTCGGGCTACGGCTGCGAGGACGCGTTTCTTGCGCCGGGCACGGCCCACATGGCGTGGCGGGTGCTCGGCGAGCTCGTTCCGCAGACCCGCGGCATCGCCGTCGCGATCGGCCTGCCGGTGCGGTTTGAGAATGCGGTCTACGACGGGGCGGCCGTGGTGGCCGACGGCCGGCTCGCGGGGATCGTCTGCAAGCAGCACCTCGCCGGGGAGGGTATCCACTACGAGCCACGCTGGTTTCGCCCCTGGCCGGCGGGCCGGATCGACACGCTCGCAATCGACGGAAACGCCGTGCCGATCGGTGACCTGCGGTTCGATTGCGGCGGTGTCCGCGTAGGCTTCGAGATCTGCGAAGACGCCTGGGTGGCCGATCGCCCGGGAGCCCGACTCGCGGCCCGCGGCGTGGACGTGATTCTCAACCCGTCGGCGAGCCACTTCGCCTTCGGCAAGGACGAGATCCGCAGGCGTTTCGTCACCGAGGGCTCCCGGGCCTACGGCACCGCCTACGTCTATGCGAATCTCGTCGGCAACGAGGCGGGCCGCGCCATCTACGACGGCGGCGTGATCGTGGCCAGCGGCGGGGCCGTGGTGGCCGCGGGGCGGCGGTTCACGTTCGGCGATGCGGCGTTGACGGCGGCCGTCGTGGATCTCGACGCGAATCGGCTCGTCCAGGCCCGGATGTCGGCCCCCGAGCCGGTGGACGACGGCGCGGCCCGCGTGGCCGTGGGCTTCGCACCACCGGCGTTGACGCCAACGCGTGACGCCGGCGGCGACCGCCGCGACGCCTGGGAGCGGGGTCCGCACGTCAAGGAGGAGGAGTTCGCGAGGGCCGTGGCCCTGGGTCTCTTCGACTATCTACGGAAGAGCCGCTCGCGCGGAGCCGTCGTCTCGGCCAGCGGAGGGGTCGATTCCTCGGCGGTCGCCTGCCTCGTGGGCCTGGCGATCCGGCTGGCAGCCGTCGAGTCGGCCCCGTCCGCGGTCGCGACGCGGCTCGGGCGGGTGGATCTCGTCGCCGGTCTCCCGCCGGATCGTGAGGCCGCGATCCGGTCGCTTATCGGCGGACTGCTCACCTGCGTGTATCAGTCGACCGCGCACTCCGGCCCCGTCACCCGCGCCGCGGCCCGCGGCGTGGCGGCGGCGATCGGAGCCACGTTCCACGAGTTCGACGTGGAGCCGCTCGTCCGCGGCTACGAACGGCTTGCGGCCGTCGCCCTGGGGAGGCCGCTCTCCTGGGATCGCGACGACGTCGCGCTGCAGAACGTGCAGGCCAGGGCTCGCTCGCCGGGCGTCTGGATGCTCGCGAACCTGCAGGGCGCGCTCTTGCTCTCGACGAGCAACCGCTCCGAGGCGGCCGTCGGCTACGCGACGATGGACGGTGACACATCCGGTGGAATCGCGCCTCTGGCCGGCATCGACAAGGCCTACCTGCGGAAGTGGCTCGAGTGGCTCGAGCGATCCGGCCCCGCAGGACTCGGGGCGATTCCTGCGCTCGGCGCGGTGAACGTCCAGGCGCCGACTGCCGAATTGCGGCCGCCGGCCGCCGGTCAGACGGACGAGGCGGACCTCATGCCCTACGACGTGCTCGATCGCGTGGAGCGGTCGGCGATCCGCGACAAGCAGACCCCGCTCGAGGCGTGGCAGCGGTTGCAGGTCGAGTTTCCCGACCATGACCCGCGGCAGCTCGCGGCGTGGACGGAGCGATTCTTCACGCTCTGGAGCCGCAACCAGTGGAAGCGGGAGCGGTATGCCCCGTCGTTTCACCTCGACGACGAAAATCTCGATCCGAAGACCTGGTGTCGGTTTCCGATCCTCTCCGGTGGCTTTGCCCGCGAACTGGCCGACTTGCGGGCCGCGGCGGGAACGTGATCCGCGGCGCAACACGATCCGCGAACGTCCCGGCCCGCGCGGCCCTGACCACAGCCTCTGATACGGATCCCACGTGATCCTCGCGCGTCACCGCGCCTGTCCCGGCGTCGGGGCTGCCCGTGCCGTCT
>CAIXGY010000143.1 GCA_903919035.1 uncultured Planctomycetaceae bacterium | reverse complement strand
GCGTCATCGTCATACCCGCCGATCACGAGCTTCGTGCCGGTGCCGGAACTGGTGACGAAAACGTCGTAGTGAACGGCCTCGGCCTGCGCCCAGGAGGCCGAGCCCAGCAGCGTGCTGGCGGCGATGCACCAAACCCTCGCTGGCGTCATCGAGAACCTCCGCGCGCATGTGATCCGGACGAACATCGCCATCGCATCCATCTCCCTTAACGAGGTCTGCAGAAGTTGTCGGTCGGTTTCTGAGTGGCTGCCCACAGGCCGAACGTCGCATCCGGCACCCATTCCACCCTCCAGTCGGCGTAGACCAGATGGGAACCATCGCCGTGGCGGTCGATCGAGATATCGGCCCGGATCTTGTCGAGCACCTGCTTGCGGGCCACGGTGAGCGTGGTGAACCATGCGTGATTGTGAACGTGATCGCTGTCGATGGTGGCCGGCTTGTGATCGGCCAACTCGAACAGGGCGACCGTTTTGGAAGACGCCTGCAGCCTGTTCAGATTCGTCACGCCACCCGTCGGCTCGGCCGTGAGGTAGCTGTTCAAAACGTAACTGCTCATCCGCTCCTGGAGCCGCTCGGCGGCCCGCTTGTCGTCCGGACAGACCCGGATCGCGTCGACGCTCTCGAGGAACGGCGCCACCGTATAGATCCAGGAAAGTTGCTCGTCCTCGGCGTCGTTGTGCGACGTGTAGGGGAAGCGGCCGCGATGCGCCTCGCAGAACAGGCCGACGGCGAGCCCGACCTGCCGCATGTTGCTGGCGCACTGGGTGCGGCGTGCGGCTGCCCTGGCGCCCTGCACCGCCGGTAGCAGCAGTCCCAGGAGCGTGGCGATGATGGCGACGACGACCAGCAACTCCACGAGGGTGAAGCCCCGCGGGCGGTCGGCGTCGGTCCCGATGCATCTGACACGCAAAAGCGACATAGTCGCATTTATAGTCGTGGCGCTGGCGGTGTCAAGACATGCGTCCGGCGCCGAATCTGGGTGCGGGCGGTGCCCTGCCGACCGCCCGGTGGCGGGGCGCGGCGACGCTGCGTACAACGTTCGGGCCGCAGCGCAGTGACCGCGGCTACCACACGAGCGAGACCATGGACGAATTCGTCGAGCCCCTGGGCATGCGGGTGTTGATCCGGAAGGACGAGAGCCGCACCACGACCCGCGGCGGGATCGTGCTCCCCGAGCAGGCCGAGATCCCCACGATCACCGGCCGCGTGGTCGAGGTCAGCCTCCAGGTGGAGCGCGACGCCGACTTCCCGATCGAGAAGTACGACAAGGTGCTCTTCCATCCCAAGAACTCGATCCCGGTCGACTTCGAGGCCGACAATCTGCTCTACGTCGTGCCGATCGAGGACGTGGTGGCCGTGTTCCGCAAGCACGACGCCGGCCGACCCCGCCGCCGCGGCACGGGTGAGGCGGGTGGGGAGGGGTGACGACCCCCGGTTGCCGACGTGTGTCGTCGCCGACAGGCGGATCTCATGGGGCTGCTATGCCATGGGGCTCCCACATGAGACCCGCGTGCATCAATCAGCCCAACCGGCGTCGGGGCTGCCCGTGCCGTCTCGCTCGGACGTTCGCGACGGGCTTCGTGCCCGTCGCTCACTCGATGCTGCCCTCGCTTCGCAATCCTTAGTGCGCTCGGCCAGCAACGCCGGCTCGACGGCTCGGGCAGCCCCGACACATTGCCCGACACGAGCCGGTTGGGCGCACAGACCGGCTGCGAACGCGATGTCGAAACACGCGTGAGGATCGCGGGTGAGCCGTGTCACGCGGCCACGGCGGGCTGGCGCTCGTGGTGGGGCGTGGCCCGCAGGAGCACGCAGCCGCGGAGCGCCTCCGGACGGCCCGGAGCGCCCACCGCCGCCGTGGGACACGCGACCACGCCGCGGAGCCGCGACCAGGTCTCGCGGAGCGCGTGCGGCACCGAGCAGGCGCTGATGTTGCCCGTGCGGCGGGTGAGGCCGTTGACGAGTTCCCCGCGGACGCCGAGCGACTCGAGCTGCATGCCCAGGAATCGCACGATGCCCATGCCGGCCTGGTGGGGCACCACGAAGTCGACCTCATCGCCCGAGAGTCCGGCCGCGACGAGGGCGTCGCCCACGGCGGCCGCCATCACCCGCGGGGCGAGTTCGGCGATCGCCATGCCGTCGATCGAGTAGACGAGCCGCTCGGCCGCGTGGTCACGGCCTCCGCCGGCCGTCGGCACCGGCACGTCGCGACGGATGTGAAAGTCGAACGCGGGTTTTTCCGCCGGCACCTTCTCGGCCGCGGCGTGCAGGATCTCGAAGTGCACGGGATGGCGTCGGCCGGCGGGCGGCGCCAGGAGCGTGGCCGAGGCCATGTCGCCGAACAGGCCGCCGGTCTGGGTGCAGGCGTAGTCGGTGATCCGGCTGATCCGTGTGGCGACGACGACGAGCAGGAAGTCCTCGGGGCCGAGCGTCAGCCGCGGCGCCCACCGCCGGCGAACGAGGTCGAGCGCACGGCTGTAGCCGCAGCAGAACCAGTTGAGGCCCACCGTGCGACAGGCATGGGCACCGACGAGCCGGGCGAGTTTCCGCGCGGCCCGGCCAGGACGTTCGTCGGCAGCGCGGGCGGGATCGAGGTTCCGGCGGGCGACCGACGCCGGGATGAACGACGGCGACACGAAGGCGATGCCACGGCACCGGGCGAGGTCGCAGCCGGTCTCCCGTTGGAGCGTGCGGACCGCTTCGACGCCCATCGTCACCTCGTCGGTGATCGAGATCCGTCGGGCCTCGATGCCGGTGTGGTGGGCGAACTTTCGGGGCAGCAGGTCGCCGAACCAGCCGTTCTCCACTTCCCAGGCGGGCTGGTGGGTCGCGATCGCGGCGATACCGAGGGGTGCTGGAGCGGGCCGATCCATGCCGGTGGGCACCTCGCGGGATCGCAGCCGGGGATGACCGCGGGGGCGGGATCATGACGACCGTGGGCCTGCGAAGCCACGGCAAAAAGTCGACAGGGCTTTCATGCGTCCCGTCGCCCCCCGACACTGTGGAGCGTGGCCTTCGCCGTTGCACCCCCTCGGATGAGGTGTCTCGGGTGCCTGGTAAATCCGAGTTTTTCGGAAGACACCCGAACTCTCTGGCCCGGGGGTGCGTAGGAACGTCCCCGAGCGTCATTGCCGAAACCAAGTGTCCATGAGCCCGTCGCGGGCCACTTCCAGCCGAGTTCACGACTCCTTGAGCGCGATGCCATTCGAGCCTAGTATCCGACATTGGGGGAGCGTGACCGACGACGGTCTCGAGGGATGCTCGACGATGGACAGGTTCGAGCGATCGGGAATTGCCGCGTACGTGCGATTCGCCGGAAATCGCCGGACGGGGTTCAGCCTCACTGAATTGCTCGTCGCCGTCTCCATCATGCTCATGCTGGCGTCGTTGTCCGCCGCCGCCGTGTCCTTGGCGGGCGGCAATTCCAAGAAGCTTCGCACCCGAACGCTGATCGCGAAGCTCGACTCGATCGTCGTGGCGCAATACACGTCATATGCCGGACGGAATGTGGACGCAGCCACCGAAGTGGACCGAGGGGCCGCGCTGCGTGCCATCGCCCGCGGCGATCTGCCCGACAATTGGGGCATCGTGAGCGCGTTGTCCGGCACGACTCCGGCGACCCTGACTCCCTCCCAGAAGGCCTACGTCGCCGTCTGGAATTCGCTCGACGACCAGACGAAGCAACTCGTCGCGGCTGATCATGCCGGCGCGGAGTGCCTCTTCCTCGCGGTCACGCACGGCGGTCTTGCCGACTGCCTCGATTGCGATTCCCTGCGGATCGACGTCGGTGACGCGGACGGGGACGGCATGCCCGAGTTCCTCGATGCGTGGAATCGCCCCGTCGGCTTCATCCTCGAGCCGAGGAAGTTGCGACTGCCCCCCGGCAGCGGCACCGACTATTTCTCGTCCGCGCTGCCGTTCGATCCGGTCGTGGTGACCACGCTCGACGCTCGCGGTGGCATGATGCGGCCCTTGATCATGTCGGCCGGGCCGGACGGCGATTACGGCCTCGAGGCTGATGCAGCCCCGAAGGTGGGGTCATTGGCCAGTCGTGACAACCTGACGAACTTCGACGAGGAGGCCAGACAATGAAGGCCCGCCTCCGACCCGGGTTCACGCTCACCGAACTCATGGTGGTGACCGCCATCGTGATCACCCTGCTCGGCATGGTGCTGGCGGGTGCCCAGGCCTCGCGCCGCTCCGACGGCGACATTCGGCGGGCCGCCCAGCAGTTCGCGTCGATCCTGCTGGCCTCGCAGTCGCTGTCGCTCGGCAGTCCGACGGGCGCGGCCGTGATCATCGACTCGCAGGGGCCCTTCGGTGACACGGTCTCCCTGGCCCGCCGCTTCCCGTTCATCGAGGGCACCGTCCAGCAGGGGATGCCGCCGACGAGTCTCTCGGCCACGACGCAGGCCGTCACGCTGGCGGTCACCAACGACGTGCCGGCGGCGCTCGTGCATGGCTACAAGATCCGATTTTTGAACCGCAACGCCGACACTGACGGGCCGGTATCGGACTGGTTCTCGCTGTCGTGTGCGGCGGCACCGGCGGCGACGGTGTCCCTGCGAGTCGAAAGCGGGCAGACGTCGCGGACTGCCCTCTGGCCGACTCCACCGACTTCGGGCACGCTCGGATTCCAGGTGGCCCGATACCCGATCCCTGCGGGCATGTCGCAGTCGCTGCCGGAAGGGGTGGTGATCGATCTCGAGCACAGTGGCTACGAGGGCCTGACCAACTGGGAATCCCTGGACGGTAGGGGCGCGATCGCGGTCGGCTTCGACCCGGTCGGCTCGGTCGACTCCCTGATGCAGAACGTCCTGCCCACCAGCGGGTCGTCGCGAACCGTCCAGCCCATCAGCCCGCACGAGCAGATCTATTTTTTCGTGACGTATCGCAGCGAGATCGAGGATGCGACGATCAATCCCCTTGCGAACGCGAAGGCGGTCTGGGTGGTCGTGCATCCGCAGACCGGGCGGGTCAAGGTGGCCCCGAACGTGCCGCAGTCGGCGGACAACGCCACGGCGCTGAGGGCGGCCCGTGCGAAGGCTCGACAGGGTGTCGGCATCGGAGGGTGATGCAGCATGAATGCCGCCCGCACCACCCCCCGGAGACGACATTCCGCCGGCATCACGCTGCTCGAGGTAATGATCAGTTGCGGATTGCTGATGGTGGGATTGTCCACGATCGCGGCGCTTTTGCCGGCCGCCGGGTCACGGCTGTCGCAGGCCACCGCCGAAGATCGGGCGGCGGTGCTTCTGGCCAACGCTGCGGCCGAGATCTTCAACCGCGGGCTCATTGCGGCCGACGCGTTCGCGACGAGCGGCACGGGCCGCATGTTGGCCATCGGCAAGGTGCTGGGCACGCTGCCAGGCCTGGGCGATCTGCCCGGCGGTCGGCAGGCGGCCGACATCTTTCGGGAGCCGTCGGCAGAAGGTTCCAGGCGGTGCGGTTCAACGCGGACATTCCTCCTGGAGGATGCGTTGGAATATGACCCGCCGCGGGCGTCCGACACGCCGGTGAACGCGTTCTTCCGCGATCAGGCCGGGTTCGGGCCGCGGAAGTTCCACCAGGGCATGTGCTGGGGGGCCACGCTGGCGCCCGACTCGCTTCCCGCGGTCGCGGGCGGCAGGGCGCTCGTGGCGATCGCGGTCTTCAAGCGAGAGGAGGGCGGCGGCGGGGTTGGTTCAGGCGTGCCCTTCGCGCTGAAGCGGGCCGGCAGTTACTACGAGGCCGACGTCGTCGCGACGGATTCGCTCGTTCGCGGTTGCTCGTGGTTGTTGGCGATTCCGGCTGATGCCGCCCGCGCGCCGCGCTGGTTTCGTGTCATGTCGTCGTGGAACTGGCGGACGGCCGCTGGACAAACCAGGCGCGTCATTCTGCGGAACCAGGAGGACTTCGAAACCCTGACCAACACCGCGGCTACCGGGGCCACGGCGACCGTGATCGCCTTCGAAGGCATCGTGCGACTCGACGAGCAGGTCGTCACGCTCAACTGATCGCAGCCCACCGTATGGCATACTCGGCATACTCGAACTCGGGTGTCCGTGAAGCGCACCGTCCGGCACGGAGCCAGCGACCATGACCAACACCTCATCCATCCGTCGCGGCGCCCTGCTGCTCGTCGTGCTCTGCGTGCTCACGCTGTTCCTGCTGATGGGCACGATGATGCTCACGCTCGCCACCCGAACGCGGACGACCGCCCGGGCCTTCGCCGCGGCGACCACGGGCCAGGCAGCCCGGCCGCTGCTGGCCCGCCGCCATCTGGAGCAGGCCGTGCTGAAGCTGCTCCGCGGCGGGCCCGAGGCCGCGGCTGCCGGCGTCAGCGAGAGCCTGCTGGCCGACATGTACGGCGCGGCGCCCCCGCTCGAAGGCCGGGTGACGAGCCTGACCGTGCAGGGGCCACTCGTCACGACCACGCTCGTGATCAGCAGCGGCTCCGGTGCCGCGCCCGTGCGCGCCGCCGATCTCGGCGGCCGCGTGATCACCTTCAAGCCGTCGCCCCAGTCGGGCGATGCCACGACGAGCCTGCGGATCATTCGGGCCAGCGGCACGGGCTCGTTCACGTGCTGGATGTCGCGGCTCCAGTCGGATGCCGACGCGGCGCTGCCCGCCGTGCCCTGCCCGGTGGTCGTCAATCAGCCGGCTTTCCGCGCCGAGGCCTACGATGCCTACGATTCCGCCAATCCATGGCTGACGAAGGTCATCCTCGGCGACGGCACCGTGACGAGCGTGCCGCGGCCGGCGTTTGCCGCGGTCGGTGCGGCACCCACGGTCGACAACGACAACGACGGCGTCAAGGACGGCGTCTGGCTGACCGACATCTCGGGCAGCCTGCCCGCCCCCGGGGGCGGCGTCTACAAGTTCGATGCCTCCTACCTCGTCCTCGACCTCGATGGTCGCGTGAACGTCAACGCGCACGGCAGCCGCACATCGATCGATTGCCCCGCGGACCCCAAGGATGGCAAGTGGCCAAGCGCACCCGACGTGCCCACGGGGATCGGCTACGGCCCCGCCGACGTCGATGCCTCGCTGCTGTTCGTCGATCCGGTGGCGGCGAACAAGATCCAGTCGGATCCCCCGATCGCGTCGGATCGCTGGAAACGGATCGTCGGCATCTCCGGCACCATGTCGTGGCCGTCGGTGACCGCCACCACCTCCGCGGTCAGCCAGCGGCGGCCGGTGCCGCTCGTGGGACCGGTGGATGGACGGTATGGCATCGCCGCCGCGCCCGGCATCACCGGCACCAACGATCGCATCAGCGAACGCAACGATCGTCTGTTCAGCACGGGCACTTCCGGCACGCTGCCCACCGCGAATTCCCTCGTCGACCTCAAGAGCATGGTGAAGGTCACCATGGCAGAGACCGCCACCGGCAAGCCGGGCACCCTGCCCGTGCCCGAGATGAGCTACTACTGCCCGGACTGGGCGAAGAGCAACTACGTCGACGACCCATACGAGATGCGGCTCGACAGCGACGCGCCGAAGCCCGGCGAACTCCGCGCGGCCGGCTCGACCGCTCCGGCCGACAATCCCTTCACCCCCGCCGACCTGGAGGCCGTGCTCCGGCAGTTCGATGCCGACGCCCCCACGCTTCCCTCCCGGCTCGCGGTCGCGCTCGATGACGCGAGCCAGCGGTCGCGGATGCTCGTGACGACCGATAGTTGGGACACGCCCGGTCTCACGGGGGCCGTGGCCACGCAGATCGCCGACTTCATCGCCGGCCTGCGGTGCGATCCGACGACGGTCATGTCGCCCGACGTCCTGGCGGGCCTGCGGTTCGATATCAACAGGCCGTTCCCGCCGGGGACGGGCGAAGACGAGGCGAAGCGCGACTTCTGCAAGCACTTGTACGTGTTGTGCGTCGCCCTCGGGCAGCCCGCCAACGCCGCGACTGCGCAGTGGGCCGTCAACGTCTGTGATTTCCGCGACACAGACTCCAAGTTCACGCGGTTTCAGTTCGATGCCGACCCGACCGACGGCTGGGGCGCCGGAACCAGCGGCTGGGATGCCCAAAACGTGGTTTGGGGCCTGGAGCGGCCGGAAGTCGTGATCGCCCAGACGATCGCCTACTACGCCGTGGACAACAGCGGCACGACCACGACCCAGGACGGCTTGTACGTCTCGCTGTACCGTCCGTCGTGGACCGAGAGATTGACGACGGTCAGCAATTCCCAGAATGCCACGGTCGTCACGTCCACGACCGCACCGCTGCTCGACCTGGCGGAAAAGTCCACGCAGGGCAGTCAGCCCGTCTGGCGCCTGCGGATCGAGCCGGGCACGACCGTTCGCTTCGACAACCCCGGCAGCGGCGACAGGGAAGTTCCCGGGGTATTTCGCAAGACGGGCAGCGGACAGACCGATGCGGTGGTCGGCCCGGATTCATATCTCGTGGTGATGCCGGCGGCCCCGAAGACGACGGGCAAGTCCGGGACGACGAGCATCGCCGTACCGGTGGATGCCGCCTTCAAGAAGTTCGAGATCAACTCGGGTGGCACGTTCAAGGCCACGTCGTGGGCCGGGGCGGCCTCGTACCAGTCTGGAGCCGACACGATCGTGTTCCTGGAGCGGCTGGAGGATCCGACGAGGCCCTGGAACGACACGCCGACCAGCGTGGACTACAACCCGTACGTGCCTTTGGATCGGCTTGGCATCAAGCGGGTCAATCAGACCGGCGCAGGCAACAACTGGAAGACCTTCATCCGGGAGCATTCGGTCTGGAACAACGGGCCGTTCGAGACGACCGGCAACTCGGCGGGCATCGTGCCACTGAATCCGACGGCCAAGTCGTGGCTGCCGTGGCCGAATCGTCCCTTCATCAGTCACGCGGAACTCGTGCTCGTGTCGCAGGGCAACGGCATGAGCCGGTTTTGGGACTACAAGATCCCCAAGAACAAGAAGGACCAGAGTCCCTATTACGAGCTCCCGACGCCCCTCCTGCTCGATGCGACGATCGTGCCGTCACGATTTGCGGGATCGCAGGTGAGCGTCAACCCCGCGATCCTCACGCCGGTCGGCATGGACAAGATCCCGTTCAACCAACTCTCGCGGTGGCGGGAGCCGGGCCGGGTGAATCTCAATACGGTCGTCTCCAACACGAACTGTGCCGACCCGCAGCGTGACAACGCCGTCTGGTGGGCGGTCCTGGGTCCCGACGCGGCGGTGTCGCTCGAGGAATTCTCCGCGGCCGGCCCCGCCACGAGCATCCAGGATCTGTTGTCCCTCAAGCAATCCGGCGGCATCTACCTCGATTCAGCCGCTGCGGCCGGAGTGAAGGGCAACTCCTGGAAGAAAAACCGGCTCTACGACCTCAATCCCGCGGCGGCCTACGCCACGGCGATCCGGCTGGCCAACGTGGCGACGATCCGCTCGCACGTGTTCGCGGTGTGGGTGACGTTGCGGGTTCGCGACACCTCGCCGGGCGGCGGCACGTCGTACCACCGGGCGTTCGCCATCATCGACAGGTCGCGGCCGGTCGGCTTCGCCCAAGGACAAGACCTCAACGTCCGCGACGCGATCCGTGTGCTGCGGTTCCTGGAGTGAGTGCATGACGGACGGCAGGTCAGTGCAGGAAACATTGCCGAGTGGCCCACGGCGCGGCCCGGGCGGGCTCACGCTGACGGAATTGCTCGTGGCGGCCACGCTCGCGTTGGTCGTGATGGCGACGTTGGCCGGGCTGTTCGGGCTCTTCGGCCGCTCGGTGAGACGCAGCCAGGCGACGATGAACCAGACCGCGATCCTCCGCAGTGCCGCCTGGCAACTGCGGCAGGATCTCGCCGGAGTCACCTGTCCCATCAGGCCGTGGCTGGCTCCGGAGACGAATGCCGGCTACTTCGAGCTTGTCGAGGGGCCGGCCCGCGACGCGACGTACGCGGTCGATGGACAGGGGCAGCCGACCTCCAATCTGACGGCCGATACCGACGACATCCTCGTGTTCACGACGGAGTCGCTGGCCGGCTCGTTCGTGGGGCGGTTCGAAGGCAAGACGGTCGAGTCGCCGTACGCGGAGGTCGCCTGGTTCTGCCGGCCCGCGGCGAATCAGCCCGTGCCTGGGACGACCGTCTACGACCTGCACCGCCGGCAACTCGTGGTGATGAACTACCTCGGCCGCTCGAATCTCGCCGACAACGCCCTGTCGCTCACGACCGATCAGTCCGGCTGCGACATCTCGCTGCGGCGGGGCATCGTCACGGGCACCGCACAGATGCTCATCCCCAACTCGCTCGGCGACCTGACGAAGCGTGAAAATCGCTTCATGCGGGGAGGCTGGTCGTTCGTCACGGAAGCCGGGTCGACCCGCAGCGTGTTGGCCCAGGTTT
>CAIXGY010000142.1 GCA_903919035.1 uncultured Planctomycetaceae bacterium | reverse complement strand
GCGGCCACCGCGTCGGCGAGCGAGGCATGGACCGTGTCCGGGTTCGCGGTCGTGTTCGTGACCACGCAGGCGGACGGCGAGATCTCGCTGCCCGTGAAGACGATGTCGTCCAGCCGGTAGTAGTCGTTCCCCATGTTCGTCTGGCCGCAGTCGAAGTTGTAGCCGAGCCAGCGGATCTTCGAGGTCGTGGAGGTCGGCAGGTCGATGCCCAGCGTGAGGAGCTGCGGGGTCGTGTCGTTCACGCCGGTCAGGTACGCGGCACCCGGGATGTCCGTCCAGCCGGAGCCGGTGTCGAGCTGGAGCCTGACGGTGAAGCTGAGACCCGCGCAGTTGTTCGCGCCGTGGCTCTGCTGGAAGGCGACGGACGCGAGGTGGACGAGATCGGTCCCCGTCGTGATCTCCACGGTCGGGGCGACGATCGTGCCGCCGTTGTCGCCCAGGTAGTGCTGGTTCGCGGCGAAGCCGTTGACCGCGTCGCCGCCGATGCCGGAATCGCCGATGGGGTCCAGGACGATCGTGGCGCTCGCGGAGGTCGCCGAGCCGATCGCCGCAGCCCACGGGATCCACGTCCGCTTCGTCAACGGCCGGACCGCCGACCCCGGGACGGGATACGACTACGTCGCGGTCATGGTCCCGTCCCCGGCGATCGTCGGCCAGGCCGTGGGCCTCGCCGGAGAGGGGTGCCGCGTCAACCTGTTCGCCGGGTTCGCCGTGGGGACGCGCGCGGACCTCGACCTCGACGCGATCCTCGCGAAGCGCGCCTACCTCCTTGGGACGAGCGGGTCCGAGATCCCGGACATGAAGGCGGTCCTTCGCCGACTGGAGGCGGGCGACCTGGACACGAACGTCTCGGTGGACGCGGTCGCGGGGATGGAGGGCGTGCGCGAGGCGCTCGCCGCGGTCGAGGCGCGCACGTCGGGCGGGAAGATCGTCGTCTACCCGATGCTCCACGACCTCGGCCTCGTTCCGCTCGCCGAGATGGGGGAGCGGCTGCCGGAGGTGGCGGCCCGGCTCGACGACGGCCGATGGACGCGCGCCGCCGAGGAGACGCTCCTCGCGACAGAAGCCGCCGACCGGGGCTGACCGGAACCCGTCGGCGATCGCCGGAAGGCCGGACGCGCACGACGCGGCCTCAGGCCGGGAACGCGAGGACCACGAACGGGAACGCCACGAGGGTCGCGACCGTGCCGACCGACAGGACGCTCGTCACGTAGTCGTGATCCTCCGCGGCCGAGCCCCGGGGCATGTAGAGCGGGATGACGAACGGCGCCGGCAGGACCGCCATCGTGAAGATCGCGGCAGCGAAGAGGGCGTCGAGCCCGAGCACGCTCGTCACGAACCAGGCGAAGGCGAAGGCGAGTCCCACCCAGAGCGCCATGCGGACCGCGACGGTGCGCAGGGGCAGGCCGAGCGAGCCCGCCGTGATCCGGGTGGTCGCCCCGATGACGAGCGTGATCAGCGGCGTGGTCATCGCGGAGAGGAAGCGGAGCGTCGTGAGCGCGGCCTCGCCCGGCGCCGTCGCGTCGAGCACGGTGGCGAGGCCGAGCGCGCTCGCGCCGATCCCGGCGGCGATCGCGAGGATCACCGGGGTCCGGACGAACGCGATGGCCGTGGC
>CAIXGY010000141.1 GCA_903919035.1 uncultured Planctomycetaceae bacterium | reverse complement strand
GACGTCGATCCTGATAGCGTTCGACGACGCGGTGCGGGCCGACTCGGTGCAGGCCTCCGACCTCGTGTTCACCACGGCCGGCGCGACGGTCACGGGCGTCACGCAAGTGGACGGCCGGACGGTGCGGTTCGACGTGTCGGTGCCGGCGACGAGCGGCACGGTCGAATACGCGCTCTCAGCGGGCGCCATGACCGGTCTCGGCGGGGCGGCGACCGCCGCCTTCGCCGGCAGCTTCCGCGTCGACATGGTCGGGCCCCGCGTGGTGTCGACGGCGCCCGCGTCGCCGGTCGCGGTTGGCTGGAACACGGTCACGTTCACGTTCAATGAGCCGCTCGACGCGGCGAGCGTGACGGCGGCGGCGATCACGGCCTTCACCGGCCCCGGCGCCGGTGACCTGCGCGGCTCGATCTCGGCGGTGAGCCTGAGCGCCGACGGCACGCAGGTGACGGTGCAGTTCTCGGCACCGTCCCGTGCGGGCGGCTACACGCTCACGCTCGGCGACGCGATCCGCGACCTCGCGGGCAACCGGCTCGACCAGAACGCCGACGGCACGGCCGATTCGCACACCGTCTCGTTCGACCTGCGGGCGCCGAACCTCGTCGTGGGCGGGCTCACCGTGTCGCCCACCAGCCTGCAGTCCGGCACCCTGGTGACGATCCGCTGGAGCGACACGAACTCGGGCGACGCGGACACGCCGTCCGGCTGGTCCGACCGCGTCCAAGTGATCAACACCGCGACCGGCGACACGCTCGTCGACACCCTGGTTGGCCAGGCCACGGCGATCACGGCGGGTGGCTCCGTCGGCCGCGAATACTCGTTCACCCTGCCACACGGTGACGCCGGCGTTGGCACGCTCGAGTTCCGCGTCACCGCCGACGCCTCCGCGTCGATCGCGGAATTGAACGCCGTCGGCACCGGCGAGACCGACAACACGGCCACGCTCACCCAGGCGTCCACGCTCGCCCCCTATGCCGACGTCGTCGTCACCGGGCTGACCGTGGCGCAGAGCGTGCTCCATGCCGATGGCCTGTTGACGGTCGAGTGGAAGACCGAGAACACAGGCAACGCCGCAACGAGCGCCGCCTGGTACGACGGCGTTCGCGTGGTGAACCTCACCACCGGGGAGACGCTGTTCCAGGTGCTGTCGCCCAGTAGCGGCGTGATCGAGGCGGGCGGCTCGCTGTCCCGCTCGCAGTCGTTCAACCTCCCCGAGGGCACGAGCGGCGCCGGCATGCTGTCGATCACGGTCACGCCCAACGTGACCGCGACCTTCTACGAGCACAACGCCGCCGGCACGGGCACGACCAACAACGCGGCCACGATCGAGCGGGAATCGACGCTCATCCCCTATCCGGACCTCACCGTGACAGACCTCACGGTCGCCGAGGCGACGCTCGCCTCGGGCGGACGTGTCACGGTCCAGTGGACCGACCGCAACACCGGCATCGCGACGGCGGCCGGCGGCTGGCACGACCGCGTCCGTGTGGTCAACACGACGACCGGTCAGACGCTGCTCAACGAGCGGGTTTTCAATGCCATCGGGATCGCGGCCGGCGGCTCCCTGGCCCGCGACTATTCCTTCACGCTGCCGGACGGGCTGCCCGGCGTCGGCACGCTTTCTATCCAGGTGATCGCGGACGACGGCGACCCGTCATCGGCGGTCGCCGAATACAACGGCTCCGGCACCGGCGAGACCAACAACTCCGCCTCGATCACGCGGGAGTCCACGCTCGCCGCCTATCCCGACCTGCAGGTGACGGACCTCCGCGTGACGCAGGCGTCGCTCCTCTCGGGCGGCCTGGTGACGATCCGGTGGAACGATGCCAACACCGGCAACGCCGCCACGCCGCGCGGCTGGCACGACCGGATTCGCGTCGTCAACACGACGACCGGCGAGGTGCTCGTCGACACGACGTCGTACAACGACTCGCTGGTCGCGGCCGGCGGGTCGCTCGCACGCGAGTATTCCTTCACGCTCCCCGACGGTGCCCGCGGCATCGGCACGCTCTCGATCCAGGTCACGACGGACTCGTCCGCGGACCTCTTCGAGTTCAACGGGGATGGCACTGGCGAGGCCAACAACGCGCTGTCGATCACGCGCGAGTCCGTGGCCGCACCCTATCCGGACCTGGAGGT
>CAIXGY010000140.1 GCA_903919035.1 uncultured Planctomycetaceae bacterium | reverse complement strand
CGAGGGCGAAGGCGCGAAGAAAGACATCCAGGCCCGGATTGAGCAGATTCGGAACCAGATTGAGGATACTAAGTCCGACTACGACAAGGAGAAGCTCCAGGAGCGGAAGGCGAAGCTCGCCGGCGGCGTGGCGGTGATCAACGTCGGTGCCGCGACCGAGAGCGAGATGAAGGAGAAGAAGGCCCGCGTCGAGGACGCGCTCCACGCGACCCGCGCGGCCGTCGAGGAGGGCATCGTCCCCGGCGGTGGCGTGGCCCTGCTCCGCTGCCGCGAGGCGGTGGAAAAGGCCCGCGCACAGGCCAAGGGCGACGAGAAGATCGGCGTGGACATCATCCTTCACGCCCTCGAGGCTCCCATTCGCCAGATCGCGTCGAACGGCGGGATCGACGGCGCGGTGGTGGCCGACGAGGTGGCCCAGAAGGATGTCAACATCGGCTACGACGCCAACAAGGGCGAGTACGTCGACATGCTCAAGGCGGGCATCATCGACCCGGTGAAGGTGGTTCGCGTGGCGCTCACGAACGCGGCGAGCATCTCGGGTCTGCTGCTCACGACCGAGGCCCTGGTGACCAGCCTGGACAAGGACGAAGCCAAGAAGCGGAAGATCGAGGGCAGCGTGCGCTGAGTTCACGCCCGCCAGGCCGTCGTGGCCGTGGCGGGCTGGAAGCGTCGGCCGGGCCTCCGACCCGGTCGCCGGCAGGCGTGTGTTCCCGACGCTCGAGGCTGGGTGGTCGGTCTTCGCGATGACGGTCTTGTGCGGCCATGGCTGAACAGCGTGATTTCTACGAGGTCCTCGGCGTCGATCGCCGCGCCACCTCCGCGCAGATCACCGAGGCCTACCGCAAACTCGCGCTGAAGTTCCACCCCGACCGCAACCCCGGCAACGAGGAGGCGGCCGGACGATTCAAGGAGGCGGCTCGGGCGTTCGAAGTGTTGTCGGACGGGGATCTTCGGGCCCGGTACGACCGCTTCGGACACGCCGGTCTGCAGGGTGGCCGCGCCCACGATTTCAACGACATCGGCGATATCTTCGAGGCCTTTGGGGACCTGTTCGGCGGCGGCATCTTCGGCGACGCCTTTGGTGGCGGGCGCAGAGGCAACCGCCCGCGAAAGGGCCGAGACGTGTTCTGTCAGGTGACGCTGTCGCTCCTTGAGGCGTCGCGGGGGGCGACCAAGACGGTGGCGTTCGCGCGGCACGAGCCCTGTCCGACCTGCGACGGGAGCGGCGCGAAGCCCGGCACCGCGCCGCAGAAGTGCGACTACTGCGGCGGCCAGGGGCAGGTGATCCAGCAGGCCGGCGTATTCCGGATGCAGACGACGTGCCCGGCCTGTCGCGGTGCGGGGAGCGTCATCCGCGAGAAGTGCCCCACGTGCGCCGGCGATGGCGTCACCGAGGAGCAGGTGGAGCGGAAGGTGAACATTCCCGCGGGCGTCGATGGCGACGTCAGGGTGCGGCTTGCCGGCGAGGGCGAACCCGGCGGCCACGGCGGGCCGCCGGGCGACTGCTATGTCGTGATCGAGATCGAGGAGCATCCGTTCCTCGTCCGCGAAGGCCGGGACCTCCGCTGTGAGGTGCCGATCACGTTCACGCAGGCGGCGCTCGGCGCGACGGTCGAGGTGCCCACGCTCGACGGCCCGAAGCCGCTGCAAATCGCGCGGGGTACGCAGTCCGGTGACGTCATTCGGGTGCGCGGCCTGGGGATGCCGGAGGTGCGGGGTCGGGGGCTCGGCGACCTCCACGTGCATGTTCACGTCGAGGTGCCGCGGCAACTTTCGGCAAAGGCGGAGGGCCTGCTCCGCGAACTGGCCGCCGAGGAACATGCCGCTGTGAACCCGAAACGAACGAGCTTTCTCGGCCGACTGGCCGAATACTTCCAGGGCCTCGGCGGCGCCGACCAGGATCAGCAGGAGAATCGACAAGCATCATGACCACGCACGAACACGACGACGCGGAGGCCGTGCCCGGCGCAGATTCCGCGGCCGAGCCGGTCGCCGCCCCGGCGGCCGACGAGCAGCTCCGCGAGGCACAGGATCGGGTCCTGCGGATTCAGGCCGAACTGGAGAACTACCGCAAACGCTCCCGCCGCGAGTATGAGGAGGCCCAGAAGTATCGCGAACTCGACCTGCTTCGCGACCTCCTGCCCGTGCTCGATAACGTCCAGCGGGCGATCGAGGCCGCCGACAAGGCGGCCGACGTCGAGAGCCTGCGGGCTGGCTTTCGCATGACCGCCCAGCAGATCGAGAAACTGCTGGAGGCGCATGGCTGCCGCACGATCGCCACCGACGGCGCCGTGTTCGACCCCGCGGTGCACGACGCGATCCTGCACCAGCCCGCGCCGGGCACGGCCGCCGGCACCATCATGGCGACGGCCAGCCGGGGCTACACGCTCCACGACCGAGTCGTGCGTCCGGCACAGGTGATCGTGGCGAAGGGAGAGTGAACGATGCCGACCTACGACTACGTCTGCGACGGCTGCGGGCACGCCTTCGAGCTGTTCCAGTCGATGACCGACAACGCCAAGAAGACTTGCCCGAAGTGCAAGAAGCCGAAGCTCCGGCGGCTGATCGGGGCCGGCGGCGCGATCATGTTCAAGGGGTCGGGCTTCTACAAGACCGACTACCGCAGCGAGTCCTACAAAAAGGGGGCCGCGGCCGACTCCGGAACCGGAAAGGCGGACGGCGGCTCCGGGAAAAAGTCCGATGCCGGCGGCTCGACGGGTGGTTCGGCGGCGAAGGACTGACGATGCCGAAGTGCCCGGTCTGCGATGCGGTAGTGGATGTCGTCACGACGCCGACGGTGCCCTTCTGCAGCGACCGCTGCCGGCTCGTCGACCTGGGCCGCTGGCTCGACGAAGGGTACGGCGTCCCCCTGCAGCGACGGCCGGCCGAAGACGAGTCGGCCGGCCTGTCGGGAGACGACGCCGACGCCGAATGACGCGGATCGGCGACCGGGGCGGTTTTCCGGCCGTTGCGTATACTCCGCGGCCGTCGTGACCGACGGGGCGTCCCGCGGGCGACGCTGGCCCATCACGGGGTGACAGTCATGGCCCACGACGGTGATCCTTCCGGCACGGTCGTCCACGAGGTGCGCTGGGCCGACGCCCTGCCGTGGTGGATCCTGTTTCGTGCCGCCGGGGCGGCATTCGCCCCGACCGTGATCCTGCTGGCTGCCCTTGGGGCGCTGGCCACCTGGGGCGGCTGGTCGGCCGCCGACCAGCTCGGGCTCGGCGGCGAAGATCAGGCGGCGGCCGCCATCGCGGCCGCCAAGGCCGATGAGATCGCGTTGGCTCTCCCGGCGGGTGGTGTCCCCGGCGCCGACGCGCTCCTCCCGAGCCGCAGGGCGGTGCCCTGGCTGGCCGGTCTCGCGGATCGCCTGCCGACCGTCGCCGCCGACGTGGCCCACCTCGTGGCGATCCCGTTCCGCCCGTCAGCCACGCTCTTGCAGGCCGCCGGAGCACTCGCCCGTGTCGGCTGGTTCGTGCTCGTGTGGTCGATCTTCGGGACAGCCATCGCTCGGCACGTCGCGCTCAAGCTCGTCGACGAGGATGCGCCCGGCGTGGTCGGCGCGACGCTGTTCGGCTCGCGGAAGTGGACGAGCGCCTTCGGTTCCGTCCTGTTCGTGCTGGTGGGAATCGTCGCCTTGAGCATCCCGGGGGCGATCCTCGGGCTGCTCATGCGGACCGGGTGGGGGCTCGCCTTCGCCGGGGCTGTCTGGCCGCTCGTTCTGCTCGGGGCGGTCGTGCTCGCCATCCTCGCCGTGGGCGTGGTGGCCGGCTGGCCCCTCATGGTGGCCTGCATCGGGGTCGAACGCGGCGACAGTTTTCAGGCCATCTCGACCGCGTTTTCGTACCTCTACCAGCGGCCGCTCCACTACGCCTTTTATGCCGCCGTGGCCCTGGTCGTGGCGCTACCGGCGCTGGCCGTCGCGGGTGTCTTCGCCGACCTGACCGGGACGTTCGCCATGTGGGCGGCGAGTTTCGGCATGGGCCATTCGCGAACCGCCGAGGTGTTGCAGGGCCTGTCCGCCGCCGGCCCGGCGGCCGACGCCTGGGGCATCCGGGCGATCGCCTTCTGGACCCGGGGCCTGGAGCAGCTGCTCTCGTCGTTCGGCTGGGGCTACTTTTGGTCGATCGCCACGGCCGCCTACCTCGTGCTGCGCCGCGACGTGGATGGCACCGAGCTCGACGAGGTCGTGATCGACGAGCCCGGTGAGACGAGTCACGCCTGATGCGGCTCGTGCGTGCTGCTCGGGGTCAACGCGGCCAATCCGCGTTGAGAATGCCCGTGCCGAGCCGGTTGGGCGCAGGGGCCGGCTGCCGACGACGTGCCTCCTCACGCGTGAGACTCACGTGGGATCCGCATGAGACGGACTGAGCGTCAGACGACGTGCCGGCCGATGACCGCGGCGAATGCCCCGAGCAGTTCGCCCCGGCTGACGACGTCGTCGGCCCCGGCGGCCCGCGCGGCGGCAAGGCGTTCGTGGGCCACGTGCGGGCCGAAGGCCACGAGCGCGGGGCCGGTGTCGGGTTGCGGGCCGAGCGTCGTCAGCCGCTCCCGGGCATGGGCCACGAGGTCGCCACCGGCGGCCGGCGACCCCTGCAGGTCGAGAATCGCCACCCGGTAGCCCGTGGCAGGCGGCGTCGCGTTGAGGCCGACGATCGAGTCGAGCGCCCAGCCACACGCCACTGCCGCGCCGGCGAGTCGGCTGGCGATCATGAGATCCGGGGTGATGAGCAGGATCCGGGGTTGGTCGGGCATCGGGAGTGGAGAGCCCTCAGGGCCGCGGCAACTGGAGGCTCGCGTCGAGCACCTGACGGGCCCGGGCCTTGAGCGCGTCGAGATGGGCCTGCGTGGTCGTGTCGAGTTTCAGATCGGCCTTGTCTGGCAAAGCGTCGATCATCGCGACCAGTCCGCGGAGTTGTGCGGCGGCGAGCGTGCGGGCTTCCGGGGTGCCGCCGCCCGTGCCGAGTGCGAGGGCTGACAGCCGGTCCACGTAGGCCGTCTGCAGCGCCCGACGCAGGCTGCCGATCGCGGGCTTGCGGTCGGTGTGGTCGCCGGCCACGAGGGCGTCGATGTCGCCGAGGATGGCCCGCGTGAGCCGGCCGAGAAGTTCGGCCGTGGTCAGGGCATCCTGATCGGCGGGCACCTTCAGTTCATTGTCGCGAATCCGTGCGAGCGTGACCGGGTCGAGGAGTCGGCCGAGCGCCCTGTCCTGCCAGGCGAGCACGGCATCGTGGACCGGATAGTCCTGACGATCGACCTCATCGGCGCCCCAGTGGAGCCACTGGGGCGCGACGAGGTGGTTGAGGAGATCGGGCGACACCGCAAACGGCTCCGCGGCGAACAGTCGGTTCTCCAGCAGATCGAGCGCCGCCCGCTGCCGGGCGGCATCGACCACGCGGAACGGCGCGGCCGCACCGGCGTCGCCACGGTGGCTCCGCGACGTCGCGACGCCGCCGACGAGCCGGGCCGCGAGGTTCATGGCCTGACCGTGGGCGGCAAGCAGCACGCCGAACGCCTGCCGCACCCGCTCGTAGCCACCCCCGCTGCCGTCCGGCTCCCGGGCCGTCAGCCGCTCGACGATCGTCGGCATCACCTGGGCCACGAGGTCGGCACGCATGGCCGCGAACTCGAGCGGGTCCGCGCCGAGATCGAAACGCACGGCGTACGGATCCGGGTCGCCAGGCTCCGCGTCCTCGTCGGTGGCGTACGCCAGGGCCGGCTCAGCGCTGCGGCCCGCGATCTTCTCGAGAGCGGCCCGTTCGGCCGCGGGTGAGTTGCCCGTCGGCGGCGTGTAGCCGTATTCGATCGCCCAATAGTCGTAGGGTCCGAGGGTCGCCGTGTAGAAGTCTCCCTGGGCGCGGCCCTTCGGCATGATGTTGGCCGGCAGGTAATCCATCACGCTCGTGCTCGCCCCCGACGCCGCGGTCTTCGTCACGTCGTTGATGTCGGCCAGCGATCGGACGGCACTGCCCTTGAAGTTGTGCCGCAGGCCGAGCGTGTGCCCTACCTCGTGCATGACCACGAAAGTCAGCCCCTGCGTCACGAGCTTCTCCTTTTCCGCCTCGGAGAGCGCTCCCTCGGCAGTCGCCGCGAGGACGGTTGCGGCCAGGGCCGTCTCGCGGGCGTGGCCGTCGGAGAGCATGCAGGCGGCGGAGCAGCGGCAGCCGGCGAGGCGGGCCTCGCGGCCGGTGAACCCGTCCACCGCCCGCGGGGCCAAGGTCTCGTATTCGTTCCGCCAGAACTGGAGGAAGTCGCCGTCAAAGATGATGTCGGCGTCGAGGATCTGGCCCGTCCGCGGGTTCACCCGGCTGGGGCCCATGGCGAAGCTCTGGCCGGCGGTGATCCAGCGGAAGGTGTTGTAGTTGACGTCCTCGGGATCCCAGTCGGTCACGTCGGGCTGTTGCCGCACCTCGATCGCCGACGAGAATCCGGCCTTCTCGAAAGCGGCGTTCCACGCCTCGATGCCCACGCGGACGGCCTGCCGGTGGCGAAAGGGAACGGTTCGCTCGATCCAGAACACGATCGGCTTCTTCGGTGGTGAGACGGGGGCGGACGGATCGGCCTTCTCGAGGTTCCACCGGTTGATGTATCGGACGAACCGGTCCTCGTCGGCCTTCTGAGAGAAGTCCTTGAGGGCCGTGACGAAATAGCCCACGCGGTCGTCAGCGAGCCGCGGCCGGTAGGCGTTCTGCGGCAGGAGGCTGATCGAGTAGTGCACGTTCACCGTGAGGCCGCGGCTGTCGGGCACGCTGTCGATCGTGGTCGTGCCGCCGGAGCCGTAGGTGGCGGCCACCTGCAGCTCGACGTTGTCGGGAAAACCCTTCGTGCGGGCCCAGGTGGAGCGATCGGCGGCGAACGAGAAGCCGGCCAGCTTGCGGGCGATCTGGGGCAGGTCCGTGAGAAAGATCTTGCCGAGGTCGATCACGTGACCGCCTGCCGGGCTCGTGGTGGCGATCGGCACCGAGAAGAGCACGCTATCGGTGTAGGCAAGGTCGACCGCTTTTTCCTCGGGGCTCCCTTTGTCCGCGAAGAACCGCACGTTGCGACGGACGACATGGATCGAGTCGTCGACCTTGCGAAACTGCCAGACCCAGTCGTCCCCCTCGCCCCAGCTCATGCCGCCGAGGAGGCGACCCTCGCCGATGCCCCGGGCGATCGAGATCAGCACGAACAGATCCTTGCCGAGGATGGCATCGGAGAGTTCCGCGTAGACCTTGTCGTCCTTGCGCCACAGCGGGATCAGGCCGTCGACCCGCGTGGCGTCCTTGAGCAGCACGCCGAACAGCGGCTTGCCCGTCTTCGGGTCGGTCGTGGGGGGCGACGGGGGCGCCTGCGCGGCGGTGGCCGGCGGCGTTGCGGGCTGCTCGGGCTTGCCCGGGTCGGCCTTGGCCGTCGACGGGGTGACAGCCAGGGCGATCATCGAGGGAGCGGCCGCCAACGGGAGGCTGGACGCCAGGATCATCGCGGCTTGAAGCGTCTCTCGATGCACCCACTGCCAGCGTGTGCCCGGCATCACGATTTCCTCGTTCGGCTCTCCGCGGGGCTTCGACACCCGCCGTCGACGAAGCGTAGCATCGTGGTGATTCGCACACCAATCCTGGGCCCGGTGTGATGCCGCCGCCAGTTCCGCCCTCTGCAGCACGCCTCACGGGTCGCGCCCGGGACGCATTCGCCGCATGGTTCGGGGCGGTGGAGCCGGAGGGTGGCTCGCTGGGCGGTGCCGGATTTTCAGGCTGCTGGATCGGACGTGTGCGGCCACTCGGCGGCGGTCAGTGGTTCGTGCTCAAGTCGTTCGTGCCGGATGCGTCCCGCGAGCGAGCCGCATGGGTGCACGGGTTCGTGCGGCACCTCGCCGGCTGCGGCGTCGCCGAGGTGCCGGTCGCCCGTGAGACGTCGCGTGGCGAGACGGTGGTGACCGACGCGGGGGGCATCCACTGGGAGCTCGTGCCCTTCGTCGAGGGCGTCGTGACCGACGCGCCCAGTGTCCCGCAGGCGGCCGCCGCGCTCATGGCGCTCGCTCGCGTCCATGTCGCCGCGGCGACGCTGCCGGGTCATTCGCCCGTTCGCGGACCATCGCCGGGCATGCTCCGCCGACGCGCGCAGGCGGCCGAGCTCATCGCGCGACCATGGGGCAGTCGCGTGGTGCGCACGGTCACGGACGCCTCCGCCGCAGTCCTCGCGCGGCGCGATCTGGCCTGTGACGTCGTCGAGTCGCCCGCGGGCCGCAGCGCACTGCGGATCCTGGCAGCGTGGCCGGTGGAGCACGTTCCCTTGCAGGTCGTGCTCCGCGACATCTGGAGCGATCATGTGATCTATGCGGCCGACTTCGGTGAACGCGTGGCAGGGATCGTGGACGTGCATGCCTCCGGAGTCGACACCCCGGCCGCCGACATCGCGCGTCTGGCCGGTTCGTGGCGATCAGTGCATGGATCTCGAACGGCTGATCCCGCCTTGGCGTGGGCCCGGGCACTGACGGCCTACGAGTCGGTGCGGCCGCTCGAGCCGACGGAACGCCGGCTCGTCGCCTCCCTCCATGCGGCGGGTGTCCTCTGCGGTCTCGACAACTGGTTTCGGTGGACGCTGGAGGAGGGGCGCACGTTTCCAAATCCTGCGGCCGTGCTCAGCCGCATCGACCGGCTGCTCGCCGACATGCCGGCGGCAGTGGAGCGTCTTTCCGGATCGTGACGGGATCCCCGTTTGACCCGCGGAAATTGCAGTTTGTAGACTTGGGGCGACGACAACACCCAGGGATTGGGTCGCCCGGCGGCTGCGGCCGGGCAGCGGCCTCGACCGAGCACGCCGAGATGGATCGACGCTTACGCCTGGGCGGTTTGTGGGTCGCCGTCACGGTTGCCCTCGTCTTCGCGAACGGCGCCGTCTGCCGCGGCGATGCCGCGCCGGAGTCCACCCCGTTCGATCCCTTGGCCGGGGTGGTGGCCGAACTTGGTCGGCCGGTCTCGATCACTGCGGCCATCGAGCCCGGGGCCGGCGGCCAGCCGGACGTGCTGGCGGTCACGGCCACGCTCGACGACGGCTGGCACCTCTATTCCATCACGCAGCGGCCGGGCGGCCCCCGGGCGACGGTGATCGAATTGGCTGCCGACTCGCCGCGCCGCACGGCGGGGCTGTTCGCGCCCGACGCGGAGCCGACCCGGCACACCGTGGACGACGTGCCGGCCTGGAAAGGGCTCGTCTTGGAGGAGCATGCGGGCCGGGTCACGTGGCGGGCGCCACTGGAGCCCGGCACCGGCGAGGTCCGCGGCACCGTCATGCTGCAACTGTGCCAGGACAGTGCCTGCACGCCGCCCGACACGATCGCGTTCACGGCCTCAGCGGTCGCCCGCGCCGCCGACCGTCCCGGCCCGCTGGCCGCGGCGACGGTCCACCGGCCCGAGCGGACGCATGCCGAGGTGCGGGTGGCGCTGCGGTCTGCGGCGGGAGGACGCCGTCTCGTCATCGACGTCGTTCCCGACGAGGGTTGGCACGTCTACAAGCCATCGGCCAGCGGCACGAGTGGCATCGGCCAGGGCAAGCCGACGATCGTGGCGTCGGGCAGCGGCGAAGCGGCGCGGGTGATTCGGGCGACCGCTGCCGCAGCGCGGGTGGCCGCGAACGAGGAACTGGCACGGGCGGGCGCGGTCGAGGGACCGGTCGCGTTCGACTTGGAGGTCGAGGAAGCCAAGCCCATCGACATCGTCATCGGAGTGCAGACGTGCAGTGACACCACCTGTGATCCGCCGACGGGCGTCCGCATCTCGCAGAGCCGCGACGGCGGTGACATGACCTTCTCGGCGGCACGATACGCCGACGCGGCTCGGGCCCCCTTGGCCCTGACCGCGGCGGCTGGGCCGGCGCCGGTCGTGACCGCGACGCCGGTCGCCGGCACGCCTGCCGGCACGTCGGCCCCGCTCACGCTGCCCCTCGCTTTGCTATCGGGCCTGCTCGGGGGCCTGATCCTGAATCTCATGCCCTGTGTCCTGCCGGTGCTCGGGCTCAAGTTGTTGTCGTTCGCCCAGCAGTCGGGTCGGGCCCGGCGTGAGGTGTTCGAGATGAACCTCTGGTACTGCGCCGGCGTGTACGCGGTGTTCTTCGCGCTGGCGACGGCGAGCGTCGCGGCCAACATCGGCCTGGCCGGCACGAACCTCGGCTGGGGGCAGCAGTTTCAGTTCGTGTCGTTCCGCATCGCGATGCTCGGCATCGTGTTCGCGTTCGCCCTCTCGTTCCTGGGAGTCTGGGAGATCCCGATCCCTGGGTTCATCGGCGAGCAGGCCGGCCACGTGCAGACGAAAGAGGGGCCCCTCGGCTCGTTCCTCAAGGGCGTGCTCGGCACGGTGCTGGCCACGCCCTGCAGCGGACCGTTCCTGGGGCCGGTGTTCGGCTTCACGCTGGGCCAGCCGACGGCCGTGAGTTACGCCGTGTTCGGCTCGATCGCCACCGGCATGGCCCTGCCCTACATCCTCGTGGGACTGTTTCCCGGGCTGGTCCGGTTCCTGCCACGGCCCGGGCCGTGGATGGCCACGTTCAAGGAGCTGCTCGGCTTCGTGATGCTGGGTACGGTGGCCTACTTGTTCTTCATGCTGCGGCAACAGCCGGTGTGGTTCGTGCCGACGTTCGTGATGCTGATCGGCATCTGGATGGGCTGCTGGTGGGTGGGGCGGCAGCAGGAGCGTGTGGGGGCGGTCGGGTTCGGCCGTTGGGTGCAGGCGTTGGCGCTTGCCACGGCGGTCGGCATGACGGGATTCTTCTGGCTCGGTCCCCACGTCGGCCCGGGCGGACGGCCGCTCATCGAATGGGAGCAGCCGTTCTCCGTGCGGCAGCTCGCCACGCACCGCGATGGGGGCGCGACCGTGCTGGTGGACTTCACGGCCGACTGGTGCCCGACCTGCAAGACGAACCTGGCCACGGCGATCGAGACGAAGAAGGTGTCGGAGGCGATCCGGCGGAATCGCGTCGTGCCGATCCTTGCCGACTTCACCGACCGATCCCCCGAGATCGACCGCTTCCTCGCGAGCATGGGCAGCCGGTCGATCCCGTTCCTGGTCATCTTCCCGGGCGGCAAGCCGGGTGATTCGCCGCGCGAGCCGATCGTGCTCCGCGATGCGATCACGGAGTCTCAACTGCTCGCGGCCCTCGAGCAGGCCGGGCCGTCGTGCTGTCCGCCGCCGGAGATCCGCGCCGCCTCCGCGGGAACCGCCCCCGCGGGGCGTTGAGTCAGCGAAGCACGACCCGGGGATCGGCCGCGTCGGCGGTGCGGACCGTGCCGATGCGGGCGGCGCGGTGACCGAGGTCGCCGAGCTGTGCCAGGATCGAATCGGCGAAGTGGGGGGAGACCACGAGCACCATCCCCACGCCCATGTTGAACACCCGTTCCATCTCGTCGGCCGCGATGCCACCGAGCCCCTGGATCCAGGGAAACACCGCCGGCACATACCACGAGCCGCGGTCGAGCATCACCTGCACCTGAGGCGGCACGATGCGGGCCAGGTTTTCCACGAGCCCGCCGCCGGTGATGTGGGCGATCCCGTGGACCACGTGCTTGACGCGGTAGTGGGCGAGCACGGCCTTCACGGGCCGGGCGTAAAGCCGGGTCGGCTCGAGCAGGATGTCCGCCACGGTGCGTCCATCGAGCGTCGGGACGCGGTCGGTGACGGAGAGCTTGCCCATCTCGAAGACCGCCTTGCGGACGAGGCTGAAGCCGTTGGAATGCAGGCCGCTCGAGGCGATCCCGATGGCCACGTCGCCGGCCTCGATGGCCCTGCCGTCGACGAGCTTTTTCCGCTCGACGACGCCGACGCAGAAGCCGGCAAGGTCGTACTCGCCACGCTGGTACATGTCGGGGAGGATCGCCGTCTCGCCTCCGACGAGAGCACAGTCACACTCCACGCAGGCGTCGGCGATGCCACGGACGATCTGCTCGAGCAGGTCGGGGTCGTCGTGCGACATGGCGACGTAGTCGAGGAAAAACAGCGGCTCGGCCCCCATGCACAAGGCGTCGTTGACGCTCATGCCCACGAGGTCGATGCCCACCGTGTCGTGCACGCCGGCTGCCACGGCCACCTTGAGCTTCGTACCCACGCCGTCGGTGCACGACACGAGCAGTGGATCCTCGTAGCCCCGGGAGAAGAGCCCCTTGAGGTCGAGCTGGAAGAGGGCCGCGAATCCCCCCTCGGGGCTCACCACGCGCGGGCAGAGCGTCCGTCGCATGTGCGCCGGCAGTCGTGACATGCCCTCGCGGTAGAGGGCGAGATCGACGCCGGCGGTGGAGTAGGTGGCTCCGCTCACGTCGCTATCATCGCCGGGGCCTGCCGGGTCGCAAGGGAGTGGGGCGTGGCTCGCCGCACCGGTGGTATGATTCCGTCATGCCGCCGCGGAAATCAGCCATTGCCCGCCGCGCCCACGGTCGGGAGCCGCTCCCCCCGCTGCAGTTCGCCCATCCCCTGCCCTACGGCGCCCTGCTCCACGAGGGCGTCCGTCGCCGCTCGGGGGGCGTGCAGTTCGTCGTCTACAGCCGCTCCGCCTCGGCCATGCGGGTTCTGCTCTACGACGGGGTCGGCGACGCCGAGCCGGCCGAGGTCATCGCGCTCGATCCGGCCAAGGATCGCTGGGGCGACATCTGGAGCATCTACGTGCCCGGGTTGCAGCCCGGCCAGCTGTATCACTTCCAGGCGGACGGGCCCTGGGATCCCGACCGTGGCCAGCGGTTCGACGGAGCCGCCCGGCTCGTGGATCCGTATGCCCGGGCGCTCGCCGGCGAATTCACGATCGGCCCCGACGGCCGGCTGCGGCCGCCCAAGTGCGTCGTGATCGACGACTCCTTCGACTGGCAGGGAGATCGACACGTCCGTCGCGGCCTGGCCGACACCGTGATCTACGAACTGCACGTCCGCGGATTCACCGCCAGTCCCACCAGCGGCGTGGGCCATCCCGGCACCTATCTGGGGGTGATCGAGAAGATTCCTTACCTGCAGTCGCTGGGCGTGACGGCCGTTGAACTCATGCCCGTGCACGACTTCGCCGCCGCGGTTCCCGGCCCCGAAGGATCCGTCCGCCGCAACTTCTGGGGGTACGACCCGCTCGCCCTGTTCGCCCCGCACCGCGGGTATGCGGCGGGCACGGAGCCGGGCTGCCAGGTCCGCGAGTTCAAGGAGATGGTGCGGGCGTTCCATGCCGCGGGCATCGAGGTGATCCTCGACGTCGTCTTCAACCACACCTGTGAGGGCAACCATCTCGGGCCCACGCTGTCGCTCAAGGGCCTGGAGAACCGCGTCTACTACATGCTCGGCGACGACGGCGGCACCTACCGCAACTACACCGGCTGCGGCAACACGCTCAACGGCAACCACCCGATCGTCCGCGAACTGATCTTCCTCTGCCTGCGGCACTGGGTGCACAACTACCACGTCGACGGTTTCCGGTTCGACCTCGCGAGCATCCTGTCCCGAGACCGCAACGGCGACATCCTGCCGAATCCGCCCGTCGTCGAGGCGATCACGGAGGATCCCATGCTCGCCGACACGAAGATCATCGCCGAGGCCTGGGATGCGGCGGGCGCCTACCAGGTGGGCTCGTTCGCCGACATGCGCTGGGCGGAGTGGAACGGCCGCTACCGCGACGACGTTCGCCGCTACTGGCGGGGCGACTTCGCCCAGACCGGCCATCTGGCCACGCGCCTGGCGGGCTCGAGCGACCTCTACGGCGACGACGGCCGGCAGCCCTTCCACAGCATCAATTTCGTCACCTCGCACGACGGCTTCACGCTCGCCGATCTCGTGAGTTATCGCGACAAGCACAACGAGGCCAACGGCGAGGGCAATCGCGACGGCGACGACAACAACTTTTCCGAGAACTACGGGGCCGAAGGGCCCACGGTCCGGCCCGATGTGGCGGCCGTGCGAGCGCGGCAGGTGCGGAACCTGCTCGGCACGCTCCTCGTGAGCCAGGGGGTGCCGATGCTGCTGGCGGGAGATGAGTGCGGCCGCACGCAGCGCGGCAACAACAACGCCTGGTGCCAGGACAACGCCGTATCGTGGTTCGACTGGACCCTCGTCGACACCCACGCGGATCTGGGCCGCTTCGTCCGCGCGTTGATCCGGTTCCGCCTCGGTAACCCGACGCTCCGTCGTCGGGCATTTCTCGAAGGGGGATCGAGTGCGTCCGGCACGCTACCGGACGTGGAATGGTTTTCGCCGGAGGGCGAACACATCGATTGGTATGCGGTCGACGGCAGCCTGGCCTGCTTCTTCGGAGCGCCGTGCCGGGAGAAACTCCTTGCCGGTCCCGACGTGGCGGCGGGGGGCATCGATGGGCTGCCGCGGCACGTACTCATCATGGCCCACGCCGGCTCGTCGCCCCGGACATTCGTCTTTCCGAGATCCACGCCCCTGCGAACGCTGCGCTGGCGGGAGTTCGTCGATACGGGCCGACCGGCTCCCGACGACATCCACCCCGACGCGGACGGCCCCGTGGTGGACACCGCTGTTCCGCTCGTGCGGCCGGCCAGGTCGTTGCTGGTGCTGGTAGCCGACGCGAACCCGTCCGCGGAGCCTGTCTGGAATCGCAGTTGACGGCTACGATGATCCCGAAAGTGGTTCCCTGTATGGAGGTCGACGTGTCGAGACGAATCCGGGTGATGGGTATGGCAGGCGTCGTGCTGACGCTCGCGGCGGGTTGCGGGCCCGCCCCTGCCCCGGCCGTAAAGACGCCACCGGCGGCGACGGTGGACCACGACCACGACGCCGGCGGCGAGCAAGGGCACGACGACGATACACACGCGCACGACGACCATGCCCACACCGAGCCCCACTCGCTCGGTGAGGGCGTCGCGCAACTGGTCCGGGCAGCCGACGCCGTGAAGGATCACCTGGCGGCCGACGCCCGCGATGCGGCCGACGATGCGGTGCACACGCTGGGTCATCTGCTCGAGGATCTGCAGGGGCTGGTGCGAACGTCCGGCCTGGCCGCCGAGACGAAGGCGAAGGCCACGCAGGCCCTCGACGATTTGTTCGAGTGTTTCGACACGCTCGACACCGCGCTGCACGGCGAGCCTGGCACGGGGCCGACGCCCGCCGACGCCCATGCATCGATCGCCAGCCGCGTCGAGGAGGCGATCGAGACGCTGCGTGGATGCGTGACCGCCGAACCCCCCGGGGAGGATCGCCGATGAATCGCCGGTATCGAATGGCGTGCGTGATGGCAGTCGTCGTGACGGCCGGTGCCGCCGACGTGAGGGCCGACGTGGACCCAGCCGAGATCCGTGGCCGCCTCGTGCTGGCCGACGAGCCGGCCGGCGCCCTGTCGCTGGCCGCGGCGAAGGCCGTCTTGTCGACCGAGCCCAAGCCGGTCGTGATCGTGGGCCGGATCGGGGCGAAGGGGATCGACCCCTTCCTGGCCGACAAGGCGTCGTTCTCGCTGCTCGAGATTCCGGCCGACGATCATGCCGCCCAGCCCGGCCACAAGCCCGACGACTGCCCGTTCTGCAAGAAGCGGGCGGCCAACGCCCCGATCGCCGCCGTGCGGTTTCTGGGGGCGGACGGCAGCGAGATTCCGGTGGACGCACGGAAGTTGTTCGGCGTCGCGGCGGGCCAGGACGTGGTGATCCGCGGGATCGGCGTCTACGACCCGGCCCTGCCCGTGCAGATCCTGCAGATCACGGCCGACGGCATCCACGTCCGTACTCCGGCCAAATGAGCGGTCAGCCGCGGACGGCGTTCAAGGAATGGGCCGCGATCTGCCGGGCCCTGACGACCGGCAGGCAGGACATCATCCTCCGCAAGGGCGGCATCGCGGAGCCCGCGGGTGGCTTTGCCGTCGCGGCCGACGAATTCCTTCTGCTGCCGACGTTCCTCCACCAGTCGGCCGAGCAGCTCGTCCCCGAGGCCAGGGATCTGCTCGATGGCATCGACGCTGACAAGCCGCCGGAGGGATCGGTCGTGTTTCGCCACGTGGCTCGTGTCCGAGAGACCCGGCGGATCGTCGACCCGGCCGAACTCGCGGCCCTTCGTCCCCGCCACGTCTGGAGCGACTCGGTCGTGGCCGAGCGGTTTCACCGCTGGCGCGACGAACTGCACGTCGTGAGCGTCGATGTGCGGCCGCTGCCGGCGCCGCTCGTGTTGCCCTGGCACGACGACTACGGCGGTTGTCGATCGTGGATCACCCTCGAACCACCGCCGTGATTCGGTCACAATCCGGGATCGACGGCAATCAGCACCCACACTTCTGAACCGCCATGGCACAACTCTATTTCTACTATTCGGCGATGAACGCCGGCAAAAGCACGACCCTGCTGCAGTCGGCCCACAACTATGAGGAGCGCGGCATGCGGGCGCTACTCTACACGCCGGCCATCGACGACCGCGCCGGCGGTCCTCGGATCCATTCCCGCATCGGCATCTCCGCCGATGCGATCGCGTTCGACGACGCCTACGATTTCTTCGAGAGGATCCGCGGCCTGCACGCCGACCGGCCCGTGCACTGCGTCCTCGTCGACGAGGCGCAGTTTCTCGCACCACGCCAGGTACTCCAGCTCACGCTGGTCTGCGACCGCCTGTCGATCCCGGTCCTCTGCTACGGCATCCGCACTGACTTCCGCGGTGAGCCCTTCGAAGGGAGCAAGTATCTCCTCGCGTGGGCCGACAATTTGGTGGAGATCAAGACGATCTGCCGCAGCGGCAAGAAGGCCACCATGAACGCCCGCCTCGACGAACACGGTGACCGCGTGACCGAGGGAGCCCAGATCGACATCGGTCATCACTACGAGGCGATGAGCCGCAAGGAGTTCCGTCTCGACGAGGTGTCGCCGGTCAACCGAACCTGATGCCACCGACACGGCCGCGATTCAGCCGTGTGACACGGCCGTGGCAGGCATCCCGAGGACGTCGGCCACGGGCCGCGGCATGCCGAACAGTTCCCCCTGGAACAGGTCGACGCCGTCCTCGACGAGCCTGGTGAACTGGGCGTCGCTCCGCGTGTATTCCGCG
Organism: uncultured Planctomycetaceae bacterium; assembly: GCA_903919035.1. GTDB lineage: Bacteria > Planctomycetota > Planctomycetia > Pirellulales > UBA1268 > QWPN01. Next base: position 6,759 of record CAIXGY010000140.1, on the reverse strand, counting down.
ACCGTCGTAATGCCGCGGGCACGACACAGGCTCACCACCGTGCGGACGAAGTCCCGCTGCAGCGGGTCGTCGTCGATATAGCCGGTGACGAGACGGTCGAGTTTGACGATGGCCAGCGGCAACTGGGTGAGGAAACGCAGGCGGCAGATCCCGCTGCCGAAGTCGTCGATCGCCACCCTGACTCCCGCGGCCGCCAGTCGCTCGAGGCGGGGTCTGACCAGCTGCTCCGCCGCCGCCACGCACCGGGAGGAGATCTCGATGATGATCCGGTCGGAGTTGCCGGGTGTCTGCCGGATGAGGTCGAGGAACGAATCGGGAAACGGCGATGAGATGAAGGTCTCGTAGCAGACGTTCACCGCGAGTGTCGCGTCGGGGTGTGCCTCCAGGACCTCGAGGACCCTTTGCAGCATCATTCGGTCGAATCGTTCGAGCAGGCCCGCCGCCCTGCCCGCCGTGAAGAAGTCGGCCCGCGACGCCGATGGCCGGCCCGGGACGTCGAATCGAGCCAACGCCTCGTGGTAGGCGGCTCGGCCGTCACCGGGTTGCACCACCGGCTGCAGCCACACTTCCCATGAGCCACTGTCCATGCAGGCCTTCAGGTCGTACGCCTGCCGGCTTCTGAACAGGCCCGAACCGGCGACGATCGACCGGTCACCCCCGGCGGCGTGAGACTCGGCGGCGGCGGCCTCCGCGAGCCGCAGTGCCAGGTCGTGATCACCATCTGACAGGCTCGCCACGCCGACCGAGGCCCGCAGCTGAAAGGGGGGCATCGTGCCAGGCACGACGATGCGACCGACCATGCGCCGCAGTCGCTCCGCCCTGTGCAGGATCTCGTCTGCCTCGACGCCGGCCACGTAGGCGACGAAGGAGTCTCCCATCAGGCGGCAGATGATCGCCGGATAGGGGAAGACTCGATGCAGCGCGTCTGCCACGCGGACCAGCGTGACGTCTGTATGACGGTGCCCGATGTAGTCGCTGATCGCCGTGAAGTCGTCCAGCGTGAGCATGATGACCGCCGCTTTCGCGCCCGTGGTCCCCGAGGCCTCACGAGCCTCGAGCGCACGGGACATCGCCCAGCGCGTGAGCAGCCCCGTGATCGGGTCGCGGTCGTTCACCCGACGACCCACGACCGGCCCGCCAGATATCACGGGCTGTGCCAGCACCGACACATGATCGTCACCGCCACATCGCAGCCCCAGGGCCACGCTCAGCGGGCGGCCATGACCGTCGAGAAGTCGTACCGTCAGAAACTGCGAGTCGCCCGCGCGAGCCCGCTCGATCGCATTGGTAACTGCGGTGCGGTCACTCGGTGCGACGAAGGACTGCAGAAGGACGCCTTGACGCAGACCCACGAAACCCGAAATCAGCGCGGCCGAGACGATGCCGCGGTCGTCGATGTCGACGAGATCCGGCCCGAGGGGATGTTCCGGAATGCCGGGCAGACGGGCCGCCCGACTGATTGCCTCGAGGACGAACCAGCACACATCCTGCAGCGACTGGTCACCGCTGACCGCAGTGACACGGCAGCTACCGGCACCGTCGGGCGGGACCGGATGTCGTGTGGGGTCGGTGATGATCAGCACCGGCACGGCCGGAAACTCAGCCTCGGACTCGGCCACGGCCGCGCGCTCGTCCGGGGGCTCGACGAGCACCACGAGGATTGCCGGTCGCCCGGCCGAGATTCGCCGCAGTTCCGAGGCGTCGCGCGCTTCGGAGACTTCCACGGGGTGCAGGCTCAGGGCTGCGACCAACTCCGAGCCCATGCCCGGGCGACAGATCCGCACGACGACATGGGGCAGGGCGAGTTCCATGGGACACCGGTGGCGGTGAGCGCTGGCGGATGCCGAAACTCTAGGAGTCGGGCCCTGTCTTGGGGAAATGACGGTCGATCACGGCCCGGGCGCGAGGTTGGACATTGCCTCGGCATCCGCCGCCCGCCTAGGGTTTCCCATGGCGTGGGCCAGGGTATTCATCGGTCCTCCGCGAGACGCCGCCGAGTGGCTGTGGCTGGCGGCCACGGTCGTCCCCGACGTCGTCCTGTTGGCCTGCGTGTTGTGGCTCGTGCGCGCGCTGCACGACGCTCGGAAGAGGTTGGCCGACGTCGCCAGGCAACACGCCGCACCGCTGCAGCCGGACAGGGCCGCCGTGCACCTGCGACAGACCCTCGAGGGGATGCTCGACCCCTACGTGATCCTCCAGCCGGTACGCGACGCCGGCCGCCACGTCGTGGACTTCACGTGCCTCGACGTGAACCGCGCCGCGTGCGCCTGGTTGCGGGTCGATCGGGATCGACTGATGGGATCGCCGTTCAGCGCCTCGTTTCCCGCCTTCGATTCGTCGGGTCTGCTGCAAGCCCTCGCCGCACTTGCCGACACCGGTCGTCCGCTGGTTCTCGATGACTTTCCATTCATGTCGCGCGGCGGCGGCCTCCGCCGGCTCGACCTCCGAGGCATGCGCGGCGCCGGATGGATCAGCCTCTTGTGGCGGGATGTCACCATACGGCACGAGGCGATCGAGAAGCTGTCCGCCTCCGAGGAGCAATTTCGCCTCCTCGCCGAAAACTCGACCGATGTCATCCTGCGGCTCGATCCGGGGGACCAGATTCTGTGGATCTCGCCGTCGGTCGCGTCGGTGCTCGGATGGACGCCAGCTGAAGCCATCGGCCGCGACGGCAGAGAGTTTCTCGCGTCCGTTGAGACCCGCGAACAGTACGTGCGGGACAAAGCCCGCGTGATGGCGGGTCAGGGCGCCGTATCCCGGGCCCTGGTGCGTGCGGCCTCCGGCGACCTCCATTGGATGGAGGTCCATTCCTTTCCCTATCGGACGGCCGAGGGGGTCGTCAGCGGCATGGTGGCCTCGATGCACCTCATCGACGCCCAGGTGCGGATGGAGCAGGATCTGGAATACCGGGCCCGTGTCGACAGCCAGACGGGGCTCCTCAACCGCGGAGAGTTGCTGGAACGGCTGGGGTTCCTGGTCGATAGCCACGAGCCGAACCTCGGTGTGCTGTGGTGCGACATCGACGGCTTCAAAGGCATCAACGACGCGCATGGGCACGCCACCGGCGATGTGGTGCTCGAGGCCTTGGGAACCCGGATCAGAGGGTCGCTGCGGTCCGCCGCCGACATGGCCGGACGAATGTCGGGCGACGAGCTGATCGTGGTGCTTCACGGCGTCAGCGGCCTCGACGAGGCGGTGGCATTCGCCGAAACGCTCCGGCACAGGGCCGCCGAGCCGGTGAGTGTGGGCGGCAGTTTCATCCGGGCGACGATCAGTGTGGGCGTGACGCTCGCCGGCACCGGCGAGGGCGTAGATGCCATCCTGGCCCGCGCGGACGACGCGATGTACGAGGCGAAGCGCCATGGCAAGAACCGCGTGGTCGCCATCCCTACGCCTCATCTCGTTCGCACGTGATGCTCTCTCGTGGGGAGGCATCTCGGCCTCGGTGCCCGATCGCGGCGGATTCCATCGGCGTCCGGTTGCGAATGGCAGGGCCTCCGTCGATACTTTGACGGCCCTGGGGATACCCCGGCCCTTGCGTCGGGCTCCCGCAGTGCACGGCACCCGGCTTCACTGCCCGGTTCCCCTGAAACGTCAGAGGCACTCGCGACGCCCTGCCGCGGCCCCCGGAGACGAGGTCCTTGAGCCACTCCCAGCACGATCACCGCCACTATGCGTGGCCGCTGATCATGTGCCTGTGCGGCGTCGACTACTTCAGCACGCTGGGCTACCAGCCCTCGATCGCGTTCGAGGGGGCCGGCACGCTGGCTCCTTTGGCCACGCTCGTGCTCGTGCTCGTCACGCTCTGCGGGGCCCTGCCCATCTACAGTCACGTCGCCGGGGAGACGCCTGACGGCGTCGGCTCGATCGGCATGATCGAGCGGATGTTCTCGGGCTGGGGGGCGAAGGTGGTGGTGCTCGTGCTGATCGGGTTCGCGGCGACCGACTTCGTGATCACGAAGACGCTCTCGGCGGCCGACGCGGCGGCCCACTTGATCTCGAATCCGATCTACGCCGGCGAGGCTCCCGCGTGGATGCAGGGGCAGATGGCGGTGACGATGTTCCTGCTCGTGATGCTGGGGGCGATGTTTCTCAAGGGCTACGGCGAGGTGGTCGGACTGGCGACGGTGCTCGTGATCGCCTTCCTCGGTCTGTCGTTCGTGGTCGTGACGGCGAGCGTGTTCCACCTCGTCAGCCATCCGGACCTGCTGCGGCAGTGGTTCGCCGAAATCTCCGCGGGCCGCTACCACCTCGACCATGCCCCGCTGACGGGTGCCGGGCCGTGGGTGGCGGCGGGCATCGCGCTGCTCGTCTTCCCCAAACTCGCGCTCGGCTTGTCCGGCTTCGAGACGGGCGTGCTCCACATCCACCTCGTGCGGGGCACCGAGGAGCAGCCAGACGACGCCGGGGCCCGGGTCGCCAACACCCGCCGCATGATGCTCGTGTCGGCCCTGATCATGTCGTTCTTTCTGATCGGCTCCTCACTCGCCACGGGAACCAACACCCTCATTCCGGCCGAGGAACTTCAGCTGGAGCCGGTGAAGGGCAAGGCCATGGACCGGGCCCTCGCCTACCTCGCGCATGGGGAGAGCCCGCACGACATTTGCCCGCTGTTCGGCAACGTGTTCGGCACCCTCTACGACGTGAGCACGATCCTGATCCTCTGGTTCGCGGGCGCCTCCGCGATGGGAGGACTGCTCAACATGGTGCCTCGGTACCTGCCGCGCTACGGCATGGCACCCGAATGGGCCGGCGCCTACCGACCGCTCGTGGTGGCCTTCACCTTGATCAACCTGCTCGTCACGCTCGCCTTCCGGGCCGACGTGTCGGCCCAGGGGGGCGCCTATGCGACCGGCGTGCTCGTGCTCATGACCAGCGCCTGCATCGCCTCGCTGCTGCACGAACTCCGAGTCCGGCCCGAGCCTGGACACGCCGCGTCGCTCTGGGGCAGGCGGGCGGGCTTCGGGGTCATCACGCTCGTCTTCGTCTATACGACGCTCGCCAACATGTACGAGCGGCCCGACGGCATCATCATCGCCTCGATTTTCATCGCCACGGTGATGGCGATTTCCTTCACCTCCCGATTCGCCCGCAGCGACGAACTGCGGCTCAAGGAATTTCGCTTCGCCGACGACGCCGACCGCATGCTATGGACCGACATCGTCCACGAGGGGGCGTTTCGCGTGCTCGTGCCACATCGACCCGGAAGCCGCTCCCTGGCCGACAAGGAAGCGGAGATCCGGCGGAAGCACCGCATTCCCGAGGCCGTGCCGATCGTATTCCTGGAGGTGCACTACGGCGACGTCAGTGAATTTCAAAACGCCCCGGTGATCTCGGCCCGTCAGGAGGGCAGCCGGTTCGTGATCGTGGCCCGCGACGTCGTGTCCGTGTCCCACACGATCGCCCAGTTGGCCATCGAAATGACGAAGGGGGGCGCCCCGCTCGACATCATCTTCGGCTGGAGCAAGGGAGGCAGCCTGAAGCTGGCGCTCGACTACGTGCTTTTCGGCCAGGGAGACATTCCAAATCGTGTCGTGGATCTGCTCGACACGGCCATTCCGGACGCCACCCTGCGGCCGACGGTCATCGTCGGGTGAGCGGGGAGACAGCCCTCGCGAGAAGGATGCCGCTCGACGTCGGTGTCTGGTACGGTCCCATGGGAGACCAGCCACGACCGGAAACGTCTCGTGTCACGACCAGACGGATACGAGCTGCCCCTGCCCCAAGCTAAAAGCTTGGCCAGGCACAGGGGTGACTTGTCGCTCAACGAGTACACCCTGCTGACCACCGAAGCCGCCTCGCAGCTGGGGCGGCACGCGGGCGGCGCGCTCTGGCTCGACGGACTGGTATCCCTCCCCGCAGAGACCGCCGCCGCGCTGGCGACGCACGAAGGCGCGATCACACTCGATGGGGTGACGGAGCTTTGCGACTCGGCTGCTGCGGCCTTCTCGCGGTTTTGCCATGGACTGTCATTCGACGGCCTGCGGGCGATCTCCGACGCTGCCGCGGAGGCGTTGCACGGGCACGAAGGGGCGCTCGGGCTGAATGGCGTGCGGACGCTGTCGGCGCGGGCGGCCGCCGCGTTGGGGCGGCACAACGGGTCTCTGTGGCTCAATGGCCTTGCCTCACTGTCCGGCGAGGTCGCGGCCGGCCTGGCACAGGTCCGGGGCCAGTTGGCCCTCAACGGCCTTCGGCACCTCGAGTATGACGCAGCGATCGCGCTGGTCACTCACCAGGGCGACCTCATGCTGGACGGCCTCACGTCGTTGGCCGATGACGTCGCCGTCGCACTCGGCGGGCATCGCGGCATGCTCAGCCTGGCGGGCCTGACGTCGCTGACGGCGGCGGCAGCCGCGGGGCTCGCCCAGCGCAGCCGGGCACTCGTGCTGAACGGGCTGGATGCCCTGTCCGCCGACGTCGCCGCAGCGCTTGGCCGACACGAAGGATTCCTGTATCTCAATGGGCTCAAATCGCTGACGCCGGCGATGGCGGCAGCCCTGGCCGGCCATCCGGGCGATCTCTACCTCGGCGGGCTCGCGACGCTGCCGACGGATGTGGCGGTAGCCCTCGCCGGGCATGCGGGGCGTCTCCATCTCACTGGCCTCACGTCGCTCCCGCCGGCGTCGGCCAACGCTCTCCGGCTGAAAGCCGGCCTGAATTTGCCCGAGCACGTGCAGCTCGCGTGAGCCGAGGCCATCGTGGCCTCGGCGGCTTAGACGCCCCCCTTTTTCTTGCGCGTCCCAGCGCCTGTCCCGGCGT
>CAIXGY010000139.1 GCA_903919035.1 uncultured Planctomycetaceae bacterium | reverse complement strand
CTCCAAGCCGATGAACGATGCCGAGATCGAGGCTGCCGTGCGGGCCGAGCTCCCGTGGTTGCTCGAGCGCCGCCAGGCCGGCGAGCGGGCGGCTGCGGAAGACACCGTCAGCGGCCGCCCACTGCGAGCTTGTGCCGCAAGGGGCTCCTCAGCCGAGCAGGAGGTGAACCGATGACGAAAGGCGACAAATACACGAAATTCGTGGAGTGGTCAGACGAAGACAACTGCGTCATCGGCAGCTGTCCGGAGTCGATGTACGGCGGATCCCATGGCGACGATGCCACCAAGGTGTTCATCGAACTCTGCGAAATGGTCGACGAGGCGATCGAAACGCTGGAGGAGGCTGGCAAGCCAGTACCGCAGCCACTCTCCCAACACGAGCTTGGCAGCCTTTTGCAAAAACGAGCGTGAGGCCCGATCAATGCCCCTGACCACGCGTGCTGCGAAATGACCATGCTGCCCATCGATCCACAAGCCTTTATCGACCTGCTCCCTGCCGTGCGGCAATCGCCGGGGCATACGATGCGGTGCACGTATGACGAGCCGGCCGACGTGGTGTATGTCGCCTTCAAGCCGGAAGCCAAGGCGACAGACAGCGAACTCGGGCCCGACGATATCGTGGTGCGCTACCGGGGCGACGAAGTGATCGGCCTGACGATCCTGCACGCCAGCCGCCGGATCAGGGGCGCGAGCACATGAAAAGACGGAATGATGATGATGCGGAGATCAGGGCCGACAATGCCCCGCATTCCGAGGTGGCCGTTTCGGACAAGAAAGCTGACCAACCCGCCCAAGACCCTTTGATAATCCGGTCGCCCGAATCGAAGCGACGGCTCGGGGGCTCTGCACTGGTGCAGCGCTGGGCAGAACTTGGACTGATCGGTTACCGAACCGACATCACGGACGTGGAGGCCCACTCACGCCGTCTCCGTGAGGCAGCCCAACGCCGCACGGCCAGCTGAGGACGAGCCCATGGAAATTATCTACTCGGATGTGCTGATCGACTTTGTGCCGGCGGCAGCAAAACCGGTTACGCTCAGGCCATGCCCATGACAACGCTTCAGGAAATCATCGATGCCGCGCGGTCGCTCAGCCCGGCTGAACGGCTGCGGCTTGTTGACGCCGTGTGGGATGACGAGCACCCCGAGAACTGGCCCGCCCTCAGCCCCGAATGGCTCGCTGAAGTTCAGCGGCGTTCGGCGGAGTTTGACGCGGGTCGCATGAAGGCCTCCCCGTGGGAGGATGTGCAGGCCCGTGTCCGGCGAAAGGCCGGACTCGATGGCTAAGCTCGTCGTCGGCAAGGCCGCCGAGGCCGAATACGCGGCCGCTGCCGATTGGCGGGGCACACGGGAGGCTATCCATGGCGACGCAGGGTGAACGCGTGACGAACGTGCATTGCACCGACGATTGCGTGGTCGTCGACTTGGCCGATGGCCGGACCATTTCCGCCCCGCTCGCCTGGTTTCCGCGGCTGTTGCACGTGACGCCCGAACAGCGGACCAACTGGCAGGTTGCGGGAGCTGGGTACGGCATCCATTGGCCGGAGATCGACGAGGATATTTCCGTCGAAGGTCTGCTTCGCGGGGCTCCCGCACCGAGGCCGTCAGCCAAGGCCAGCTGACCAGCGCGGTCGGCCTAAACCTGCGGTACTTCCAGGTCGGTGAGGTACTGGCTCACCCCCTCGTAGAGCCCCGGGTTCCGCGTCTTGTCGCGTTTCGCCCCCGGCGGACGGCGTTGCGGGAGGTGCCCATGCGGGCCTTCGGGTCGGCGCGCCTCGCGCGGTCGAGATCGTCGCGAGCCTCCGTGGCACAGAGGATCGGGAAGATCGGGGCGGCATAGAAGGCGGCATTGGTGCGTAGGCCCGACCTGGGCGGAGAGCCTACCAAAGCGAGGGGACAACTTTGGTATTCGCGGCCACGCGTCGCCGCGATCGCCGGCAGTTTTCTTGCCTTTTCAGGCAATAGCCCGTAGGCTATAGATGCTCATGTGGACGGCGGCCACGACCGATGTCTTCGATGAGTGGTTCCAGACGCTGGGCGACGAGGAACGGGCTGAGATCGAGGCCAAGGTGAATCTGCTTGAGTTGTTCGGGCCGGCTCTGGGACGCCCGCACGCCGACACGCTCAACGGTTCGAAATTCCCAAACATGAAGGAACTCCGGGCCGACGTGGCCGACCACACACTGCGGATCGCGTTCGCCTTCGACCCCTCGCGGGCGGCGATCCTGCTAGTGGGCGGAGACAAGCGCGGCAAGCCGCAGCAGCCGTTTTACCGCCAACTGATCACCAAGGCCGACATCCTGTATGCCGAACACCTTTCGACCTTGAAGAAGCTGACCAAGAAACGCGGAGCAGAGTGACGTGGCGAAGACATTCCGGGAACTTGTCGCCCGAACGGGCAACGCCAAGACCAAACGGATCGCTGCGCGCCGCACGCAGGAGCTGCTGGCGGAGATGGTGCTGAGCGAGATCCGCGCGGCTCTCGGCAAGACGCAGACTCAGATGGCTCGTGCTGCGGGCATGAAGCAGCCAAGCTGGGCCAAGCTCGAAGGACAGTCCGACATGCTGATCTCGACGCTGCGCAAGGTGATGAAGGCGATGGGCGGCGAACTCGAGCTGACGGTGCGATTTCCCCAGGGCCGCGTCCGCTTGAAGCAGTTCGAATTCGAGTCCGCAGCCGCGGATCGACCATGCCGCCCATGGAATCAATCAAGCCGATGAGCGACGCCGAGATCGAGGCTGCCGTGCGGGCCGAGCTCCCGTGGTTGCTCGAGCGACACCAAGCCGGCAAGCGGGCGGCTGCGGAAGACACCGTCAGCGGCCGACTGCGGCGGGCGGTGAAGGCCATGCGGCAGCCCTACGGATACCTGGAAAACGCGTGAAGCGAACCCGCTCCATTCAAACCGCGAAGCTGATCGTGGCCGTTGACACGGAGATGGTGATCCCGCCGTCCGATGCAGCGGAGCCTTGCCCGGAACCGGAAACGGTTGAGTTGCTACGCGATATTCATCAGCATGCGGCGGCTGGTGACGTCGCGTGGCTGTGACCGGAAAACAATGCGCGATTCAGTGCGCCCAAGAGCGTTCGGGGGCCATCAGGAGCCATCAACCCTTCACGCGGCCCGCGAAAATCGCTCGACGTGGAGGATGACCCAAAAACTCAGTACCCCCGACAGGGATCGAACCTGTGACCTACGGTTTAGGAAACCGTCGCTCTATCCACTGAGCTACGGGGGCGTCGTGGAAAACTCACGACAAGTCTACCGGCCACCGGACGCCGAAACACGACCCGCCGGCCCCCCGGCCGCTATGCGGCGGCACCCAACTGCTTCGCCCGATAAAGATGCGGATTGAGCGTCGGGTCGTTGTACATCTTCATCTGCCGGAACACCCGGAGCGGCCGCTCGCCCGCGTAGATCTCCCCGAGGAGCCGATCGAGCGCCGTCACGAGATGGTCACGCTGCTGGTCGAGGATCACCAGCCGACCCGCGGCCTTCTCCCGATGCTCGGCCACCGCGTCGCGACGCTCCACCTGCTCCCGCATGTGGTAGCGCCGAAGTTCCAGAATCGAGAGCCGGTCGAGGGCGGCGCCGGGAGTCTCCGTGGCCGCGGGCGCGTCGGGAGAGGCCGCGACGCCACGGGCCGCGAGGTCGGCGACCAGCCAGTCGTCCACCTTCTCGATCGCGTCGTTGCGGGCCTGGTTGTAGCGGTCGATGGCCCGCTTGACCCGCGCGATCCGGCCGTCGCTCACCGCCGGTGAACGGGCGATGTCCTCCTCGTGCCAGAGGAGAAAGTTGAAGCGGTGCAGGTCGCAGAGCCTGCCGTGGAGGCCCTGTTCGCTGTGTTCCACCTCGAAGTCGTGCCAGTGGGCCACGAGGTGCACGAGCAGGGCGTCGAGCGTGGCCACGGGAACGGGAGGAGCCGCCGGCTGCGGGGCGGCGGCGCTGGCTGCGGACGATGGTTTCTGCATGGTGTGGTCTCCGGCTGGAATCGATGGACGGCGCCGTGGTCAGGCGGCCCTGCGGATCACGAGGCACAGGTTCGAGCCGCCGAAGCCGAACGAGTTGCTCGCCGCCACGCGGACGGCCCGGGGCCGGGCCACGAGGGGCACGTGATCGAGCGCGCACTGCGGGTCGGGTTGCTCGAGGTTGAGCGTCGGCGGAATGGACTGGCGGTCGATGGCGGCGAGGCACGCCACCGCCTCGAACGCCGCGGCGCCGCTCACGAGATGGCCCGAGGCGCCCTTCGTGGAACTTACCGGCACGCGGTCGGCGGCGGCACCGAGCGCCAACCGGATCGCCCCCGCCTCGGCCACGTCGCCCACCGGAGTGCCCGCGGCATGCGCGTTCACATAATCCACCTCGTCCGGTGCGACGCCCGCGTCGGCGAGCGCCGCCGAGATGGCCCTCGCCGCGTGCACCGGATCGCTGCTCGGAATCACCATGTGGGCGCCGTCACTCGACATGCCCACGCCGGCGAGTTCGCCCAAGAGCCGCCCGCCACGGGCCTTCACGTCGGCACGACGTTCGAGTACGAACATCGCCCCGCCCTCCCCCATCACGAAGCCGTCACGGTCGCGGTCGAACGGCCGCGACGCCTTGGTCGGGTCGTCGCCGCGCCGCGACAGGGCCCGCAGGTTGTAGAAGGCCGCGATCGCCGTGGGGCTGAGCACGTCGCATCCACCGGCCACGCACGCATCGACCCAGCCGGCGTCGAGCCACGTCTTCGCCAGCGCCAGCGCGTAGCCGCTCGACGCGCATGCCGCGGCGGCGGTCACCACCGGCCCGCCGATGCCGACGGCGGAAGCGATCGCGTGGGCGAGACTCGCCTCGCGGCGCGGCACGAAGACCCGCCGGCCGCCGGCGTGAAAGTCGATCTCCCACGCCTTGAGGTGCTCCGCGCCAAGACCGAGCACGAGCCCGATTCGTGGGGCCGCGGCCGGATCCCGGGGCAATCCGGAGTCGGCGAGCGCCGCCGCCGTGGGCACGAGACACAGCCGCCCCAGCCGGTCGATTGGATCCGGATCGGTGGCCGCCATGCACGCGGCGCCAGCGGGCGGTTCCGGAATCTCGGCCACGGCCGCGGCGAATTGCCGCGGCTCGCGGGCCAGCGGGCCGGGGTCGATGTCACGGATGCCGGATCTGCCGGCGAGCAGGTTGTCGGCGATCTCTGCCAACGAGTTGCCCAGCGGCGAGACGGCACCCACGCCGGTGATCACCACCGGTTCCCGGTTGCTCGAGACCGAGCGGATCCCGCTCATGCCGCCCCCCGCAGCCGCTCTGTCGCGGCGCCGGGCCGGCGGGACACGCGGATCTCGGCACCCCACGGGCACTCGAGCGCCCACGACACGAGAGCCGTTCCCTCACGGCACATGTCGAGCGCGCGGGCGAAGTCGGCCAGCCGGCCCGTTGCCGACGGCGTCACCACCCGGAGCCGCGCAGCCTCCGGGAAGCGGAGCGTGAGCGAGAGCGATGACGTCGTGACCGCGGCCTTGCGCAGTGGTGCGGGGACGGTGCGAAACGGTGCCGCGACGCGGTGGCGGTCATCGTCGGTGGCCTGGTCGGGTGCGTCGGGCTCGATCGCCACCGCGAGTCCGCTGCAGACCTGGTCGTCGACCGGCGTTCCCGCGTCGTCGAGCGCCGGCTCGCCCTCCCACTCGGTGGCCACGAGCCACACGCAGGGCGGTTCGCCCGTCGTCCCCGACGCCCGCATCAGCGTGGCCGCGGCGAAGAGACCCTCGGCCAGCGCGTCGGTGCCGCCGCCCACGCCGAGATGGGGACCGTGCATCCCGAGACCCACGCTCACCGCGCCGGCGACCGAATGCAGCGAGCACTGGGGAACGATGTGGGGCGACACGCTCACGCCACCTCCCGTCGCGAGATTCGCGAGCGTCTTCGCGGCGGCGAGCCGACCGAGCTGGCACGAAGCCGACACCACGGCGTGTCGCGACACATCGGAGCATTCGGGCCCGCGGGAGGCAAGCACGCGGAGGATGGCGTGCATGCCGACGACCGCGTGCTCATCGCAGTGGCGCAGGAATCGCGCCGGCAGCGCGGGTGCGCCGGGGGGCGCGGGGCGCTCGCGGAGTGCCGAAATGTCGGAGAGCCGGGCCGACACCAGCGCGTGGCCGGTGATCCCGCAGGCGGCGGGCTGACCGGCATGGGCTGTTGATGGAGTCGTGTGCATGGCGGCTGTCTCGGACGTGACGGACGCCGGACTACGGAAACGGCCCGCCGGATCAGGCAGCGGTCTTGCCCGCCTTGGCGGCGAGCTTCCGCTCCAGGACGTCGAGCATGTCGCCCACGGTCAGGATGCTCTCGAGCAGTTCGGTTTCGATCTGGATGCCGAAGTGGCCCTCGATGTGCAGCACCAGGCCGGCCATGTCGAGTGAATCGAGATTCAGCCCCTCGCGGAGGGTCGTCGAGTCGTCGATGCCGGCATAGGTCTCACCGGTTTCCTTTTCCAGGAGCTCGAGGACGACGGTCGACAGGTCCGAGCGGTTCATGGCGGCGGCGACTCCGGGAGTGAACGGGCATGTCGGGCTGGCGGCACCACCGAGGCGGGCTCCAGGGTGGCGGACGGTAGCGAAGCGATGGCCTTGGGCGAAGACCAAAAATCGGGGTAGTCTTGGACGTTTTCGCGGGTAGGTGCCCACCCCGGCCGCACGTCATGCGCGACTCCGACCACCGTCTCTCGGCCTCGCGCGACCGGCTTGCCAGACTGCTCGCAGCCACCACGGCCGCCTACACCGGATTCCTCGTCTGGGCGACGCACTACCCGAAGCCGCAGGAGTTGCTCGGCCCCAACCCGCCGTCCGACAAACTCATGCACGTCGGTGCCTACGCGGTACTCGGCGCACTGGTGGCGGCGACGCTGGCCGCATCGTCGCGGCCGACGCTCCGCACCGCGCTCGGCGCGGGTGCGGCGTTGGCCGTCTTCGCCTTCGTCGACGAGGTCACCCAGCCGCTACCCTGGTTCCGGCGCACCGCCGACCCGCTCGATTGGGTCTTCGACGTCGCCGGCGTCACTCTGGGCTTGGCGTTGGTCTGGGCCGCGGCCGCCGTCGCGGGCGGTCGACGCGACGCAACGGGCGAGCCGCGTCAGTAGTTCGGTGTCGGAGCACGGTAGTCGGCGAGATTCACCGACTTGAACCACTCGATCGTCTTCGCGAGTCCCTCGCGGAGGGGCACCCGCGGCTCCCATCCGAGTCGCGCCTTCGCCAGCGTGATGTCGGGACGCCGCCGTTCCGGGTCGTCCACCGGCAGCGGCTTTGTCACGAGTTTGGACTTCGAACCAGTCAACTCCAGCGTGAGTTCGGCGAGTTGGCGGATCGTGAATTCGCCGGGATTGCCGATGTTCACGGGCCCGGGAAAGTCGTCGGGGCCGTTCATCATTCGGATAATGGCTTCAACGAGGTCGTCGCGGTAGCAGAAACTGCGGGTCTGGTTGCCGGAACCGAAGATCGTGATCGGGTCGCCGACCAGGGCCTGGCGGATGAAGTTGGACACCACTCGGCCGTCGTACGGATGCATCCGCGGACCGTAGGTGTTGAAGATCCGCACGATGCGGACGTTGACCTTGTTGGTCCGGTGGTAATCCATGAACAGCGTCTCGGCCGCCCGTTTGCCCTCGTCGTAGCAGGCCCGCGGGCCGATCGGGTTCACGGCACCGCGGTAGCTCTCGGGCTGCGGATGGATCTCCGGGTCGCCGTAGACCTCGCTCGTGGACGCCTGCAGCACCTTCGCCCGGCAGCGGCGGGCCATGCCGAGCACGTTGATCGCGCCGATCACGCTCGTCTTCATCGTCTTGATCGGGTTGAACTGATAGTGGCCCGGCGACGCCGGGCAGGCGAGGTTGTAGATCTCGTCGACCTCGAGCCACAGCGGATGGACGATGTCGTGGCGGATGAGCTCGAAGTTGGGCTTGCCGAGCAGGTGAGCGACGTTCGATTTCTGGCTCGTGAAGAAGTTGTCGACGCAGACGACGTCGTGGCCGTCGCCCACGAGCCGCTCGCAGAGGTGGCTGCCGAGAAAGCCGGCGCCGCCGGTCACCAGGATTCGCTTCGATGTGGACATGGCTGTTCCGCGTGGTCGGGGCCCCGCTTCCGGAGGCAGTGGTCGGCCTGATAGTGTAGCGACGTTTTTCGCCGCGGCGCTGGTCGTGCGGCACCTCGTTCTACCCTGCCACAGGAGACTGCACCGTGAAGGGGCGCATCAAGCAATCGCTTGTGTATTGGTGTTTCAACGCCGCCGGAGACCAGTGGGATCTGGAACACACCTGCCGCGTCGCCGTGGAGCTCGGCTGCGGTTCGATCGAACTGACCACGCCCGACCAGTGGCCGACGCTGAAGAAGCACGGGCTCACCTGTGCGCTCGCCTTCAACGGCATGCCCGGCGCGCCGTTCATGAAAGGCTTCAACAACCCGCGCTATCACGACGAGGTGATCGCCCGCACGACCGAGGCGATCGACGCCTGTGCGGCCGCCGGCGTGCCGGCCGTGATCGCCTTCACCGGCTACAAGTGGCGCGACGCCGACGATCCGCGGAGCGGCGAGATCCCGGCCGCCGAGGGGGCCGCGAACTGCGTGGCGGGTCTCAAGAGAATTGCCGGGCACGCGGAGCGGAAGGGCGTGACCATTTGCCTCGAGCACTTGAATACCCGCGACGACACGCATCCGATGAAGGGCCATCCGGGCTATCAGGGCGACGACCTCGATGCGGTGGCGTCCATCGTCCGCGCGGTCGGCTCGCCGCGGGTGAAGTTGCTGTTCGACTTCTACCACGTGCAGGTGATGAACGGCGATCTGATCCGCCGCGTGGAACAATGCCAGGACATCATCGGCCACGTGCACGTGGCGGGCTGTCCCGGCCGCGGCGAGCTCGACGAGAACCAGGAGATCAACTTCCCTGCGCTGATGCGGAAACTGCTCGACATCGGCTACACCGGCTGGGTCGGGCAGGAGTTCATCCCCACCCGCGACGCCCTGGCGGGCCTCCGGCAGGCCGTGGCGGTCTGCGACGTGTGATACGGCTCACACGTGAGCCTCGCGCGCAGGGAGGCATCTCGTCGGCAGCCCGCCTTCGAGCCCTGCCGGGTCCGGCGCCGTCACGGTCGCGCCAGAATGAGCCGCAGGTCACAGACGTTCGTGCCCGTCGGCCCCGTGACCACGAGGCCGCCCGCGGCCGAGAGGAGTGGGTATGCGTCGCGGTGGAGCCGGGCGCGGGTGACGTCGAGGCCGGCCGCGGCGATCGCCGCGGCCACACCCGCGTCGGCGATCCCGCCGGCCGCGGTCGTCGGCCCGTCCTCGCCGTCGGTGCCCACGCTGCCGACGAGCAGCCCCTGCGGCCAGCCGCCGCGTGAGAGCAGCGTCTCGAGGGCCGCGATCACCGTCTGCTGATTGCGGCCACCCGTGCCGTGATCGGCTGGCACGACAACGGTCGATTCGCCCCCTTCGACGATGGCGCGTGGCCGGCCGTCGGCCCGCGCGGTGGCCAGGAGATCGAGCCCGGCGACGGCGAGCCGCCGGCCGACCGCGTCGGCTCCGGCCTCGGTGTCCGCGCCGGGTGTTGCGTGCCGCACGACGACCTCGTAGCCGAGCGCCCTCGCGGCACGTGCCGCGGCATCGACCGCCGTGGCGTTGGATCCCACCACGACATGTCGCACCACGCAACCCGCGGGCGTCGTCCACGCGCCCGCGGGCACCGTGGGAGCGGGTGGCATGCACGGCCCCGAGGCGATCACGTCAAGGTCGTCGCCGATCACGTCGGAGAGCACGAGGGCCACGAGCCGCCCGGCCGTGCACGCGCGTGCGAGACCGCCTCCCTTCACGGCGCTCAGGTGTCGCCGTGCGGCGTTGAGGGTGGCGATGTCGGCGCCCCCCGCGGAGAGACGCTGCGTGAGCGAGATCTTGTCGTTCAGCGACACACCCTCGCGTGGCGCCGCGAGCAAGGCCGAGCCGCCGCCGGTGATCACCACCACGGCCAGGTCGCGCGGCCCGAGTCCGGCGACCAGTCCGAGCATCTCGCGCGTGGCCGCCACGACCGCCGGGGTCGGGAGGTTGATCCCGGCCGGCCGGGTCGACCGCGTCTCGACGGCCGCGAGCTGCCGCCCGCAGCCCTCCGGCACGCTCACGGGCCCCGTCACCGCGTGCCGGGCGAGCCGCTCGGCGCCCAGCAACGACTCGACGCCCGCAGCCATGCCGGCGGCCGCCTTGCCGCCGCCGACGACCACGATCCGTCCGACCGCGTCGAGATCGAGCGGGGGATCGAAGGGCCGGCCGTCCAGCCGCAGGTCCCCGTTCTCGACGGAGAGCCGCGCCTTGACGAGGGCTGCCGGTTCCACTGCCCGGAGTGCGGCGTCCTGGATCGTGGCGGTGTCGGTGCGGAGCCGGGCGGTTTCGACGATCACGCGCCGGGCTCCGTGGGAAACCGCTTGGGGTCGAAGGCCGACAGGTCGATGCCTCCCCGTGATTCCTCCTCGAGGAGTTTCACCCGCATCTCGAGTCGCTCGAGCCGCCGCGCGAGCAGCGCCGGCGACTCCTCGGCAGGCGTGGGCCGCGGAGGCCGCGGCACCGCCGGATAGCCGAGCTGCCGCTGCAGGGCCGCGAAGAAAAACAGCGGATCCTTGCCGCGGTTGGCCCGCGCGATCCGCCCCTCCTTCTCGCCGAACAGGATCGCGCGATCCGGGGTGGCGGGCTCGCGGCCTGCGAGCAGGGCGTCGCGCCGCTCGATCCGCCAATATTCAGGACTGCGGATGGCAACCAGATCCGCAAGATCGACGAGGCCCACCTGCCGCGAGACGGTCGCGATCCACGCCCGCCAGTCGGCATCGAAGAGCGGGTCGTCGGCGACGGCCAACAGACCCCGCGCGTAGTCGAGGCGATTCCGCGACAGGCACTCGAAGCGGTAGAGGAAGAGGCCCTGCGGGGAGGCGCCGTCGGCGCGATACGCCGCCTCGCGCTCGAGGATCGCCAGCGCCGTGCGCATGTCGAAGCGGCCCCCCTCCTCCTCGGCCGCCGCGATCACGAACGTCTGGAATGGGGTGAAGTAGTGCGGGATGCGGGCCATCGCCGTGGAGAGCGTGCCCACGAGCTTGAGTTCGCCGACGAGGTAGTCGACGGCCATGGGGAGTTTCGTCGTCGCCAGGATCTCCTGGCCGATCGCGACGAGCGCCTCCTGGGCGGCGATGCCGGCGGCCACGCGGTCGGCGAGCGCCCGGAACAGGTGGGCCTGCTCGATGTATTCCTCACGGTCGAGCATGGGTCGTGCCGGTGGGGACGGACGTATGGCGGCCCTCCGCCGCGCGGCGGAACGGCCCCGGGACGTCGGCATCCTATAATTGATCCGTCGCGGCCGCATGCCGCCCCGCCGGGCCGTTCGCAGGGATCCCGCACATGCCCACCCGCTTCTCCACGATCGAGGCCGCCGTCGCCGCCATCCGCCGCGGGGCCGTGGTGATCGTGGTCGACGCCGAGGATCGCGAGAACGAGGGTGACTTCGTGTGCGCGGCCGACAAGGCCACCCCCGAGATCGTGAACTTCATGATCACGCACGGCCGGGGCCAGGTCTGCATGTCGATCCTGCCCGAGACGGCGAAGCGGCTCGACCTGCCCCCGATGGTGCAGGCGAATTCCACGCCGCTGGGCACCGCCTACACCGTGCCCGTGGACCACGTCTCCGCGCGAACCGGAATCACGGCTGCGGAGCGGGCCACCGCGATCGCCGCGATCCTCGACCCCGCGAGCCGGCCGGGCGACTTCGTCCGCCCCGGCCACCTCTTCCCGCTCCTTGCCAAGGAAGGGGGAGTGCTTCGTCGCGCAGGCCACACGGAGGCGGCGATGGATCTCGCGCGACTCGCCGGCGCGGCGTCGGCCGGCGTGCTCTGCGAGATCCTCGACGAGGCCGGCAATCGCGCCGATCGCGACCGGCTGTTCGCGTTGGCGGAGGAGCACGGTCTCGAGATCATCTCCATCGAGCAACTCATCCGCCACCGGCGGACCCGCGAGAAACTCGTGGAACGGATCGCGGAGGCCGACCTGCCGACGAAGTGGGGCCGCTTCCGCATCCTGGCCTACGGCGTCAAGCACGAGGCCCAGCAGCCGATCGTGCTCGTGATGGGCGACATCGCGAACCTGGCGGCGCCGCTCGTGCGGCTGCACTCGTCGTGCTTCACCGGCGACCTGATCGACAGCCTGCGCTGCGACTGCGGCGACCAGCTGCACCTCGCGCTCGACATGATCGGTCGCGAGGGAGCGGGCGTGCTCGTCTACCTGCCACAGGAAGGCCGGGGCATCGGTCTCGCGGAGAAGATCCGTGCCTACGCGCTCCAGGACGAGGGCCTCGACACCGTGGAGGCGAATCTGGCCCTCGGCTACAAGGCCGACTCGCGCGACTACGGGATCGGCATCCAGCTGCTCAAGGACCTGGGGCTGCGAAGGGTGAGGTTGCTCACCAACAATCCCAAGAAGACCGATGCCTTCATCTACGGGGGTTTCGACCTGGAGGTCGTCGACCAGGTGCCGATCCTGCCGCCGGTGCACGAGTTCAACGAGCGTTATCTGGCGACGAAGCGCGAGAAGCTCGGGCACCGTTTTCCCGAGTGAGCGTAGGACGACCCGGCGGACGATCCGGCGGATCGCCGCGATGGAGCAGCGACGCTGTGGGCCGCACGGAGACGAGCATGCGGGCAGGAGCCGACGTGAGCAGGCACCGGTGCTCCATGTGGATCGTGGCCGCGGCGTGTCTCGCGGCGATGACGCCGGGCTGCCGTCGGGAACGGACCGCCGCGCAGATGCCCGCCCCCGAGACGGTCGGCACGGGGGTGGCGGCCCAGGAAACGCCGCCCGATGCGCCGGCGGCGTTCGTTCCGCCGCCGACGCTCGCCGCGCTCGACGGCCAGGTGACGTGGGTCGATCGACCGGTGCGCGATCCCTACGCCCTCGATCGGGAGCGGGAGGCCATGGCCCCGCCGCCCTGCTCCGTCGCCGAGGCGTTCGCGATCGAGAACGATTCGCCAGCGGCCAATGCCCGCATCCTGGCTGCCCTGTCCCACCCGCAGGCGTCCCGCGGGCCCGCGACGTCGGCCCGGGTGGGCCGGCATCTCGCCTCGGATTGTGACAGCCTCAATCCCATCCGCGCGGAGACGCCCGCGGAGTTCGACCTGCTCGGCCTCACGGCGGTCGATCTGTTCGGCTTCGACCGCACGCTCGAACCCTTCGCCAATGCCGACACCGTCCGCAGTTGGTCGACGAGCGCCGATGGACTCGTCGACAAGGTCGTCCTCCGGGGGGATCTGCTCTGGAGCGACGGCACGCCGGTGACGGCCCGCGACGTGGCCTTCACCTGGCGGTTGATCGTCGATCCCCGGGTGCCCGCCCGCGGGTTTCGCTCCGGCGCGGCGCGGCTCCGCGCCGTGCATGCCTATGACGAGCGGACGGTCGTCTTCTTCCACGCCGAGCCGTTGGCGACCAACGCCTGGAACATCGACTTCCCACTCCTGCCGCGGCACGTCTACGCGGCCACGTGGGAGGCAGATCCGACCCTGGTCGCGAGCCCGGCCCACGCCGCCCGCGAGTCGCGGCCCGTGGTGGGCGGGCCCTACGAGATCGCCGCCCGGGTTCCCGGGCGCGAGATCGTGCTCCGGCGGCGGCCGGCCTGGTCGGTCGTGCGCGGTCGCAGGGTCAGGGAGCCGGCGGCCTTCGCGGAGATCCGCCTCGTGGTGCTCGAGGATTCTTCGGCGGCGCTCGCCGCGCTCGAGTCGGGCATCGTCGACGAGGCCATGCTCGATCCGGCGGAGTGGGTGGCCGCGCCGGGCGATGCCGCGTTCGCCGCCCGCGCGGCCCGGATCGTGACGCCGGAATGGCGAAGCCACCAGGTGATCTGGAATCTCGACGTGCCGCCGTTCGCCGACCGGAGGGTGCGACGGGCAGTGGGCTACGCCATCGATCAAGCGCGGCTGCTCGACACGGTCTGCCGCGGCCTGGCCACGCCTCCCACGGGCATCTTTGCGCCCGACTCGTGGAGTGTCGGCCGCGGGCGCCCCGAGCCCTACCGTCAGGACCTCGCCAAGGCCGAGGCGCTGCTCGATGAGGCCGGTTGGATCGACCGCGACGGCGACGGAGCGCGCGATCGGGAGATCGACGGTCGCGTCGTTCCGTTCGCATTTACGCTGCTCTGCGACCGGCGGCCGTTTCGGGTCGAGATCGCCTCGGCGCTTCGCGACAGCCTCGCCCGCGTGGGCCTGAACTGCACCGTGCTGACGGTCGAACCTCACGAGCTCCGTGAGCGGCTCCGGCAGCGGCGGTTCGACGGCTGTCTCGTCTCCTGGGGTGCCGGCATCGACCCGGATGCCGCCGAGAGCCTGTGGTGTGGCGGCGGACCGCAGAATTACGGCGGCTACGCCAACCCGGACGTGGATCGGCTGTTCGCCGAGGGCCGGCGCGAACGCGACAGGGAGCGCCGTGCCGCCATCTACGCCCGCATCCAGGACATCGTGTCCGAGGATCAGCCCTGCACGTGGCTCTTCTGGCGGCAGGAGCACCGCGGGATCGCCAGGGACATCGGGGCCGAGCTCTTCGACCTCCGCGGCGCCGTCCACTGGTCACCTGGCTTGTCCAGCGTCTGGAAACCGACGCTCGAATGAGGCCGGCTCTGCGGACGCATATACTGAAAAGCTGGCGAGCGTGACTCGTCGAGCGGAGCCCGAACATGAGACGTCGCCCCGACATTCTTGATTCCCTGCGCATGCTCGGAATCGGGATCGCGATCCTCCACGGCTCGATTCTCGCGCCGACCGTGGGAGCCGAGCCCGCCCGCGGGGGAGGGTTCGTGCCCACCCCGCGAAAGACCCGCGAGGAACTCGTTCGGGAGTGGGATCTCAACTCCGACGGCAAGATCGATGCCGGCGAAATGGAAGTGGCCGCGTCGCGGATGCGGCGGGAGCGGGCGGAGTTGCGGCTGAACTCGGGCATCGATCCCGTCACGGGCCTGCCGCGCGGCGAAGCGATGGGCGACAAGGAACCGGCCGATCCCGGCGCGGCCGCCGCAGAGCCAGATCCACAGCAGGCGGCGGAGGACGAGAAGACCACCGCCGGCGAGGAGTCGAAGCGACTCCCCGGCACGAGCGTGCCCCGACCCACGGTGCCGAGGGCAGGCCACCCCAATGCCCCGGACACCAAGGCTGCGAAGGACACGAAGGACGGCGCACCACCTGCGGCGTCGGCTGCGAAGCCGGGCTTCGCCGGCACCCGCGCCGCCGCGGATCAGAAGCGGCAGCCCATCACCGGCGGCGTCCGGGGCGGCGGCATGCCAGCCCGCGCAGGGTACGGTGCCGGAGTGCCGGCGGCACCGCTGAATGCCGGACTGCCGATCGTTCCGAAGCCGGGCCCCGCGGCAACGCTCGGAAAGCAATCGCCGGCCCGCGGCGGGCTCGTGCCGGTGCCGCGTCAACCGCCACCGGCGGCCCCGCCGCGGCCGACCGCGTCGCGGGATCTGTACGATCCCTACTGATCGTGGTGGCACGATGTCGGAGGAACCTGCACCACACCGCTTCGTCGCGGCACTGGATTCGGACATCGCCGCGCGGCTCGTCGCTCTCGGTCTGAGCGGCCCGGTGCTCGTGGTGGCCGATGCCACCGCCATCGCGGCCGAGGCTCCCGCGTGGGCCAGCGGGTTTGCTGCCGCGGGCCTGCCGCACCGCGTGATCCTGTCGGGCGTGGATATCGAGACGGCCGCGGGCGACTGGGACACCCGCGTGGTGGTGGCGGCGGGAGCCGCCGAAGCCGTGGCCGCCGCCCGCGCCGCCGCCGCGGCACTCGGCGTGCCTGTCGTCGAGCCGTGATCTACACTGCACGGCTTTCGCCTGGACCACCGGGGATTGATTCCATGCTCGCGCCCCGTCGCCCGACCGCCCGGCCCTCGTTCCTGCGGCTGGCTGCCGTCGGGCTCGTCCTCTTCGTGTCAGCAGGTGCGGCGGATGAACCGCGACTGCCCGACGCCCCGGTTCCGGAGAGCGTTTTCGTGACGGGCGTCGACGAGCCGTTTACGGTCACCCGCGCGGCGGTGGACCGCGCGCGGGCGACGACCGGCCGCGACTATCGCGTCGTCGTGGTCGACTCCGCCGGTGAAGCCGGCCAAGCCCGCGGGCTGCTCGACCGACTCGTGGACCGCTGGCGGGGACAGGGCGAGGACGCGTTCGATCCATCTGCCGACGTCACGATCGTCGTGGCCGTGGACGATCGGTCGGTCGCGATGGACGTGCCCTGGGGCCTCGAGGTGGCCGCCGGCCTCGACGTGGCCACGCTCGAGTCGGAACTGATCTCGAAGTCTTTCGTGCCACTCGCAAAGGATGGCCGGCTCGACGAGGCCGTGGCGGCCCTCGTCGACGGCACCGAGACCTGGGTGCGAGAGCGGGCCGACGAGAAGCGGGCCCGGGAGGCGGCGGCCCGGGTGTTTCGCACCCGCACGCTCCCCTTCGGGATCGCGGCCGCGGTCGCGACGGTCGCGGTGGTCGCGCTCGCCGCCCAGCGGTTGCGGCACGCCCGCCGGCTCGCCGCCGCTCGGGAGAAGCTGGCGGCCTTCAAGGCCGACGTCGTGGCGCTCTCGGACATGCTCGACGAGCAGCAGGAGCGGCATCGGATGCTGCCGCATACCGACCCGGATTTTCAGACGCCGATGGAAGGCCTGACCCGATCGGCCTACGACGGCGTGCAGGAATCGATCGCCCGGTACCGGGAACGCTGGCTGGGACTCATGGACGTGTGGGAACGCGCCCAGGAGAAGGTCGGCTCGGAATGGTTTCTGGGTACCGCCGCGGCCGATGAGGCGCTCCGGTTGCTCGACTCGGCCGAGGCGCGGCCGCCGCTCGACGAGGTGGCCGGCGCCTGTCGAGCACCGCTCGACACGCTGGAAGGAGCGCATGAAAAGGCGCGCGAACTGCGGGCCGCGGTCGACTCGGATGCCGTTGCCGTGGCGGGCCGCGTGGAAGCCCTCGCCCGCCGCGGCCGTTCGGGCGGACCCTACCAGGCCGAACTCGCCGCCGCCGCACGGGGCCGCGAACGGGCCGCGGCCGTGGTCGAGCGGGATCCCGTGGCAGCCCGCGGGATCCTCGAGGAGACCGCCACGGCGCTCGCCGCGATCCGCGACCACGTCGAGGCCGTCGAGAGCACCGACGAGCGACGTCAGAGGACGCTCGCGCAGGCCGACGGGATCGGCGCACAGGTTGCAGCGCGGCGGGCCGAGGGCTGGCTGCTCACGGAGCCGGGTGCGAACCCCGACGATCGGCTCGCCACCGCGCGGCGGGAGTCTGGCCTCGCCGAGCAACTGCTCGATGCTGGCGACGCCCTGGCGGCGACCGCCGCCGTCGAACGGGCCGAGGGGTCGTGCGGCGAGGCGGCGGCCCTGCTGGAGAGCATCGTGGCGGCGCGAACGCGGATCGAGGAACTGCTGCCGCCGGTCGCCGCCCGTCTCGAGGCGCTCGCCACCGCGCGGCAGCCGGCTGTCGCGGCCGTCGCGCACCTGGAGCGACTGTACGCCGAGAGTTCGTGGAGCGACGTGGCCGACAACGTGACCAGGATCGACGAGGGGCTGGAGCGGGCTCGGACGCTGATCGTCGAGGCTCGCGCCGCCGCCGAGCCGCGGCTCCAGCACTATTTTCGTGCCGTGGCGCTCGTCGAGGAGGCCGGCCGGCAGGAGGAGTGGGTGGCGGGCTGTCAGGACGCGCTGGCCGCGAGACGCGAACGGCTCGATGGCCTGCGCGCCACGCTGCCCGCGCGGCGCGATGCCGTCGCCACCCGCGTCGTGGATCTCGCGCGGCAGCTCGAACGGCAGCGAACCGATCGCGCGCGGGCCAACGAGCGCTGTCGCGAAGCGGGGCGGCTGCTGGAGACGGCGGATGCCGGCCTGGCAGTAGCCAGGCCCGATCTCGTGCAGGCGGAACGACTCGTGGAGGCCAGTGACGCCACACTCACGCGGGCCGCCGATCTCGCGGCGGAGGACGACCGCCTGGCGCGGCAGGCGGACAGCGAGATCGACGAGGCCGAGGCGGTCGTGCGGCGGGCGGCGGCGTGGTATGGCGAGGGAGTGCAGGCCGACCTCCGGGCCGCGCGGCAGATGCTGGAAACCGCCACGGCCCAGTTCGAACGACAACGCTACGAGGATGCCATCAGGGTGGCGGCCGAGGCCGCCCTCTCCGCCAAGGCCGCCTACACCGCCGCCACCGCGGAGGCCGAGCGGCGGCGGATTCGGCGACAGCAGGAGGTCCAGCGGCGGCAGATGCAGGATTCGTTCACCCGATCGGCCGGTGGTGCCGGCCCGTGGGTGATCACGCTGCCCGGAGGCTGGTTCAGCGGCCCCGACCCGTGGCGATCGCTCCAGCCCCCGACTCCGCCGGCGAGGTCGGCCGGGGGGAACTGGTCGCGTGACATCGCGCAGGTGAATTGGTGAGGAAAACTGCGCAAGCGGTGGCCGACGGCGGAAGGTGCAGAGGCGGCGGGATCCGCGCCGGTTTCGACGGTCGAGCGATGCCCGCGTGCAAGGGCCGTCGCGGCCGAACCGATACCACCCGTGGTAGCCGCGGTTTCGGCGGCCTTTCTGCGGGGGATCCGCCATGCTCGTGCGTCACGCGTCGTTCGGTCTCGTCGTCGCCTTGGCAGCCACGGCCGGCATCGCCGTGGCTGGGGACATCGAGAAGATGCTGCTCGAGGTGACGGACGTCGCACCGGTCAGCGCGACGGCCGCGGCACCCGACTCCATCGAGTCGCCGAAGGCCGCGGAGACGACACCGGCTGACGAACCCCGGCCCGCCACCGCGGAGAAGACCGCCGTGCCGGCCAGGCCGGCGGCGCAACCCGCCAAGCCCGCCCCGGCCGTCGCGAAGGCACCGCCGAAGAAGCCGGTGCTCGTTCCGGGCACGGGATCGGTCGTGAAGGGGGGCGGTGACGACTTCGAGGCCGAGAATTGGCAGTGGTACTACAACCATCCCAAGAGCTCTGAAGAGCAGGACAAGCGGTTGCGGGCACCGACCGGCCGCACTCGCGACGGCAATTGGTTCGAGGGGCCGAAGCGCGGCACGCCCGACGTGGTGAAACGGATCGAGTTGCCCGCGCAGGGCATCGAGGGCAGCGCCCACGGCCTGCTCATCTCCACACTGCACGCCGGCATTCCCAACCGCGTCACCCACCAAATGCAGCAGGACGATCTCGTCTTCAATCTCATGCGGGTGGCCGGTCGCGGCATGTCGGTGGCCGACAGTCCGAGCGTGGTCGTGCGGGTCTACCTGCCGCCGTTCGAGCAGTGGGAGAACCGCAGCGGTCCGTCATTCGGCTTTCGGGCCGGGTGCTACACCCATGCGATCATCACCGGCGACGACCATCCGCAGGAAGGCCGTTGGGGGCTCGAGGAATACTGGCCTGGGATGTTCATCTGCTTCGAAAGCAGCCACGAGAAGCGGTTCAAGCAGGACGGCGCCTTCCTGCGGGTCCGCGGCGGCCGCAACGGCGGTGAGGTCATGGGCCCGCGAATCACGGAACTCGGCTGGTGGACGCTGGGACTCTCGTTCTCACCCGACGGCATGGTGCACTACTTCGCGAGCCCCGGTGTGGACGCCCTCACCATGGATGACCACATCACCTCGCAATACCCATACGGGTATCGCACCGAGCTGGTGAAGACCTACTTCTTCAACGTCTGCTCGCGGGACGACGGCAAGACCTGGAGCACGCCGTGGGTCATCGACGACCCCAAAGTCTATTTCGTCAAGCGTCCGCAGATGGCGACGACCCCGACCAAGAAGCGGTAGTCGCTGCCGCTTCGACGGGGAGCAGCCGCCAGAGCCCGGCGAGCAGGCTGCCGAGCACGGAGTGCGTCACCGCGGAGATGGCGCAGGGCACCGCGGTGAGCGGCTCGGTGGGAAAGTGCCGCTGGGCGAGCACCACGCCGAGCCCCGAGTTTTGCATGCCGACCTCGATCGAGATCGTGCGGGCCACCCGCCGGTCGTGGCCGAGCAGCCGCGCGGCCGCATAGCCGAGGCCGAAGCCGACCGCGTGGAGGATGACGACGGCGCCGAGCACCAGCGGCCCGCTTGCCTGCACGGCCGCGGCGTTCTGTGCGATCACGCTGCCACACACCAGCGCGATCGTGACGACACTCGCCAAGGGCGCTACCGGCTGCACGGCCCGCACGGCCGCCGGGAAGAAGCGTTTGGCCGTCATGCCGGCGGCCACCGGGGCCACCACCACCTGGAGGGTCGAAGCCAACAGCCCCGCGGCGTCGACGTCGACGAGTCGCCCGGCGAGGAGTTTCGTGAGCAGCGGTGTCAGCACGACGGCGGCGGCGGTCGAGCAAGCGGTCATGATCACCGACAGCGGCACGTCGGCCCGCGCGAGGTAGGTGACCACGTTCGACGCGGTGCCACCGGGGCAGCACCCGACGAGGATCAATCCCACGGCGAACGGCGGCTCCAGGCCGAGCGACGTGGCGACCGCCCAGCCGGCCAGCGGCATGATCAGATACTGGGCCGCGCATCCCGCGGCCACCGCTCCCGGCTGTGTCGCCACCCGGGCGAAGTCGTCGAGCGTGAGCGTGAGGCCCATGCCGAGCATGATGAGGGCCAGGCCACACGTGATCCACGGCCCCTTGAACCAGTCGAAGGTCGCGGGCCACAGGAAGGCCAACCCGCAGGCCGCGAGCACCCAGAGCGGAAACGCGTTGGCTGCGACATCGAGGTGCCGGCGCATCACTCGGCCGGGACGTCGAGTCGGGTCGTCCGCAGGAAGCCACAGGCGGGTGGCAACAGGCCGGCCAGCGCGTCGGAATCGCAGGTCATCGCCATGGCGTCGGCACCATCGGCGGAGACCGAGCAGGTGCAGGTGGCACCCTCGTCGCGGCCGCGGCCCTCGACCCGGATCGTCCACGATCGGCCGTCGGCGGCACGACTCCACGTGGCCTCGGCAAACCTGCCGGCAGAGGTGAACAACCATGAGCGGATCGCGCCACGATCGGCATCCCACCCGATGATCTCCGTGAGTTCGCGGGGCGCCGCATCGCCCGGCGGGAGCAGGGCGGGGGCGGCGTGATCCACCGCGACGGCCCGCGGTTCGGCCGCCGCGTCGGGCCGCACGGAATGGGTGCGCACGAGAAACGCGCGGCCGGCGCTCCAGAAGCACTGCGTTCCGGCGGTCACGCCGGCGCCGGCGTCTTCCCACGAGCCCACGAGCCAGGCGAGATCGTCGAGCGGCCGACGGATCCCCGTGGCAGTCGGCTGGGCGGCCTCGCGGACGCTCTCGATGAGCCAGCGACCCCCCTCCCGCGCGACCACGGCGCTGAAGCGACTGCCGGCGGGCAGGCCGTCGGCAAAGGCCACTCGGGTGACGCCGTCCACCACGGCCACGTCGTCGCGAAGCGGACGGACCGCGGTGACGTCGATGTCGATCGTGGCGGCGTCGTCCTCGGCGAACAGTGCGGCGAAGACCTCGCGGACGGCCTCGCGGCCCGACGTCGTTTCGCCGCTGTCGAGATCCACCGCCTCGCCCGCCGGGCTCCAGTGGGCGGCAAGCGCGGTCGCGTCGTGACGGTTGAACGCCCGCAGGTAGCTGCGCAGCATGTCGCGGATCTCGCCCTCGACCGGAGTGCCGGCCTGCGACGGCTGCGGCACGGCCAGCGGCGCAGGCGTCGCAGGCACCTCGACGAACCGCGGCTGCCGAGCGGCATCCGCGTGGGGGTTGGCCTCGAGCGCCGGCAAGCCGGCCGGCTCCACCACCAGGCGGGTCGGCACGCGGAACGGTTTCGGTCGGCTCACGACCTCCGGCACGGGCTTGATCGTGCGGTGCGAGGCATCGGTCGACGACGGATTCGCCGACGTCGTGGCGGCCACGAGTTCGGGTTCGGCGGCCGGCATGCGGCGGCTGCCGATCGAGCGCGGGCCTTCACCTGCCGAACAGCCCACGACGGCGACGACGACGGGCAGGATCACGACCGGGCAGAGGCGGTCGAAACGACGAGCGAAGCATCCCCTGGTCACGTGCGAGACCTCCATGCGGTGCGGCGAAAACCGGGAGGAAAAGGTACCCGTTTTGTCGGCACATGCACAGGCGGTGACGCGCGAGGATCAGGAGGAATCCGTATTACTGCTTGCCGACCGTGACGCCCGGGAAGTCGTCGGTGCGGAAGGGCGTCAGCGGCAGTCCGGCCTCGGAGTACATGTTGCAGACCGGATTGTCGGCCCAGGCGTAGCGGACGGCGACCGGCGCGGCGACGGCATCGCTCCAGACCTCGATCCGACCGTCCTTGAGGATCTTCGCCTGCGCGGGGACGAACGTTCGGTCCTCACCGGCGATCGTGAAGCCGATGGGCTCGGGGACGTCGAACGGCCTCCAGCCGCCGGCCACATGGTCGAACGACAGGATGATCTTTGCCCCGGCGGTCTCCATGGCCTTGTAGCGCGGGCTGCGGCAGACGATGTCGGGCACCTTGTAGGTCTCGGCGAGCGCCCAGCGGGCGAGCCGCTTGGCGACGTCCTGCTTGTTCCGCGGATGGATGTCGCGGCCCTCGCCGACGTCGATGATCACCGCCTCACCGGTCTGTGGCAGCGCCTGCATCGTCATGGTCTGAGCCTCGCGGAGTTCGGCCCAGTCGCTGTCGCCGGGCTCCGGCTTCTCCGCCTTGAAGTCGGCGAGTTGCACCCAATAGAAGGGGAAGTCGCCCTGGCCCCATTCCTCTCGCCACGACGCGATCATGAAGGGGAAAAGCGTGCGGTATTGGTGGGCCCTGCCGGCGTTCGACTCGCCCTGATACCAGATCACGCCGCGGATGCCGTAGCCGATCGACGGGGTGAGCACGCCCGCGTGGACGTTGCCCGGGCGGTGATTGCCCTTGAGCGCGCCCTCGTCGGGCTTCTTCGGCTGGTCGGGCGCGGGCTTGCCCTCGGCCTTCGCCTTCGCGGCGGCCGCCTTCCAAGACTCCAGTTTCACGGGAAAGTCCTTGACCGCGGTCGCGATGTCGGCCTCCTGCTTCAGCCACCGCTCGTGGAGAGCCTTCAGCGTCTCGTGGGCGGCCAGTTTGTCGCGCTTCACCCACGCCTCGGCGGAACTGCCGCCCCAGGCATTGTCGACGAGCCCCACCGGCACCCCGAGTGTCTGGTGCAACTGCCGGCCGAAGAAGTAGCCCACGGCCGAGAAGTCGCCCACGGTCTCCGGCGAGCACACCTGCCACTTCCCGTCGAAGTTCCAGCGGGGTTCCTGGGTGCCGACTTGCGGCACCGACACCAGGCGGATGAGCGGGAACTTCGCCGCGGCCTTTTCGAGGTCGGGATCGTTGACCTGTTTGACGCTCCATTGCATGTTCGACTGGCCCGAGCAGATCCAGACCTCCCCGATGAGCACGTCCTCGAAGGCGATCCGGTTTCGGCCCTGGATCGCGAGCACGTGGGGGCCGCCGTACTCGGCGACGGGATCGAGGAAGACGTGCCACGAGCCGTCGGGTCCGGCGGTCGTCGCGTGGCGTTGGCCGGCGAAGGACACCGTCACCGACTCACCGGGATCCGCCTTGCCCCAGACTTTGTTCTTCATGCCCTGCTGGAGCACCATGTGGTCGCCGAACATGTTGTTCAGCGACACGTCGGCGCGGGCCACCGCCACGCCGGTGAGGATCGCGATGCAGGACATGAACGTCGCACGGGCGCGGGGCATGACAGAGGCTCCGAGGGACGGGTGATCCGAAGGCACGCGTTCACGCGCAAGATAACGGGGTCGTCGCCCGGATGAAAACACCTCGTGGTGGCCACCACGAAGAAGCCGGCCGGAGAACTCCCAGGATGGTCGAGAGGCCGCCAGAGCCGGCGAGCTCGCTCCCGCCCCCGGGGAATCCGGACTCGACCATTCGTTCCGGCTCACGGCACGATGAAGGGGACGAATCACGGCGGCTGCCGCGTCGCGGTGCCGCCCCGTTCGCTCACCCCCGGGATGAATCTCATGCACCAGCCCGCAGGAGCGCCGCCGGAACCGACCGACGGCATCGACCGCTGGATCCGCGATCTGAACCAAGGCGTCTGGCTGGGTGTTCTGCCGGCCAGGTTCCGCGAGCCCGTCGCGCGGTCTGTGGTCGTGGCCGTGATCGCGGCGGTCGTCGTACTCGCCATCGGTCCCGCGGTCGACGTGCGGGGCGAAGCCTGGATCGAGCGGGCATTCACCCGCACGCTCGGCGCGCTGGCGGCGACCAGGGGGCTCGACAGTGCCATCTCGCTCGCGCAGAGTTCGGAGGTGAGCTTCAGTTTCGGCCCCGGCGGCAGTCTGGGGATCGGCCAGGCGCTCGACCCGGTGAATGATCTCGTCGAGCAGTACGCGGCCCTGCTGCTCACGAGCACGACCGCGCTCGGCGTGCAGCGGCTGGGGATGCAGGTCACGAAGGCACTTGGCTGGCGGCTCTTCCTGCCGGCGCTCGCGATGCTTGCAGCCGCCGCGGCCTGCGGTGGGTCGACGCGGGCCGCGCTCATGGCCTGGGGGCGCAGGCTCTTCGGCCTCGCGCTGTTCGCGCGACTGGCATTGCCGGCCGCTGGCGCCATCGATGCCTGGGTGGCCGATCGGTTCCTCGAATCCAACTATCAGGCGGCGACGGAGGCGGTCGCGGCCACGACCGAGCGCATCGAGCGATCCGATGCCGACGAGGCGGGCCGGCCGTGGTACGAGCGCTACAACCCACTCGACGGCGTCGGCGACCGGGCGCGGCAGATCTACGAGTCGCTCTCCGGGGTGGGCGAGTCGGTCGTGAATCTCGCCATCTACTTCACCCTCTCCACGATCGTGCTGCCCCTCGGCACGCTCTGGCTCCTGTCGCGGGCGACCGGCGCCGTGTTCGCTCCGCCCCGGAGCCGTTCGTAACCGCGGCCATCCCCGGATGTGGTGACGGTCGGCGGCAGGCGGGCCGCCGCGGCCGCCGCCAGGTGTCCGCCCCCAAAAACCACAAAAATAGCCGAAAAAATGGGTTCGCGTTCGGCGGGCATCCCGTGGAACGGCGGGGTTTTCCCAGGCCGCTGGAAAAAAAGGGCTTGGCGCCCCCCCATCGCTTGCAAGCCGGATAAGTCAACGTAGTCTTTCCATCTTATCAGGCGGCCGAGTCGTTCGGTCGTCGCAAGAGAAGGGTCTCTTCGACCGACCGACGTTCGGGCGCGTTCGAGAAAAACCTGCTCGATTGCTTCCCTGTGTTCTTTTCACTTCTGGAGGTTTGCGTGGTGCGCAAGATGTTCTCCTGCGTTCTGCCGGTCCTCGCCGTCGTCGCCCTGTGCACGAGCACGTGGGCGAAGGATTGCGGGAACTGTGGCGGGTGCGCCGGTGGTTGTGAGGGCGCCGTCGTCAGTGGCGACGCCTGCGGTGGTTGTGGCGATGCCGGTGCCGCCTGCGGTGGCACTCGGACCGTGTACCAGCGGCAGTATGTGACCGAGATGAAGACGGTCACTGCCACGGAGTACACGACGGAGACCCGCGAGCGGACCTACACGGTCAACAAGCGGGTGCCGCGGACCGAGGAGCGGTCCCGGATGGTGACGGTCATGGTTCCCGAGACGAAGACGAAGACCGTGAACTACACGGTCAACAAGAACGTCACGGAGACCAAGACGGCCGAGTACACCGTCCAGGTTCCCTACACCGAGCAGGTCGAGCAGACCTACACGGTGATGGTTCCCGTGTCCGAGGAGAAGACCGCCACCTACACGGTGATGGTCCCGAAGACCGAGGAGCGGACCTCGACCTACACGGTCAGCGTTCCCTACACCGAGCAGGTCGAGCAGACCTACACGGTGATGACGAGCGTGCCGGAGGAGAAGACCTCGACCTACACGGTCCAGGTCCCGTACACCGAGGAGGTCGAGCAGACCTACACGGTGAACGTGCCGGTCCAGGAGCAGAAGACCGCCACCTACACGGTGATGGTGCCTGTCTCCGAGGAGAAGGTTTCCACCTACACG
Source organism: uncultured Planctomycetaceae bacterium (assembly GCA_903919035.1). Classification (GTDB taxonomy): domain Bacteria; phylum Planctomycetota; class Planctomycetia; order Pirellulales; family UBA1268; genus QWPN01. Next base: position 45,916 of record CAIXGY010000139.1, on the reverse strand, counting down.
GTCAGCGTTCCCTACACCGAGCAGGTCGAGCAGACCTACACGGTCAACGTGCCCTACACCGAGCAGGTCACCCACTCGCACACCGTCACGAAGCGGGTGCCGGTGCAGGGTTCCCGCACGGTGCAGGTCCGCGGTGGCCACTGGGCGACCGAGCAGGTCGAGGTCGGCGGCGGCGTCGACGCCTGCGGCTGCCCGTGCCCGTCGAAGGTGTGCTGCAAGCGGGTCTGGGTGCCCACGTGTGAGACGAAGGAAGTTCCCGTCACCACCTACCAGTGCGTGACCGAGGAGGTTCCCCACACGGTGAACGTCACCAAGTGCCGCCAGGAGCAGCGCAGCCGGACGGTCAACGTGACGAAGTATCGCAGCGAGGAGCGCCAGCGGACCTACACGGTCACCAGCTGCCGCCCCGAGCAGCGTGAGCGGACCTACACGGTCACCAAGTACGTGCCGGAGACGAAGACCCGCAAGGTCTCCGTCACCAAGTACAAGTCGGAGGAGCGCACCCGGACCTACACGGTCACGAAGTGCGTGCCCGAGACGAAGACCCGGACCGTCAGCGTGACGAAGCACCGTCCCGAGGAGCGGACCCGCACCTACACCGTCACGACCTGCGTGCCGGAAGAGCGGACCCGCACCTACACGGTGACCAAGCACGTTCCGGAGACGAAGACCCGTTCGGTCAGCGTCACCAAGTACAAGACCGAGACTCGCACCCGCGAGTACACGGTCACGAAGTGCGTGCCCGAGACGATGACCAAGGAGGTTTCCTACACGGTCATGGTCCCGCAGCAGAACGAGCAGAAGTACTCCGTCACGGTGTACGACTGCGTTCCCGAGACGAAGACCGAGAGCTACACGGTCCGCGTCCCGCATCAGGTGACGAAGGAAGTGCCAGTGCAGAAGTGCGTGACGGTCGCCGTCGAGGTGCCCGTTGACGCCTGCGGCGGTGCTGCCGGTGCGTGCGGCGATGCCGGTGCCTGTGGCGACAGCGGTGCCGCTGCCGGTGCCTGCGGTGGCTGCGGTGCCAAGCGTGGCTGCGGCTGCCTGCGTGGCTGCCGTCGCTGCTGCCGGTAAGCCGGTGCCGGCCACCCGGCCGGTGACGTGAAAACAGAGGGGGCCGGACGACCGTTCGTCCGGCCCCCTCGCTGTTTTGTGGCACAGGCCGGCGTCAGGATCCGGCCGGATTTCTCGCCGGGGCGGGCAGCAATTCAGGCGTCGCGGGCGGGACCGCCGGAGTGGGCTCGCGGGTGGCCGGATCCCGCGGCGGCAATTGCATGGCTCTGGCGTCGGCGCCGACCGACTCGAAGTTCTGCGTGATCGCGCCGCGGCTGAAGACGCCGGGTCGCGACGCGGAGTAGTCGAGGTAGATGCTCGCGTCCCGCTGCCGGGCGCGGCGGTGGGCGTCGAAGTAGGCCTTGCCGGGCCACGGGCCCTCGGCGAGGAACACGCCGTTGTATTCGAGCAGCGAGCCCTTGCGGTAATGAAGCTGCGAGATCGACCGGTTGTAGTCGACGAGCGCCCGGTGGTAGGCGCTTTCCGCCTCGGCCCGCCGCCGCTGGGCCTCGAGGAGTTGGTCCAGCGTCACGGTGCCGGCGTCGTAGGCCGCCTGCACGGCCTCGACCTGACGATCGGCCGCCACGCGGCGGTTGAAGTTGGTCTGGGTGAGGGCGAAGTTGGTGTCGACGTTGCGGACGGCCTCGACCAGCGCGTGAGAGACCTCCAGTTCCTCGTCCTGGAGTCGGGCCCGCTCGCGGGCCAACTGAAGCTGGTGGTTGCGGACCGTGGCGAGCTCACGGCGGAAGCCGAGTGGCATGAGGAACTGTGCCCCCGCCTGCCACTCCTGGAACTTCCCCGACAGCATCGTCGAGTAGGCGTCGGTGCCGGCCAGCGGGTCGATATTGTCGGCGTTGTAGGGGTTGTAGTTCTGGTTGATGAGGTCCTGCCCCATGCCCAGGAACCGCCAGCGGCCCACGAGGTCGAGCCGTGGCAGGACGAGGTTCTTCGCGGCGACGAGCTCGAGTTCCTTCTGCTTGATGAACCACTTCTGCTTGCGGAGTTCGGCCGACCGCGACAGGGCCTCGACGAGGGCCTGCTGCCAGTCGAACGAGATCCGGGCGGTGGTGGGCTCGTCGGAGGGGCGGATGAGGCGGCCGTCGCTCGCCGAGATGCCCATCATGTAGCGGAGGCGGTTCTCGCAGCGGTAGACATCGGTGAGCGCGGCCTCGACTTCGGCACGGAAGAAGAAATACTGCTCACGGGCCTGGGCCTCCTTGTCGGCCTCGCCGCCGCGGGACTGCTCGACATAGAGGGCGTGGACCTTCCGCCAGGCTTCGAGCGAACTGTCGCGGCCCGCCTTGCGGGCCTCGAGATTGCGGTAGGCGAAGGCGAGTTCCCAGTAGGACTGCTCGGTGTCGCTGACGAGGTTGCGGACGCCGGCCTCGAATTCGGCGAGCGAGATGTCGGCGTTGATCCTCGCGAGGAGCACGCCGCGGAAGTTCGGGCGGCCGTAGAGATTGTCGAAGAAGTCTGGTCCGGCGATCCGGTTGTAGGTCACGCCGGCCCCCTGGAGGAGCGGCTGGTTGAACGTGAAGTCGTAGTTCGTCGTCCAGGTGCTTGGCACCTCGCGGATCGGCGAGTTGTTGTTGTCGTAGATCGTGGAGTTGGCGAAGCCCCAGGTGGCACCGGTCGCCGTCCGCTTTTGGATGCCGCTCGTCCAGTTGCCCGTGTCGCCGAGCAGTTGCTGGGGGAAGATCGTGCCGCCGGCGGCGTTGAAGTTCTGCGGTCGGTTCTGCCGGTCCCACGTGAGCGAACTCGACACCTGAGCGTCGAACAGCGCGAGCGCGCTTTCCACGCCGCGGAATGGATCGGTCTCGGTGATCGCGGGATCATAGATGCTCGGCGTGAGGCCGGGCGCCGTCAGCAGCGACACCGGTGGCTCGCCGGTCTGTGGCCGCGGGCCGCCGAAGCTCGCGAACCGGCCGCCGAGATTTCGCAGGATCTTGCCGTTTTCAAGCGCCGTGCGGATGGCTTCCTCGAGGGACAGGTCCCAGAAGGAGTCGAAGTCGGCGTGGGAGAGTGTCAGCGGCTCGACGGCCCCGGCGGCCTCGGCGAGCGGCTCCTGCGTCGTGTCTGGATACTCGAGTTTCTGGATCGCGCCGACGTAGTGCGAGAGGTCGCCGTCCTCGAAGAAATAAAACGGCTGGCGGGGCGCGCAGCCCCCGGCGACGAGCGTCAGGCTCGTCAGCACCGCCCATATCTTGCGGATCGTTCGTGGCACGGCGGGGGCACCGACCGGAGCCGGCGACTGGGCCAAGGAACCTCGAAACTGCCGCCGCTGCGCCCAAGGGGAGGTCGGTCCGCGCGAACGGACCTGCCCGGCACGGTGCCCCCCGACGCCATGCCCGCACGCTCCGTACGCCTGGGCGCAGCGGCAGCACCATCGGTATCGACCCCCCGACCGGCAAACTTGGGATAATCGTCATGGTCGCCACCCTCGTCCGTTGCCAGCGGCAAGCTGGGCAAAGCAGCAAGGGCACAAGCCGTTCAGCGGGACGGCCAATCGGACGTGGACGACTCGCGTCGCCTCCCTTGCCCGTCCTGCCAGGTGAACAGGGCGGCTGCTCCCGGGAACCGCTCGATCACGGCCCGACCCGCTTCCGGCCCGAGAACGCTCGCCGCGGTCGCCAGGGCGTCAGCCGTCGCGCCGTCCGGGGCGATCACGGTGACCGCGGCGGGCCCGGCCACGCCGAGTCCCGTCCGCGGATCGACGATGTGGCTGTAACGGCGGCCGTCGATCTCGACGGCCTGCTCGGCGTCGCCCGACGTGGTCACGGCCGCGTGGGCGAGCACGAGCGGCCCGCGTCCTCCGGTTCCCGTGCCGAGAGGGTCGAGGGCGATCCGCCAGCCGGGCGTGCCAGGCGGCGGCCCCGACACGACGACGTCGCCCGAGGCGTCGATCATGGCGGCGGAGATGCGGTGTCGGGCGAGCACCTCGAGGGCGCGGTCGGCTGCGTAGCCCATGCCGATGCCACCCAGGTCGAGCCGAGATCCGGGCTGCGGCAGGCGCACGGCCCGGCGATCGTGATCGAGTTCCACGGCCCCGGGACCCACGGCAGCCCGTGCCGCGTCGAGTGTCGCCCGCGCCGGGAGTCGTCCGGAACGGCGGGCCTGTCGCCAGAGTGTGGTCAGTGACCCGATGGAGACGTCGAAGGCCCCGGCGGTGGCATCGCGGATCTCTGCCGCCCGCACGAGGACCCGCCACAGGTCGTCGCTCACGGGAGTCGCCTCGGCCATCGGCGCACGTGCCGACAGTCGGGAGAGTTCGCTCTCGGGATCGTAGTCGGAAAACACCCGCTCCAGCCGCTCGACCTCGGCGCAGGCCGCGGTGATCGCGGCCCCGGCCGAGGCTGGATCAGGGGAGCAGACGGTGATCGTCCAGGCCACGCCCATGAGCCGCCGCGTCTCGGCCCAGCGCTGCCCGGACGCGTCCGGGGCGGCGGTCTCGCGGCAGCCCGCGAGCAGGCAGGCGATCGTGATCGCGCCTGCCGTCCGAATCCCGCTGCGGTACACTGCGGTCATCATGGGTGGCGACGTCTCACTTCCGGCCGTGGCGATCACGTTCGACTGCACGCCGCTGCGCAGCGTGCCCAGGCTCGACATTCCGCTCGATGCCTCCCCCGGCTACCGCCGCCGCCTCGAGAAGATGCAGCGGGCGGTCGGCCGTCACGGGACGCGGAACACCTATTATCTCACGGACGGCGCCTGCACGTTCCGATTCACGAACGACGCCGATTCCGGCTGGGTGCGGTTCACCTTCGAGGGTACCGTGCTCACCGACGAGCTCGACGCCCGGACGATCGGCAGCGACGTGGAGATCGGGCTCGCGCTGGAAACCTGCGACTGGCTCACGCAGCCGGCCGTGGAGTGGCTGAAACTGTCGGTGAAGCACGCCGTGGAGACGGAGTTCGACCGCTACATCGCAGCCGGCGACCTCTCCCGGGCGCTGGAGCGTCTCGCCCGTGAGCAGGCGGCGAGCGACGCCGCGGGCGGCTACCTGGGCATGAACCTGTAGGCACGAGTGACGGCCCGCATCGGTCAGGGCTGCCCGTACCGTCTCGCCCGGACGTTCGCTCCGGGCAGCCCCTCCCTGGAGTTCTGGCCGTATTGACCGACTGTCTGACCGGTTCGCCGTTCGACGCTGAAGGTGGGCGAGGGGCTGCCCATCCCCTTGAGCGGGGCTATGGGAGCAAGCGCAGACAGGATGTCGAAGCGCAGCGGACATGCAGAGAGCGGAGGGCTGGAGGCCCGTAGCGAACGTCCCGCGAGAGGGCGTGGGCAGCCCCGAGCCGGTTGGGCGCGTTGACCGTCGCCACACGAGCCACGAGCCGATGCGTCAGGACGCGCGGACCTTGATCTCGAGCAGCACGCTCTCGTTGTCGCTCCCCGGCAGCGGCCACGAGGCGAGGCGGCGGATCGAGACCTTCTTTCCGAGTCCCTGGTGTCGGGCCTCGGCCTTCTCCGCCTCCCATCGCGGCCCCTTGATCACGAGCATCCGGCCGAACGATCCTGAAAGCGGCTCGAACCAGCGGAGGAGCTTTTCCAGGGGTGCGACCGCCCGGACCACGAGCGTGTCGAACCGGTTCGGGCCCTTGGCCCGGGCTACGACCAACTCCTGAGCCGCCGAGGCATGCACCGGCACCCGGAGGCCGGCCTCCTTCACGATCTCGGCGACCGCGCGGGCCTTCTTGGCCACGCTGTCGCAGAGGTCCACCCGCAGATCCGGCCGCAGGATCGCCAGGATCGCCCCCGGCACGCCGCCGCCCGTGCCCACGTCGAGCACCCGTTCGCCGGCCGCCAGGTGCGGCACGAGCGCGAGCGAATCGGCGACGTCGCGGGCCGCGAACGATTCCGGCGTCGTGTGCCTCGTGAGATTCAGCCGCTCATTCCAAGACCAGAGGCTCGCCGCGAACGCGGCGAGCCTCGGCATGGCATCGGGAGTCACGTCGAGGCCGAGGCGGCCGCACGCGGCGGCCAGATCCCCGGCCAGGTCGCTGTCATTCACGGGCTGGGCGACTCACTTGATGAACAGCATCTCGCGGTAGGTCGGCAGCGGCCAGAGGTCGTCGGGCAGGATGACCTCCATGTGGTCGGCAGTCTCACGGAGCGCCACCATCGCCGGGATCACGTCGTCGTGGAAGTGGCCGACCTCGGCCCGCAGGTCGCCGCCGCCATGGTGGGCGAGCGCCTTCTCCAACGCCCCGATCCGTTTCTCGAAATCACCGACGAGCTTCGTGAGGCTCTCGAGCGTGCCCAGGTGGGGCGACTGGCCGAGTCCCTTGAGCTTGGTCGCGATGTCGACGAGCTCGCCCTGATAGCGGTAGCCGGCCGGCAGGATCATCGTCTTGGCGATCTGCAGCGCGGCCTGGGCCTCGGTGTTGATGTCCTTGCAGTACCGCTCCATGTAGATGTCGTAGCGGCTCCGCATCTCCCGCTCGGAGAGCACGCCGTACTTCTCGAACATGGCGATCGTCTTCGGCGCCACGAGCTGGTCGAGGGCCTCTGGCGTCGAGCGGTTGTTCGGCAGGCCACGCTTCTTGGCCTCGTCGTGCCACTCCTGCGAGTAGCCGTTGCCGTTGAAGATGACGGCCTTGTGATCCGCCACGATCTTCTGGAGCAACTTCTCGACGGCGCCGGCGAGCTTCGCGGCGTCGCCGCCCGTGGCCTTCTCCAGTTCCGTGGCCACGTAGTCGAGGCTCTCGGCCACGATCGTGTTGAGGGCCACGAGCGGACCGGCGATCGATTGGCTCGAGCCCACGGCCCGGAACTCGAACTTGTTGCCCGTGAAGGCGAAGGGACTCGTCCGGTTGCGGTCGCCGGCGTGCTTGGGCAGCGGCGGCAGCGTGTCGACGCCCACCGTCAGCGTGCCGGTCTGCTTCGACGAGGTCGCCTTGCCCTTCTCGATCTGGGCGAACACGTCGGAGAGCTGGTCGCCGAGGAAGATCGAGATGATGGCCGGCGGGGCCTCGTTGGCACCGAGCCGGTGGTCGTTGGCGCTGCTCGCCACGACCGCGCGGAGCAGGTCGCCGTGGAGGTGCACGGCGCGGATCACGGCGGCGCAGAACACGAGGAACTGCATGTTGGCGTGCGGCGTCTCACCCGGCTCCAGCAGGTTGCCGAGCCTGCAGCCCATCGACCAGTTGACGTGCTTGCCCGAGCCGTTGATGCCGGCGAAGGGCTTCTCGTGGAGCAGACAGGCCATGCCGTGCTTCTGCGCCACCCGCGTCAGCGTCTGCATGATCGTCTGCTGGTGGTCGGTCGCGATGTTGGCGTTCTCGTAGATCGGGGCGATCTCGTACTGGCTGGGGGCGACCTCGTTGTGGCGGGTCTTCACCGGCACCCCGAGCTTGTAGAGCTCACGCTCCGCGTCCATCATGCAGGCCAGCACCCGCTCCGGGATCGCGCCGAAGTACTGATCCTCGAACTCCTGCCCCTTCGGCGGCTTGGCGCCGAAGAGCGTGCGGCCCGTCATCGTGAGGTCGGGCCGGGCGAAGAAGAAGTTGCGGTCGATGAGGAAGTATTCCTGCTCGGGGCCGGCCGAGGCCATCACCTGGCCCACGTCCTTGTGGCCGAAGAGGGCGAGCACGCGGCGGGCCTGCTTGTCCACCGCCTGCATGGACCGCAGGAGCGGCGTCTTCTTGTCGAGCGCCTCGCCCGTCCACGAGCAGAAGGCCGTGGGGATGCAGAGGGTGGTGCCGTTGGGGTTTTCGAGGATGTAGGCAGGGCTCGTCGGATCCCAGGCCGTGTAGCCGCGGGCCTCGAACGTGGCGCGGAGGCCGCCGGACGGGAAGCTCGACGCGTCGGGCTCGCCCTGGATCAGTTCCTTGCCCGAGAACTCGGCGATCGCGTCGCCGTCGCCGGTGGGCGTCAGGAAGCTGTCGTGCTTCTCGGCGGTCAGACCCGTGAGCGGATAGAAGACGTGGGCGTAGTGGGTGGCGCCCTTCTCGATGGCCCAGTCCTTCATCGCCAGGGCCACCGCGTCGGCGATGCCCGGATCGATCGGCTTGCCCTGCTTGATCGTCGCCTGGAGCGCCTTGTAGACGCTCTTCGGCAGGCGGTCCTTCATGACCGCGTCGCTGAAGACGTTGGCGCCGAAGATCTCGCTCGTGGGCGTCTCGCGGAAGTTCCAGCCTGCGCCCTTCGACTTGTAGCTGTTGATGGCGGCGATGGCACTGGCGCGGGCGGTGGTCATGGAGAGTTCCTTCCTGTGGGTTCCGGAAACGAAGGTGGTTTCGGTGGCTCGACGCTACGGCCGCTCGTCGCACCGGCTCCGCCAAGCCCGTGCGGGACGCCGACGGAAACGCGGTTCACCGGCGCGTGCGCCGCTGCACCCGTCCCCGGTGACCGCCGCAGCCAGAAGAAGAAATTTTTCAACGGCGGGCACGTTTCGGACGACCGACAATCACGAAGGTACCGGTGCGACAGTGGGCCTTCAAGTGGCGGCGTGCGGGGGCTGAAAACCGACCGGGTACCGGACCGCCACTCGTGGCCGTCACGGGGCATCCACACGCGTCTCACCGGGCGGCGGTCGATCGCGGCGACGGCTGGGCGGCGACGGGCCGCGGGAGGCTCGCCCGGCGGGCGACCTCGACCGCCGCGTCGAGGGCGGGATCGCCCACCGGCTCCACGAGCGTGCCGTCGGCGGCGGGTCGGGAGGCCACCTGCACCGGCACGTCGGGGGACACGCCCACGCCGCTGAAGGGCAGGCCGCGCGGCGAGAAGAACTTCGCCGTCGTCAGCCGCATCCCGACACCGGCATGCTGGAGCGGGAAGATGCCCTGGATCGATCCCTTGCCGTAGCTCCGCGCCCCCACGATCGTGCCACGGGCGTGGTCGCGGATGGCCCCGGCGAAGATCTCGCTGGAACTCGCCGAATCACCGTCGATGAGCACGACCAGCGGCATCCGCCAGGTGCCGGGACGGCCGGCCGAGTAGTTGAAGTCCTCCTCGGGGCTGCGGCCGCGGGTGGCCACCACGAGGCCTCGCTCCAGGAACACGTCGGCCACGTCCACTGCCGCCGAGAGCAGGCCGCCCGGGTTGCCGCGGAGATCCACGACGAGCGATCGCATGCCAGCCTGTTCGAGCCGCCGCAGCGCGGCCTCCAGGTCGGCCGCCGTGGTCTTTTGGAACGAGGTGATCTTCAGGCCCGCGACACCCGTGGCGGGATCGACGATCCGCACGTCCTCGATGCTCGGCACATCGACATGCTCCCGGCGGACGGTCACCGCCCGTGCCGGGCCGGGGCCGCGGAGGATCGCGAGCGTCACGAGCGACCCTTCCGGACCCTGCAGGAGTTGGGCCGCCTCGTCCACGCCGAGGCCGCCGATCGACCGACCGCCGACGCCGACCAAATGATCGCCGGCACGCAAGCCCGATCGTTCGGCCGGGCTGCCGGGGATGACGTGCACGACGAGCAGGCCGTCGGTCGCCGTCTTGAGTTCCACGCCGAGACCGACGAAGCGGCCCTCGATCTGGGCGTAGAGGTCGTCGAGTTGGCCGTTCGTGAGAAAGGCCGAGTATTCGTCGAGCCCGCCCACGGCGGCCGCGGCCATCTCCAGCAGCGTCACCGACGGCGCGACTCCCAGGATCGAGTGGGCGGCCCGTGCGATCCAGGCGGCGCTGGCCTCGGCGTCGGCCTGCGTGGCGACCGGGCGGGCGGCGGCGATGCGTGCCGCCTGATCGCGATACAGCGCCAGCCGATCCGGCGTGGCCTGCGGAGCGTGGAGGGCGACGAAGGACGGCTCGCCGATCGCCACATCGACGGCCCGCCGGCCGCGGGCGGCCAGCCGCGCGAAGTCGGGTGCGTCGACATGGTGGGACGCGATCCGGCCGAGCACCTCACCGTACACGAGCCGGGCATCGGCCTCGGAGAGTTCTGCGAGCTGGCGGCGGAAGGCGGGCTCGGCGTGCCGCCTGGCGACGTCGCAATGAAGCTTGGCGAGGTCGTAGCGATCCGTGAGCGCCGGCGGCAGACCGCCCTTGCGGGCGGCCGTCTCGCAGATGCTCACGAGGTCCGCCCAGCGGCCCTCGAGGGCGAGCGACTCCGCACGAACCGCCAGGTCGTCGGCGTGGGACGGGGAATGGACCTGGGCGCCGGCAGTGCCGCCCCCGAACACGGCCAGAGACAGGGCCGCCGCGGCACACAGCCGCAGAAGAAGCGACGTCGAGGTGAAGACGCCAGTCACTGGAGCGATCCGTTCGCCAGGAAGCCGCGTCCTGTCGCGGCGACAGCGGCCTCTCCGTGACCGCCGGCGATTATGGATCACGTCCAGCGGTCGGGCAAAACGCCCAAGCCGCCGCGGAAGCAAATTTTGCGGGCGGCACGCGGTCGCCGGCGAAATTCCCGACGCGACCGTCACCACCGCGCCGAGCGACACGTTGGTACGATGGGGAGATCAGTTTTCCGGCCCCTGCGACCGCCATGACCAGTACCGCCGACACCGGACGTGGGGACGGGGAGCAGTTCCCGACGTTGGCTCTGCTCGACCAGGTGCGGCGTGGCGACGGCGATGCCGTCAACCGGCTGCTCGAGCGGCATCGCGCCGCGATCCGGCGGATGATCGACCGGCGGATGGATCGCGTCGTGCAGCGGCGGGTGGATGCCAGCGACATCGTGCAGGACGTGCTCGTCGAGGCCAATCGCCGTCTCGGCGAGTACCTGGCGAATCCGGCCATGCCATTCCAACTCTGGCTTCGGCACATGGCCCGCGACCGGCTCATCGACGCCCACCGCCGGCACCGGGTCGCGGCCACGCGGAGCATCGATCGCGAGGTGCCGCTCGGCGGCGCCGACACGGACGAGTCACGCGCGGGGCCGGCTGCCGATCTCGCCGACCGCGAACTCACGCCAGCGGCCGCTGCAACCTGGCACGAGCTCGAACGCCGGTTCGCGGCGGCCGTCGACGAACTCGATGAGGCCGACCGGCAGATCGTGCTCCTCAAGCACTTCGAGCATCTTTCCACGGCCGAGGCGGCCGACGTGCTCGGCCTGTCGAAGCCCGCGGCAGGCATGCGCTACCTGCGGGCGATGCGCCGCCTGCGCACGCTCCTGGAGCCCGGAGCCTGATCACTCGCCCGGCCGCCCGCGTCGTGCGAGCCGGGAAAAGTCTCGCCGGCCGGCCGGCTACGCGTCGTGGCGGCCGTGTCTACCATGAGCAGGGGATTCGTTCGTCCGACCACCGAGCCATGACCGCCCCGACCACGACAGCGTCGATCCGCCCCGGTACCGCACCGCTCGATCCCGAGCGGGAAGACCGTCTGGCCGCGCTCGTCGAGGCGCTCTCGGAGGTCCGCGGTGTGGCGGCGCAGGCCGAACTCGAGCGGCTCGCGCGGGCCAACCCCGACATCGCAGGGGATTTGCGGGAGGTGTTCGCCGCGATGTCGGTCGCCGACGCGGTCGCCGAACGCTCGACGATCCTGGCGGTTCCCGGCGGGGTGGCTCCGGCAGTGGCCGACCCGTGGGTCGGCGGCGGCTTCGTGCCGGGCAACACTCCCCTCCCCTGCACGTTCGGCGACTACGACCTCATCGAGGAGATCGGCCGCGGTGGCATGGGCATCGTCTACCGCGCCGCGCAGCGGAGTCTGGGCCGCGTCGTGGCCCTGAAAACCCTCCTGCGCCGCGACCTTGCGACCCCGGCGGACCTGGCACGGTTTCGCAGCGAGGCCGAGGCCGCGGCCCGGCTCGACCACGCCGGCATCGTGTCGATCTTCGAGGTGGGAGATCAGGACGGCCTGCCCTTCTACAGCATGCAGTTCGTCGAGGGCACCACGCTGGCGAAGCGACTGGCCGCCGGACCTCTTCCTGCCCGCGAGGCGGCGGCGCTCCTGGCCAAGGTGGCCGATGCGGTGCAGGCCGCGCACGACCGCGGCGTGCTCCATCGTGATTTGAAGCCGTCCAACATCCTCATCGACGCCTCGGGCGAGCCGCGCGTGTCCGACTTCGGACTCGCCAAACTGCTCACGGACGAGTTGTCGGTCACCCACACCGGCGCGATCCTCGGCACGCCCTGCTACATGTCACCCGAGCAGGCCGCCGGCAGCCGTGGCGACGTGGGCCCGACGAGCGACGTGTGGAGCCTGGGGGCGATCCTCTACCAGATGCTCACCGGCCGGCCGCCATTCCAGGCGGGCACCGCGATGGACACGCTCTTGGCGGTGCTCGAGAGCGATCCGCCCCTGCCGCGGTCGATCGACGCCGCGGTGAATCGCGACCTGGAACTGATCGCCCTCAAGAGCCTGCAGAAGCCGCAGGATCTTCGCTACGCGTCGGCTGCCGCGCTGGCCGCCGACCTGCGGGCGGCCTTGGCAGGCGAGCCGGTCGCCGCCCGGCGCGGGGGGCTCGGCGACGTCGTCGCCCGGCTGTTCCGTGAAACGCACCACGCGGTGGTGCTCGAGAACTGGGGCCTGCTCTGGATGTGGCACTCGGTGGTGATCCTCGCCCTGTGCGTGATCACCGACGTGCTGGCCTGGCGGGGGCTGGCGAGCCGGTTGCCCTACGTGGCGCTGTGGGGTGGCGGACTCGCGCTGTGGGCCCCGATCTTCTGGGCCCTGCGGCACCGCCGCGGTCCGGTGACGGCCGTCGAACGGCAGATCGCCCACGTCTGGGCGGGGAGCATGATCGCCAGTTCGCTGTTGTTCTCGATCGAGTGGCTGCTCGGCGAGCCCGCGCTCAAGCTCTCGCCGGTGCTGGCGTTGCTCGCCGGCATCGTGTTCTTCGTCAAGGCCGGCATTCTTTCGGGCACGTTCTACGTGCAGGCTACGGTGCTCTTCGCCACGGCGCTGGTCATGTGCGTGATGCGTGAGTATCAGCACATCATCTTCGGCCTCGTCAGCGGGGCCTGCTTCTTCATTCCCGGACTCAAATATTTCCGGCAGCGCGGGCAGGCCACATGACGGCGATCCTGCGGGCGGCGGCGGTGCTCGCGGTCGTCGCGGCGGCCGCCCACGGCGGCGACTGGCCGCAGATCCTGGGGCCGAATCGCACCGGCGTCGCGGCGGCAGACGAACGGCTGGCCGCCACGTGGCCCGCGGACGGCCCGCCCGTGGTCTGGTCGCGGGATGTCGGCAGCGGCTACGCGGGCCCGGCCGTGGCCGGGGACCGCGCGGTGCTCTTCCATCGGGTCGGCCGCCGCGAGGTCGTCGAGGCGCTCGAGGCGGCCACTGGAAGAACGCTCTGGAAGTCCGACCACGACACCACGTTCGTGCCCCAGGTCGGCGGCGGCGATGGGCCCCTGTGCACCCCCGTGGTCCACGCAGGCCGGGTGATCACGTTCGGCGCGGAAGGTGTGCTCTCGTGCGACGACTTCGCGACCGGTCGGCGGCTCTGGTCGCGGTCGACCCAACGCGAGTTCACGGTGTCCGTGGGCTATTTCGGGGCGGGCTCGACGCCGCTGGTCGTGGGCGATCGCGTGATCGTGAACCTTGGCGGCCGCGGCGACTCAGGCATCGCAGCCTTCGCGCTGGAGACCGGGGAAACCCTCTGGCAGCGCACGGCCGAGGGAGCGAGTTACTCGGCGCCGGTGACGGTGGCCGTGGCGGGCGCGACGCACGTGTTGATGGTCACCCGGCTCTCGTGCCTGCTTCTCGATCCGGCCACGGGCGACGTGCGCTGGCGGTTTCCCTTCGGCCAGCGCGGCCCGACCGTCAATGCGGCCACCCCCGTCGTGATCGGCGGCGACCGATTCCTCGTGACGAGTGCCTACGGGATCGGCTGCGTGTGCGCGGCCTTCGACCGCGACGGTGCGACGCCGCTCTGGCAGGGGGCGGGGCCACTGGCGACGCAGTACTGCACGCCGATCCTCGTTGGAGACCACCTGTATTGCATCGACGGCCGCGACGACGTGCCTCCGGCCGACTTCGTCTGCGTCGAGGCCGCCACGGGCCGGGAGACCTGGCGGGACCGGGGATTCGGTTATGGCACGCTCGTCTGCGCCGACGGAAAACTCGTCGTGGCCAAGACCGACGGGGAACTGCTGCTCGTGCGGCCCGACCCCGCCGGCCTCGACGTGCTCGCCCGCTGCCGCCCGCTGGCCGGTACGGTGCGGGCGCTGCCGGCGCTCGCCGGCGGCAGGCTCTATCTGAGGGACGACGACCGGCTCACGTGCCTCTCCCTGGCACCGTGACGTCGGATCCGAACGGCCGCGGCAGGAAGTCGGCGAGTCGGAACGTGCCACCGCCGTCGATCACGATCTCCGTGTCGCGGGTGCCGAACTCCGCGATCACCTGCAGGCACGCGCCGCACGGCACGATCCCGCGGACGCGGTCGCCGGCGGCGTCCGTGCAGGTCAAGGCGATCCGCAGGAGCCGGCGGTACCCTGCGACGACCCCTGCAAAAATCGCCGTGCGCTCGGCGCAGATCGTGAGGCCATAGGAACCGTTCTCCACGTTGGCCCCGACGAACGGTGGCCCCTCGGCTCCGGCGAACACGGCCGCGGCGCCGACCCGCCAGCCCGAGTATGGGGAGTGGGCGTTGTCGGCCGCCTTTCGTGCGGCGGCGACGAGCGGGTCGGGAGCGGTCTCGTGGTCTGAAGGCATCGCGTGACCCTCGCGGCGGAGTGGTGGTCGAACCCCCGGCGCCATCGGTCTAGCGGATCGCCGCGCGGCCGGCAACCGGCCGCCAGTCGACGCGGGCCTGCAAACCGCTATGCTCGTGCCACTATCCCCGGGAACCTCGCGTCTATGGCCGGCCTCCACGTGTCCGCGCACCCCCTCGTCGCGCACCACGTGGTGGCGCTCCGCGACCCGGCCACGCGGCCTCCGGAGTTTCGCCGCGTCGTCCGCCAACTCACGCGGTTGCTCGGCTACGAGGCCACCCGTGACCTGCCGTCCCGCGAGTGTCCCGCGGTGACCCCGCTGGGAACCGCTGCCGGCCGCCGGGTGATGGATCGGATCGCGATCGTGCCGATCCTCCGGGCCGGCCTCGGCATGGCCGACGGGCTGCTCGAGATGATTCCCGACGCCGAGGTCTGGCACATCGGGCTGTTTCGCGACGAGCGCACGCTCAAGCCGCAGGAGTACTACAACAAGCTGCCGCGGAACTGTGGCGCGGCGGTGGCCATCGTCGTCGATCCGATGCTCGCCACCGGCGGCTCGGCCGTGCGGACATGCGAGATCCTCCGCGACGCCGGCGTGCCGCGGATCATCTACCTCGCGCTCATCGCGGCGCCGGAGGGCGTGGCCTGCCTGGAGCGCGGCATGCCGGGCGTGACCATCCATGTGGCGGCTCTCGACGAGGGCCTCAACGACTCGGGCTTCATCGTGCCCGGCCTGGGCGACGCGGGCGACCGCCAGTTCGGCACGGCGCCGCCGCGCTGACGCGAGGGGAGCGGGGGCGCCGACCTCCGCGGAGCGACACGACCGGGGAGTACGTCGTCATGCGGGCCGTCGATCTCATCCGCCGGAAGCGAGACGGCGGCGAACTCACCGGCGACGAGATCCGCTTTCTGGTCGGCGGCATCGCCACCCGCGAGGTCCCCGACTACCAGTGGTCGGCCCTGACGATGGCGATCCTCTGGCGGGGCATGACGCCGGTCGAGACCGCGGCCCTCGTCGAGGCGATGCTCCATTCTGGAACGGTGATCGACCTCTCCGACATCCCGGGCCCGAAGGTCGACAAGCATTCGACCGGCGGCGTGGGGGACAAGACGAGCCTGATTCTCGCGCCGATCGCCGCCGCCTGCGGCGTCACGGTGCCGATGGTCTCGGGCCGGGGCCTGGGCCACACCGGCGGCACGCTCGACAAACTCGAGAGCATTCCCGGCTTCCGCATCGACCTCGACCTCGCCGCCTATCGCCGCGTGGCTCGGGAGTGCGGGCTCGTGCTCATCGGCCAGACGGCGGAGATCGCACCGGCCGACCGAGTGCTCTACGCCCTCCGCGACGCCACGGCCACCGTCGAAAGCATCCCGCTCATCACGGCCTCGATCCTCTCGAAGAAGCTCGCCGAAGGCATCGACGCGCTCGTGCTGGACGTGAAGACGGGCGACGGCGCGTTCATGGCGCGGCGCGAGGACGCCCGGGCCCTGGCCGAGAGCATGACCCGGATTGGTCGCCAACTCGGCAAGCCCGTGCAGGCCCTGATCACGAGCATGGACGCGCCGCTCGGCCGCACGGTGGGCAACTCGCTCGAGGTGTGGGAGAGCGTCGAGTGTCTCCGGGGCCGCGGCCCGGACGATCTCATGGAAGTCTCGCTCGAGCTGGCGGCCGAGATGCTCGTGCTCGGGCGGGTGGCCGCGGACCGCGAGCAGGCGCTGGCCCGCTGCCGCGCCGTGATCGCCGACGGCTCGGCGCTCGAGCGGTTCCGCCGGGTCGTGGCGGCGCAGGGGGGTGATCCGCGGGTCTGCGACGATCCGCTCGGCGTGCTGCCGCGGGCGGCCCATGTGGAGCCCTTTTGCGCCCCGGCCGCGGGCTTCATCGCGGGCATCCGCGCCTGGCCCGTGGGGCAGGCGTCGATGCTCCTGGGTGCGGGCCGGGCGCGGGTCGATTCGACGATCGACCCGGCGGCAGGCATCGTGTTCAGGAAGGGCGTGGGCGACGAGGTGCGGTCCGGCGACGTGATCGCGGAGATCCACGTCAATCCGACCCACGCCTCGTCCGTTCCGCAGGTGCTCGCGATGCTCGGGGAGGCGACCACGATCACCTCGAGTCGGCCGCCGGCCCGGCCGCTGATTCTGGAACGCGTGTAGCCGGATTCTTCACGGGGGACTCGATCATGGGCGATCTCGACCGGTTTCGCGGGCTGCTGGGTGTGGCGGCCATCCTCGGCGCTGCGTGGCTCTGTTCCGAGAATCGTCGCAAGATCTCGCCCCGAATGGTGGTCGGCGGCCTCGCGATGCAGGTCGTGCTCGGATTCATCCTGCTGCGGTCGTCCACGGGCCAGGCGGCGCTCGAGGCGGCCGCCAACTGGGTCGACACCGTGCTCGCCTGTTCCGATGCCGGGGCGCGATTCGTGTTCGGCGACAAACTCGCCGACCCGGCCGGTCCCACCGGCTTCGTGTTCGCGTTCCGGGTGCTGCCCACGATCGTGTTCGTGGCGGCGCTGTTCGCCGTGCTCTACCACCTCGGCATCATGCAGCAGGTTGTGCGGGCGTTCGCCTGGGTGACCGCCAAGATCCTGGGGAGTAGCGGCGCCGAGACGCTCAATGCCGCCGCCTCGATCTTCCTCGGACAGACGGAGGCGCCGCTCGTCATTCGTCCCTATCTTCCGCGGCTCACGCGGTCGGAACTGGCCGTGGTCATGGTCAGCGGCATGGGCCTCGTGTCGGGGGGCATCCTGGGGGCCTACAAGGCCGCAGGCTGCGAGCTTCGCGACCTGCTCACCGCGATCCTGATGAGCTTTCCGGCGACGATCTTCCTCACCAAGATGTTCGTGCCGGAGATGGGCGATCCGGAGACGCTCGGCACCATGAAGGTCGCGAAGGACCGGCTCGATTCCAACGTCCTCGACGCGGCCGCCCGCGGCACCCGCGAGGGCATGATGCTGGCGGCCAACGTGGGGGCGGTGTTGATCTCGTTCATCGCGCTCGTGGCGCTCGTGAATCTCGCCCTGGCCTGGGTCGGTGGGCTCGTCGGCCACCCCGAGCTCTCGCTCCAGTGGCTCCTGTCGCTCGTGTTCGCCCCGTTCGCGTGGCTGATCGGCGTGCCCACTCAGGACTGCCAGACGATCGGCGGCCTGCTCGGCACGCGGACCGTGCTCAACGAGATGATCGCCTACTTCGAGCTGGGCAAGCTCAAGGACATGCTCACTCCCAAGGCCTTCTCGCTGGCCACGATCGCGATGTGCAGTTTCGCCAACATCTCGAGCATCGGCATCCAGCTCGGCGGCATCGGCGCCCTGATCCCGGAGCGGCGGGGCGAACTCGCCCAGCTCGGCCTCAAGATGCTCGTGATCAGCACGCTGGCCAACGCCCTCTCGGCCGCCATCGCCGGAATGATGCTCTGAGGAACCGGGAGACGACCCGCCATGCCCGCGTGCCGCATCGCCTGCCGCCGGAGTCGACCCAGCCCATGACCGACCGGCGCGACACGTTCCGCAGGCTGTTCCGCCGATCCCGCCCACTCATCGGCATGCTCCATCTGCCGGCCCTGCCCGGCAGCCCCGGCATGGCGGCGGGGATCGACGGGATCGTGGCCCATGCCGTCGCCGAGGCGCGAATCTATCGCGACGGCGGCTTCGACGGGCTGATGATCGAGAACATGCACGACCGTCCGTACCTCCGGCGCGACGTGGGCGCCGAGGTGGTGGCGGCGATGGCGGTGGTCGGCCGCGAGGTGCGGCGGGAGGTGCCACTGCCGCTCGGCGTGCAGGTGCTCGCCGGGGCGAACCGGCAGGCGCTCGCCGTGGCCGCGGCGAGTGGCGCGGCCTTCGTGCGGGTCGAGGGATTCGTCTTCGGGCACGTGGCCGACGAGGGGCTCATCGACGCCGACGCGGGAGAGTTGCTCCGCGAGCGGCGGCGGATCGGGGCCGACGGCGTGCTCGTGTTCGCCGACATCAAGAAGAAGCACGCCTCCCACGCGCTCACGGCCGACGTCGACCTCGTCGAGACCGCGCGGGCCGCGGAATTCTGCCTGGCCGACGGTGTCATCGTCACCGGCACCGCCACCGGCTGCGAGGCCGATGCGGCCGAGGTGGCGGCGGTCGCCGATGCCGTCGACATTCCGACGCTCGTCGGCTCCGGCGTGACCCCGGCCAACCTCCGCCGGTACGCCGCCGCCGGCTTCATCGTGGGCTCGACCGTGAAGCGCGACGGCCACTGGGCTGGCCCACTCGACCCTGCCCGGGTCGCGGCGGTCGCCGCCGCCCGAGCCTTGCTCGCCGACGACGGGGGCTGACCGCATGTCCGCCGCACCCGATCTCGTGATCCTCGGCAACCTGCTCGTGGACGACATCGTCCGCCGGGACGGCAGCACGCTGATGGGCGAGGCCGGCGGCGCGCTCGTGCACGCGGCGTTGGGGGCGCGGCTGTGGGGGCTGGGCGTGGGGCTCGTCAGCGTCGTGGGCAGCGACTACCCCGCCGCGGCCCTCGATGGGCTGGCCGAACGCGGTGTCGATTTGGCTGGCGTGCGGCCGCTGGGTCGGCCCGGTGGTCGGGCCTGGCTGCTGTATGAGCGCGAGATCCGTCGCGTGATCCATCAACTCGACTGCCCGAGCCACGACGACGTCTCGCCCCTGCCGGCCGACCTGCCCGACGCCTATCGCGCCGCACGGGGCTTCCACCTGGCGCCGATGCCCCTCCAGCGGCAGCGAACACTCGCCATTGCCCTCGCCGACCGGCCCTTCCTTTCGCTCGATCCCTTCGAACTCCTCCGCGACGACAACCTGGCCGACTGGTCGCGGGTGCTGGCCCACGTGGACGCCTTCTTTCCCAGCCGCGACGAGATCCGCGTCGGCACCACCCCCGACGCGCTCGTGACCAGGCTCGCGGGGGGCCGGCTCGGCCTGGTCGCCCTCAAGGCCGGGGCCGCCGGTGGCAGGCTCGTCGACCTGGCCGCGGGCACGAGCCATCCCTGGAGCGGCCGCGCGGATCGCGTCGTGGATGCGACGGGAGCCGGCGACGCCTTCGTGGGAGGTTTCCTCGCCGGCCTTCTCATGCACGGCGACCTGCAGCGGGCGGTCGAGCAGGGGATCGTGGCGGCGAGTTTCGCGATCGAGGACTGGGGGGCCCGCGGGCTCTTCGCCGCCACGCCGCAGCGGGCGACCGCGCGGCATGCGGAGTGGTTCGGTGTGGTCGCCACCGCGGGGAGTGCGGGACCATGACCGAACGCATCCGGATCGCCCCGTCGATCGCCGCGGCGCTCGCCCGCCGTGCGCCCGTCGTCGCGCTCGAGACCACCCTCGTCACCCACGGCCTTCCGCAGCCCGACGGCGTGGCGGTGGCGGTCGAACTCGAGAGCATCGTCACGGCCGGGGGCGCGGTGCCGGCCACGATCGGGATCCTCGACGGCGTCGTGCACGTGGGGATGAAGCGGGACCAATTGGAACGCCTCGCAGCCACGCCTTACGTGGTGAAGGTCAACACCGGCAACCTCGCGGCGACCCTGGCCGCGGGTGCCACCGGCTCCACGACCGTGGCCGCCACCCTGTTCGCCGCCGAGGCCGCAGGCATCCGCGTGTTCGCCACCGGCGGCATCGGAGGCGTGCACCGACAGGTCGAAACGTCCGGCGACGTGTCGGCCGACCTCGTCGCCCTGGCCCGTCACCGCGTGGCGGTGGTCTGCGCCGGTGCCAAGGCCATCCTCGACCTGCCGCGAACGGTGGAAATGCTCGAGACGCTTGGCGTGCCGGTGCTCGGCCTCGGCACGGACGAGTTTCCGGCGTTCTACCGCCGGTCGAGCGGCCTCTCGGTCGATCGCCGCTGTGCCGACGTGGCCGCGGTGGCCGCCGCCGTCCGCACGCACTTCGACCTCGGGCTGCCCACCGGCGTCGTGGTCGCCAATCCCGTGCCAGTGGCCGACGAGATGCCGGCCGAGATCTATGAGTCTGCCCTGGCGGCCGCCCTGGCGGCGGCCGAGGCGGCCGCCATCCGCGGCCGCGAGGTCACCCCCTTCCTGCTCGACCGAATGCGGTCGCTCACGGGGGGCGCGAGCGTGGCGGTGAACCGGGCTCTCCTTGGGCACAATGCCACCGTGGCCGCCGAACTCGCGGTCGCCCTGGCGCGGGCGTAGCAGGACGCGGCGCCCCGCATCGCATACAGTGATCTCGGAGGCGCATCCGGCATGGCACGCGGCGACAGGCTCGAGGTCGAGCGGAGGGTGATCGGATCGACCGTCACCTACGCGCACATGGGCATCGATGTGGGCGACGGCACCGTCGTCCACGCCCGGCCGGACGACGATCGCCGCCCGTTCGGCGGCGGCCGCGTGATCCGCACCGGCCTCGACGAGTTCGCGGCCGGCACGGGGGTGCGGATCCGCCGTGACCCACCCGCGGCGTTTTCGCCGGACGAGATCGTGGCTCGGGCACTCGAGCACGTGGGCCGCGACGGCTACTGCCCCGTCGTAGACAACTGCGAGCACTTCGCCACGTGGTGCGCCACCGGCCGTCGTGCAAGCCGTCAGGTCGACCTGGTCGTCGACCGGATCTCCGCGGCCGCGGGCCGCGTGGCCGCCGCGGTTTCTGCACGGGCCAACGGCGGAATCGTGGTCCGCACGCTCGCCGGTTCCACCGTGCGGGTCGGGCTGCGCACGCTCGTCCCCGCGGTGCTCGCGGGTGAGGCGGCGGCGCTCGTGGCCGAGTGGCGGGCGCACCAGCGCGGCGCGAGCCGGCGTGCGAGCCGCCGCACCGGAGAGGCTGCCGGGCTCGTGGCGACGATGGGTACCTGTGCGGTCGCCGGCCTGCCGGCGGGGCCCTCCGGCATCGTGGCCGGCGCGCTCGCCGGCGCGACCGCGTGGCTGGCCGGGTCGGTCGTGGCGGCCGTGGTCCCGGCCGCGTCGCGGCGAAACGTGCGAGTCTGAGCGGCTACCGCGGCTCGTCGGCGAGCCGACGGCGAATCCGCTCGACGGTGCGGCGCGAATATGCCTCGTCGTCGCCAAGGTCGAGCGCGGCGGCGTCGGGCCATAGCGGGCGCGTCGCGATGCCGAGCTCGTCGATCGCCACGAGCGCGGCCAGTCGGATGTCGGGATCGGTGGCGTCGATCTCGGCTGCGAGCACCTGGCGCGAGCGGTCGGCGGCGGCACCGCACCGCAGGAGCCAGGTCGCCGCGGCGATCCGCACCGTCGGCTCCGGATCGGCGAGCATGGGCGTGAGGGCCGGCGTGGGATCGTCGTGGCGACGCTGCGCGTCCCAGCCCGTGCCCGCGACGGCCCAGAAGCGCACGGCCGAGTCGGGACTGCCGAGGCCGGCCCGGAACTGCGTCGCGTCGCGGCCGTCGGCCACGGCCCAGGCCGTTTCGAGGATCACGTCGTAGCGCTTCGCGGCCCGGGCGGCTTCGTCCGGTGCCGGCGGGTGGAAGATCGCCTGTTCACTGCCGGCCGCGCGGGCCTCGCGCCGCAGGATGGGTTCGGGAAGGATTCCCGTGTCCCTGGTCTCGCGCATCCACGACACGACCGCGGCCCGAAGCCGCTTCACGTCGTCCGCCCGCGTCGGGTCGGCCGCGAGGTCCGCGAGCTCATCGGGATCCGCCGCGACGTCGTAGAGCTCCTCCGCCGGCCGGGTCGTCCGCGAAAACCAGCGTGCCCCGGCGGGTAGTGTGCCGGCCCGCCGCGCGGCGCGCAACTCGCCCGCGATCGGCACACCCGCGGCATAGTCGGGGAGGTCGTCGCCGTCGATCCACGGCAGGAAGTTGCGCACGTAGCGGAAGCGGGCGTCGCGTGAGGTGCGGCCGAAGCCGGGTGGAGCGTCCATCCGATCGCAGGCCCCGAAGACGAGATCGCGCCGGGATGCTCCGGACCCGAGAAACGGCCGGCCTTCCATCCAGGCCGGCGTTGCGACGCCGGCGAGCGCCAGGACGGTCGGTCCGAGGTCGAGGAGGCTGACGAGGTTCGCGGTCGCGCCGGCCGGCGGCTCACCGCCCGGGAGCGTGGCCGTCGCACGAAACCGCCTCGGCACGTGGACGACCAGCGGCACCCGCAGGCCGTGCTCCGTGAGCGCCCGCTTGCCGTGCGGGACGCCCTCGCCGTGGTCGGCCCAGAAGCACACGATCGTGTCGTCGGCGAGGCCGTCGGCCGCGAGCTCGTCGAGGAGGGCCCCGACCTGGCGGTCGAGCAGGGCGGCGAGTTCGAGCCGCGCGACGAGACACTCGCGGACGACCGGCGTGTCGGGATACCAGGGGGGCACGGTCACGGTTGCGGGATCGCGGCGGGCCTCGCGCGGCAGCGACCGCCGCTCGGCCGCACGCCTGTCGCCGAACAGGCCGCTTTCGTGCGTGGTTTCGAGGTTGAAGACCGCGAAGAAGGGCTGGGCGGGATCGGGCCGGTTTCGCCAGTGCGCCTTGCGGTTCGACTCCTGCCAGCCCGCCGTGAAGCCGCGGCCGACGTTGTAGTCGGTCTTGGCGTTGTTCGTGCAGCTGTAGCCGGCCGCATGCAGGAGCGTCGGAAAGCCCACGATGTGGTGCGGGGGCGTCGCGCTGCACCGCATCGGCAGGCTGCCGAGCGTGGTGGGCATCACGCCCGTGATGATTGCGCTCCGCGACGGCGCACACACTGGCGCGGCGGCGAACGCGGCGTCGAACCGGAGGCCGTCGCGCGCGAGAGCGTCGATCCGCGGCGTGTGGGCCGCGCCACCGTAGCAGCCGAGCGTCGCGGCGGAGAGATCCTCGGCAGAGATCCACAGGATGTTTGGCCGATCGCCGGACTCCGCGGCCGTGCCGGCGGCCGCCCCTGCAAGGCAGGCAGCGATCAGGATGCGCATCGCGGTCCTCCGGTCAGCGGTAATCCGTCAGGTCGCCGGGCCGCCAGGCGACGCGGAGCGCGTTGAGCACCGCGACGACATCGATCGCCTCCTGCAACAGCGCGCCGGCGGCCGGGGGCAGGTATCCGGCGGCGGCGACCGCCATGCCCGCCAGGCTCGCGGCCATGCCCCCGACCGCGCTTTGCAGCGCGATCGACCGCATCCGGGAGCCGATGTGGAAGAGTTCATCGACGCGCTCGAGCGCCGAGTCCATCACGACGGCACCCGCGGCCTCGCTCGTGACGTCGCTGGCCGTGCCCATGGCGATGCCCACCGTGGCCGCAGCCAGCGCCGGCGCGTCGTTGATGCCGTCGCCCACGAACATGGTCGGGGCCTCGGCGGTCGCCGCCTCGACGATCTCGAGTTTGCCCTCGGGCTGAATGCCGGCATGCACCTCCTCGATGCCGACGAGGTTGGCCAGCCAGCGGACCTCGCTCTCGCGATCGCCCGACACGAGCATGACCCGCGACAGCCGATGGGCCGGACCGAGGTGGCTGACGAACGAACGGCCGTCGGCCCGCGGGGAGTCGCGGAAGCGGAGCACCGCCTGCGGCGTGCCATCCACGACGACCACGCATTCGAGGCCGCCGGCCGCCGGGGGAAGCGTGGCCGCGTCGGCTCCGAGCTTCTGACGGCTCGTGATCGCCACGTCGTGCGTCTCGGTGCCGCCATTGAGCCGCTTGACCTTGCCGACCAACCCCTGGCCCGGCTTCTCGGCCAGGTTCTCCACGTCGAGCAGGCGCACGCAGCGGTCGGCGGCGGCCTGCACCACGGCGGCCGCGAGAGGGTGTTTCGAGTAGGCCTCCAGACTCGCTGCGAGCGCGATGACGTCGGCCTCGGGCAGCGTGCCCAGAGTCGTGACGTCGATGAGGTGCGGGGTGCCGTAGGTGAGCGTGCCGGTCTTGTCGAAGATCGCGGTGCGGCAGGTGGCCAGTCGCTCGAGGATCGCCGGATCCCTGATGACGATGCCGCGGCGGGCCGCCAGCGACACGGCGCCGATGATCGCCACGGGGATCGCGATCAGGAGCGGGCAGGGAGTGGCCACGACGAGGACGGCGAGAAACCGGCGCGGATCGCCGCTGGCGAACCAGGCTGCCGCGGCGATCGCCACGGCCAGCGGCGTGTAGAAGGCACCGAGCGAGTCGGCGAGCCGGCGGAGCCGGGGTCGACGCTCCTCGCTCGTCCGCAGCACCTCCATGATCTTCGCGTAGCGGCTGTCGCCCGCGACCCTCTCGGTGCGGACTTCGAGCGCGGCCTGGCCGTTGATCGATCCCGACAGCACGGCCGAGCCGGGCGCCTTTGCCATCCGATAGGGCTCGCCGGTGAGGTAGCTCTCGTCCATCGAGCCGCGACCCGCGACTACGATGCCGTCGATCGGGCAGATCTCGTGCGGCAGCACCACGATGACGTCGCCGATGGCGACGTCGGATAGCGCCACGTCGTCGAGACCGGCGGGCGTCTTGCGGTGCGCCAGCGTCGGCATCCGCTTGGCGAGGGCGTTGAGCACGTCGCCGGCGCGGCTTACCGCGCGGGCCTCGAGCGCCTCGCCTCCGGAGAGCATGAGCACGACGAGCACCCCCGCGACGTACTCGCCGAGCACGATGCTCGTGATGATCGAGATTCCGGCGAGCAGATCGGAGCCGAAGGTGCCGGCGCAGAGCTTCGTGAGCAGATCCCACACCAGGGGCACGCCACCGAACACCAGCGCCACGACCAGGGGCAGGTCGGCGACCGCGAGCGACCGCCCGGGAAACCAACGCCCCGGATCGAGCGGCCCCAGGTCGACCGGTGCGGCGCCCCGGCCGCTCCAGACGAGCCAGGCCCACGTCGCGAGCGCCACCAGGGCTCCGACCGCGATCACCTCGTTGACGGGCAGCCCGCGTGGTGGGCGCCGATCGGTGGATGGGCCTGTGGGCATGGCGTGCTCGATGGGCGGAATCAGCTGTGCATCCGTGGAAATGGATCGCCCTCGGCGATGATCGCGGCCTCCTCGGCCGCGAGCCAGAGAAGCCGTTCGCGAACGGAGTCGTCGTCGGCGCACTCGCACGCCAGACGGACGTAGGTCGCGTGATGACGGGCCTCCGACTCGAAGAGGCCGCGGTAGAAGTCGCGGAGTTCCGGGTCGGACACGTGGTCGGCGAGCAGCGCGAATCGCTCGCAACTGCGGGCCTCGATGAGCCCCGCCACGAGCAGGCGGTCGATCGCCTTGCCCGGCTCATCGCGGCGGATGCGTTCGTGGAGCCGTTGCCCGTAGGAACTCGGCCGGAGCTTGCGAAACGGGATGCCACGCCGCTCCAGCAGATCGAGCACCAGCCGGAAATGCTCCAGTTCCTCCACGACGATCTCCGTCATCGCCCGCGCGAGCGCGACGTGATCCACGTAGGAGAAGAGAAGGTTCATCGCCACGCTGGCCGCCTTCTTCTCGCAGTGGGCGTGGTCGACGAGCACCTCGTCGAGTCCGGCGTCGACCTGTGCGAACCAGCGGTCGGACGTCGGCGACTGGAGATTGAGCATGGGGTGGGCGGAAGGCGTCGGCCGCGGGGCGGCGCGTCAGGCTGCCGGCGGGAACCGAAACGTGGGGAGCGCTGGCCCGCGATGCTTGTCGTCGTGGCCGTCGGGGCGCCATGATACCGGAGGACTGGTTCCGGCCACGGTGGCCGAAGATCGTTCATCGCTGAGGGCGCCCCCATGATCGCCTTCGACCGTCCGGCGACATCCGGCCGAGGACTCGAGGAGCGAAACGTGCTCGGAGGCCCGCTCGCGGCCTGCTCGCGCGAACCGCTCACGGGCTTCTTCCGCGACGGCTGCTGCCGTACGGGGGCCGACGACGCCGGTATGCACACCGTCTGCGCCGTGATGACGAAGGATTTCCTCGAGTTCACGGTGCAGGCGGGCAACGACCTGGTCACGCCACGGCCCGAGTGGGGATTCCCCGGGCTCGTCGCGGGCGATCGCTGGTGCTTGTGTGCGGCCCGCTGGCGGGAGGCGGCCGAGGCGGGGCGGGCGCCGCCGGTCGTGCTCGAGGCCACGCACGAGAAGACGCTCGCCGTCGTGCCGCTCGAACTCCTCCAGCGGCACGCGGTGCCCCCGCGATGACGCTCTGGCTGCCTGCGGCCATCCTGGCCGTGGCCTCGCTCTATGCGAGCGTGGGTCACGCCGGGGCGACGGGCTACATCGCGGTGATGACGCTCGCCGGCCTGCCGCCGGAGATCATCCGGCCGACGGCGCTCGTGCTCAACGTGTGCGTGGCCACGGTCGCCACCGCGACCTTCGCCCGCGCCGGACACCTGCCGTTCGCCCTGCTGGTGCCGCTGGTCGTGGGGAGTGCACCGGCCGCCTTCGTGGGCGGCTCGATCGGCCTGCCGCCGGCCGTCTTCGAGTCGGTCGTGGCCGCCGTGCTCGTGGTATCGGCGGTGCGGTTGGCCCGAGGCGCCCTCAGGCCGCCGGCCGCGGCGGCTCCGGCCGCGCCGGCCCGGCTGGGCGTCGCCGTGCTGGCCGGACTCGGCGGAGCGATCGGCCTGCTCTCGGGACTCACGGGCGTGGGCGGCGGCGTGTTCCTGTCGCCGGCGCTGCTCGCGCTCCGCGCGGCTCCGCTCCGCGACGTGGCCGGCGTCTCGGCCGCCTTCATCCTCGTCAACTCGGTCGCAGGGCTCGCCGGCGGGCTGGTCGCCGGCCGCACCGTGCCGGTGGTGAGCCTGGCGGTGGTCGCCGCCGCCCTCGTCGGCGGCACGCTCGGCTCCCACCTCGGGGCCTTTCGCCTTCCGGTCCGCGTGCTCGAGGGCGTGATGGCCGTCGTGCTCGCGGTGGCGGCCGTCAAGCTCCTCGTGCCACTCCTCGCCGCCTAGCAGGGGGGTGGGACACGTCTCATGCCGCCGGACGAACCACCGGCGCCAGTGCCTCCGCGAGGGTGGTTGCCGCGTGGAAACGCGACTTTATACTTCCCCACAGTGTTGATTTACATCGCATTTACATCCGCGAGGAGCCCGACATTCCGATGGTCGACAAGAAAGAACCCAAGGGCACGAACAAGTCCGAGGAGATCCGCAAGATCGCGCGGTCGATGAAGGAGAAGGGCGAAAAGCCCCGCCCGGTCGCGATCATCGCCGTGCTCAAGAAGCAGGGCGTGGTGGTCTCGTCGCCGCAGGTGAGCATGGTGCTCAAGGCCATGGGCTTCCGGCCCCGGCGGCGGCGGAAGGCTGGGGTTGCCCGGGCGATCGTCAAGCCCGCCAAGGCCCGACGGGCCGCGATCTCCGTCGAGGATCTGGTCATCGCCAAGAAGGTGATCGGCCAGTTCGGCGGGGCGGAGCGGGCGCTCGCCGCGATTCAAGCCGTGCAGCAGTTCGAGGGCTGATGCCGGCGGGTTCGTCGCGCCGGGGCCGCTTGTCGGCCCCGGCGCGGTGCCTACGCTTGAAGGGTGGCGGTCCGCGCCGGCGGCACGCCTCGAGGCACGGGAGTTTCTCGCGATGGTAGACGCGGTGCATCCGGACGTCGTCGTGATCGGTGGCGGCCCGGCCGGGGCCACGGTGGCCACCCTCGTGGCAGCCGCCGGCCGATCGGTGCGACTGCTCGAGCGGGACCGCTTCCCGCGATACCACATCGGCGAGTCGCTGATCCCCGAGACGTTCTGGGTGCTCGAACGGCTCGGCATGCTGCCGAAGCTGCGTGGCAGCCGGTTTGTCGAGAAGCATTCCGTCCAGTTCGTCAACGAGCATGGCCGGCTCTCCGAGCCTTTTTACTTCGCGGATTACAAGCCGCACGAGAGCGCCCAAACCTGGCAGGTGACCAGGGACGAATTCGACAGGTTGATGCTCGACAATGCCCGGGCGAAGGGAGCCGACGTGCGCGAGGGCGTCCGCGTGCGCGACGTGATCTTCGAGCGGGGTCGGGCGGTCGGCGTGCGGACGATCGATGACACCGGGCGTGAGGACGTCGTCCACGCGAGCGTCGTGGTCGATGCCGCTGGTCAGAGTTGCGTGATCCAGGATCGGCTCGGGCTTCGCGAATGGGATCCGGTGCTCAAGAAGGCCGCGGTGTGGACCTATTGGAAGGGCGCCAGGCGCGACACCGGTCGCGACGCCGGGGCCACGCTGGTGCTCCAGACGCAGGGCAAGGTCGGATGGTTCTGGTGCATTCCGTTGCCCGACGACATCGTGAGCGTGGGCGTGGTGGCGCCGTTCGACCACCTGTTTCGGGATCGCGGCCGTGAGCCCGAGGCGATTTATTTCGACGAGGTGTCGCGCTGCCCAGGCGTGCAGCCCCGGATCGCCGGCGCGGAGCGGGTAGGGCCGTTTCGGGTGGCCAAGGAATATTCCTACCGTTCCCGGCAGGTCGCCGGCGACGGATGGGTGCTGGTGGGCGATGCGTTCGGATTTCTCGATCCCTTGTACTCGTCGGGCATCCTGCTCGCCCTCACCAGCGGTGCGATGGCGGCCGAGGCGATCGTGGCCGGACTGGACGCGGGTGACACCTCGCAGCGGCGACTCGGCTCGTGGGGGCCGCACTACGTGGCGGGCCTCGAGAGAATGCGAAAACTCGTGTGCGCCTTCTACGACGGGCTCAACTTCGGGAGTTTCGTCCGCCGCCACGGGGAATTGAAGGGGCTCATCACCGACGTGCTCATCGGCGACATCTTCAATCCCGAGATCGACCGGCTCTGGCCCCCGATGGAGGCCATGCTCGCCGAGGAAGCCGCGCAGGTTGCCCAGCCTGCGGCGGCGGGGCCGCGGGTCTGACGATTCTCAAGGACTGCGCTTCAGAAACCGATCGCTCCTGTCGTAGGGGTCGTGCCGGCAGTGCCGGCCGCGGAGCCGGCGCGGCCGGATCCGGCCTCTCCGACAGGGGCGTTTCGATGCTCGCGAGGATCCTGGCCGCTCTGATGCTCGGTGTGGCCGTCTCACAGGCCGCGTGGGCCGAGGAGCCGACGGGCGACTCGTTGCTCGTGCTCGGCGAGGCGGGTCACGACGTCTCAGAGCCGGACGCCGTCCCTGTCGAGCAGAACGCTGCGGCGGAGCTTCCGCCGGTGGACGGCGCCGTGATCGACGATCCGACGACGCCCGTCATCGGATCGGCCTGCGAGACCAAGGCCTTCGGGGATTCGTGCGTCGATGAGGAGCCTGCATGGGTCGGCTTCACGAGCGTCGACGCGCTGTTCATCCAGCGGACAAATCTCGTGGGCCCGTTGGCGGTTCGAAGCGAGGCGGCATTGGACCGAGGCGTACCCGTGATCACGGCCGGCGACGTGCGGTATCCGACAACGCCCGGCCTGCGGATATTCCAGGGCTGGCGACGCTCGGATTGCACTGGCATCGAGGTGGGTTACATCGGGATCTGGAACATGCACGCCGACGCGCTGGCGGTTTCGCCCGACGCCCTGCTCGCCCTGCCGGGTCAACTCGGTGTCGTGGGCGGAAGCGGCTTCGACGCCGCCACGGCGATCGCGCCGACACTCTCGAGCACCCTGAACTCGGCGGAGTGCAATGTCTTCGCCACCCGCATCTACGACGGCTGCCAGCGGCACGATCCGTTGCCCTGGCGGCGATCGTGGGGTGTGCTCGCCGAGACGGTGGCGACCGCCGACTGGCTGCTCGGCATCCGCTGGGCGGGTCTCGACGAGACGGCCACGCTCGCCGTGACCGCCGACAGCGCGAATACGACCAGCTACCGCACGACGACGTCGTCGCAACTCATCGGTCCGCAGATCGGCCACAGACGCCGGGTCGACTGGGGTGACTGGTCCGTCGAGGGCTGGGCGAAGGCCGGGCTCATGGCCAGCACCCTGACGCAGTCGCAGAGTGCGATCGTCGGCCCTCAGGATCTCGTGCAGGTCCGCGCCCCGTTTTCGTCCACCCGCATCGGCCTGGGCATGATCGGCGACCTGAACGCCAGCGTCGTCCGTCGGATCGGCGACCGCTGGGGCATCCGCGCGGGCTACACGCTGCTCTGGCTGGCCGACGTGGCGCCGGCCGCGAACCAGTGGGACTTCAGCGACACGCCGACCAGCGGCACGCAACTCCGCACCGGCTCCGTCTTCCTGCACGGCGCCACGCTGGGCCTCGAGGCCGCCTGGTAGCGGGTCAGGAAAACAACAGTTCCACGTCCTCGGCGGTGAGCCCGGCCACCACGCCGTCGTCGGCGCGCACGATCGAGTCGGCCAATTCCCGCTTCCGGTCCTGGAGCGCCACGATCTTTTCCTCCACCGTGTCGCGGGCGATGAGACGGTAGGCGAACACGCGGCGAGTCTGGCCGATGCGGTGGGCTCGGTCGACGGCCTGCGCCTCGACGGCGGGGTTCCACCACGGGTCGAGAATGTAGATGTAGTCGGCCGCGGTGAGGTTGAGCCCCTGCCCCCCCGCCTTGAGGCTCACGAGGAACAGTCGGCAGTCGGGATCCTCCTGGAACCGCTGCACGCGGGCCTGCCGGTCGGTCGTCCGGCCGTCGAGATACTCGTAGACCGTCTTCCGCTCGTCGAGCCGCCGCCGCAGGATCGAGAGGAAACTCGTGAACTGGCTGAAGACGAGCGCCTTGTGTCCCTCGTCGAGCACTTCCTCGAGCTGTTCGAGCAGCGTCTCGATCTTGGCGCCGGGTTCGTCGACCCGCGCGGGATCGACGAGCCCGGGATGGCAGGCCGCCTGCCTCAGTCGCAGGAGCGCCTCGAGCACGGCGATCCGGGCACGACCGATGCCGAGCCGGCCGATCCTGCCCGCGAGCTCCAGACGGTAATGCTCGCGGAGTTCGTCGTAGGCCTTCCGCTGCTCGTCGGTGAGCTCCACGAACAGCGTCTGTTCGGTCTTCTCGGGCAGGTCGGAGAGCACCTGCGACTTCGTGCGCCGCAGCAGGTAGGGCCGCACCGCACGGGCCACGATCTCGGTGCTGCTGCGGCCTTCGGCGAGGAACTTCCTCAGTCGCCCGGCACTGCCGAGCTGGCCCGGGTTCAGGAACTCGAAGATGCTCCACAGTTCTCCGATGTGATTCTCCACCGGGGTGCCGGTCAGCGCCAGCCGGTGGCGAGCCTGCAGCAGGCGGCAGGCCTTCGCTGCCTGACTCGCGGCGTTCTTGATCGACTGGGCCTCGTCGAGGATCACGTAGTCGAACTCGACGGCACGGTGGGCGACGACGTCGCGCCGGAGTGTGCCGTAGGTCGTGATCACCACGTCCCAGTCGGTGAGGGATCCGGTCACCTCGGCGCGGTCGTTGCCGGTGTAGTTGGCGACCCGCAGACCCGGGGCGAACTTGCGGGCTTCTTCGATCCAGTTGAAGACCAGGCTCTTCGGCACGACGACGAGCGACGGCCGCTCGCCGACGCCGGCGGCTCGGACCTCGGCCTGGCGCCGCAGCAGGAGCGCCAGCACCTGGATCGTCTTGCCCAGGCCCATGTCGTCGGCGAGGCAGCCCCCCAGCCCCATGCGCTCGAGGAACATGAGCCACCCCAGGCCTTCACGCTGGTAGTGACGCAGCGTGCCCTGGAAGCCCTCGGGCTCATCGGCCGCCTCGGGTCGGGTGCCTCGGGCGAGTTCCTCGCGAATCCGCTCGAATGCCTCGTCGACCTGCGACTGCGGCTGACCGGCCAGGAGCGCGTCGAGCAGCGCCGCCTGGATGCGGCCATAGCGGAGCCGGCCGTCGTGCTTCTGCGCGAGCGCCGCCATCGGCTCGAACTGCCTGGCGAGTTCGTCGGGAATGTAGCCGAGCGAGCCGTCGGACAATTCCAGAGACCGCTCGCCACGCGCGAGCGCCTCGAGGAGCGCGGGCAACTCCGCGGTCACGCCGCCGAAATCGACGGCCGCCGACAGCTCGAACCAGTCGATGCCGCTCGTCACGTTCCAGGCCACGCTGCCGGCGGGACGGTAGCGGCGGCCGGCCACCTCCACCGTCCAGCCGGCGGCCGCCAACTGGGAGACGGAGGCGTCGAGGCGGTTCCGCGGAATGAGCACGTGGGGAGCGGCGCCGGCCGGCTCGTCTCCCGCGCGGACGGGCGTGGCGCCGTGTCGCGGGAGCACGGCGAGCGCTGCCCGCTCCGCCGTTCGGTCGCGCCGCACGAGGATCCGCCGGGTGGTGTCGGCGACGCCGCCGGCCGGATCGTCGGCGGCCACGAGCGTGCCTCCGTAGTCGAACCAGATCCGCCCGGCCAGTTGCACCCGCGGTGCGGCGCGGCGGCGGCCGGCCGGCGACTCCTCGTCGATCGCCGGTGAGTCGTCGAGCACGAGCTTCGGCTGTGGCACCCCCGACTCGATCCGCCATCCGGTCCAGGCCGGCAGCACGACCCGCGGCGCATCGGCGAGGGTCGCGAGCCGCTCGATGAGACCGTCGGCCTGGGAGCCGGCGATCTCGATCGGGCCGCGCCGTTCGAATTGATCGATCCAGCCGGCCACGTCGCCCCCGGCCTCGGGCATGGCCAGCCGCGCGATGCGATCGGCGAACACGACGACACCGGCCCGGAGAATGGCCCGCGGTTCACGAAGCTCCTTCCGCTGGCTGCCCCGGACGAGCATGCCCCGCAGCGTGGCTTTCGCCGGCCGCGGCGCCGCCTCATCGTCGGCAGCGGATCGTGCCGGCCGCAGATCGTCGTCGTCGGGCTCGAGCACGAAGGCGAATTCCCAGGGTCGGCCCGCATCCCAGGTCAGGGGCACGACGTGCTCCGGCGACCGCCGAGGCTCGGGCTGGAGCACGAGACGGCCCGTCTCGCAGAGCAGCGACAGGTGCGCCGCGACCGCCCGCGTGCCCACCGCGATCCGCGCGATCGTGCGGCCCGCAGCCGGCTCCGCCATGCCGGGACCGGCCAGCGGCACGGCCCCCACGAGCCGCTCGAGGATGTCGCGTTCCGCCGCGTCGAACTCGTCGAACTCCACGCCGCCGGGCCCGATCTCGATCGGCCGCGGCCGGCCGGTCGCGTTGCCCGCCACGTCCAACTGCATCCGGCATGGGACGAGGATCACGCCCCGCGAGTCCGCCGATGCCGACAGATCGAGCATGAAGACGAGCGCGCCGGCTGACCGGCGGCCGTCGGGAATATCGAGGCCGGCGGTGCGGATCGCGGGCTCGACGAGCCGACGACGATCCTCGAGTTCGGCGACCCACGCCGGCGGTCTGCCGGCACCTCGGCGGGCGGCGACCACGGTGGCCGGCTCCACCCGGGATTGCCGACCGGTGCCGGTGGCGGGGCGGCCGTCGCCCTCGTCATCGTCATCGGTCGCGAACGGCGGGGTGTCGAGGTCATCGTCCGGCGTGCCCTCGTCCGCCACCACGTCGAGCACCACCGGCGTCTGGTCGGGAATGCCGGCGAGCAGGCCACGACGATCGACCTCGAGCAGCACCGCCGCGAGGGCGGCACAGGGCCGGCCCGAGCGGCCCGCCGGGCTCGTGCAGCGGGCTTCGAGGGTCATGCCGCCCTTGCGATGGGCGGCGAGTTCGAGAAACACGTCGTGGGTTCCGCCGTCGGGAGCGGACACCGTGCCGCGAACCTGACCGACTCGCGGACACGAGACCCGCGCCGGCGTCAGTGATCGAGCGGTGTCGAGGTCCGAGGGGGAGAAGAGGCGGGAGAAACGCTGCTCGAGGTTCTTCATGCTGCCGGGCGTGGGGCGTGGGGGCGATCACATGGGCGTGTCACGCCGGGCGGCGCGCAACGCGCCACTGTACCCCGCCGAGAGCCGATCGGGACAGTCCCCCGCCTCACGTGTCCTTCACGGCTGCGACCAGTTCGAGGACGTTTTCGACGGGCGTCTGCGGCAGGATGCCGTGGCCGAGGTTGAAGATGTGCCCCGGACGGCCGCCGGCCGCGTCGAGAACGGCGCGGACGCGCCGGCGGACCGTGTCGCGGTCGGCCAGCAGGATGACGGGATCGAGATTGCCCTGCACCCCACGATCCTCGCCCACCATCCGCCAGGCGCTGGCAAGGTCGATCCGCCAGTCGACGCCGATCACCGACCCGCCCGCCTCGGCGAGCAGGGGCAACAGCGCGGGGTTGCCCGTCGCGAAGTGGATCACCGGGGCCCGTCGCGCCGCCTCGGCGAGCGCCGCGCGGGAGTGGGGCAGCACGAAGCGACGATAGTCGTCGGGGCCGAGGCACCCGACCCAGCTGTCGAAGAGCTGCACGACCTGGGCGCCGGCGTCGAGCTGAGCCACGAGGTAGCGGCTCACCGCGCGGGCGATCCGCGCGAGCAGATCGTGCCAGGCCGACTCGTGGCGGAGCATGAACGTCTTCGTCGCCTGCCACGACTTGCTCGTGCCCCCTTCGATGCAGTAGCCGGCGAGGGTGAAGGGCGCACCGGCGAAGCCGATCACCGGTATCGAGTCGTCGAGCCCGGACCGGGTGGCGGCCACCACGTCCATGACGTAGCCCACGCGGCCCACGTCGTCGAGCTCATGAACGCGGGCGACATCGGCGGCATCGCGGACGGGATTGTGGATCACCGGTCCTTCGCCGGCCGTGAACTCGAGATCCAGCCCCATCGGCTGGAGGATCGGGAGCAGGTCGCTGAAGATGATCGCGGCATCGACACCCAGGCGGTGCACCGTGGCGATCATCACCTCCGCGGCCAGCCGGGGGGTCGTGCAGAGTTCCATGAAGGACACCCGCTCGCGGATGGCGCGGTATTCGGGCAGATAGCGGCCCGCCTGCCGCATCAGCCAGACCGGTGTCCGCTCGACCGGCTCGCGGCGGCAGGCCCGCATGAGCAGGCTTCGGCTCCGCGGATCGGACGGCCCGGCGGGGGGCGGCGGGGATCCGGCGACCGGATCGTGCGGGGAGGGACGTGCCATCGCGTCGGAGTATACGCCGCGACCCCGCGTGGCACCCGGCGGGATGCAACTACAATGCGACGTGGGCCCTCGGGGTCCGCACGAGGCAGGGTTTCGCACGGGCAACGGCATGGCCGAATTCGTCTCCGGCATCTCGATTCTCTGCTTCGCGGCGAGTTATGCGGTGGCGCTCGTCTGCGAGGCGTCGCGGCCGGTGTTTCGCTCCGGCCTGCGCGGGGCCGCGATGATCGGCTTCGCGATCGCCGGCCTCGTCGCACACACGCTGTTTCTCGTGTGGCGCGGTCTGAACGAGTCGACCGCCCCACTCTCGAGCCCCTTCGACTGGTACCTGCTGGCGGCATGGGTCCTTGCCGCCGGCTCGCTATGGCTCACGCTCGCCAATCCGCGGACGCCGGTGGGTCTGTTCATCCTGCCGGTCGTGCTGGCCCTGGTCGGTGCCGCCACGCTCGCCAGTCGCGAGCCCTTCCTGCAAAGCCCCGCCAGCCGCGTCTGGGGCCGGATCCACGGCAGTTTCAACCTCGCCGCCAGCGTGGCCGTGGCGGTCGGGGCCGCGGCGGGACTGATGTGGCTCATCCAGGCCGGCCGGCTCGCGCGGAAGCGTCCACCGCTCCGCGGCTTCCGGATGCCGAGCCTCGAGCGGCTCGCCCACCTCACCCACCGCTCCCTTGCGGTCGCCGCCTGGACGGCAGCCGCGGGATTCGCCTCGGGCATCGTGCTCAATGCCGTCAATCGTCGGCACGGACTGCTCGAGACCGTGCCTTGGACCGACCCTGTCGTGCTGCGGATGGGCGTCGTGGTGGCCTGGCTGATCGCGGCCGACGCGCTTGGCCATGCGGCCCGTCGCCGGCCCGACGGTGGGCGCATCACGGCCTGGCTGTCGCTCGTGAGCCTCGGCGTGCTCGCCCTCTCGATCCTGTGGGGGCTGCTTGGCCGATCGCAGCACGGCGTGCCCCGGCATGCTGCGGCCGTCACCGGCGAGGCCATGCCATGACGCTGGCACTCGTGGGCGGCACCCATCGCACGGTGCCGCTCGACCTCCGCGAGCGTCTGGCCTTCTCCGCCGAGCAGGCGGCCGACGCGCTCGCCAGGTTCCGGGCTCGCTTCCCGGGTCGCGAGGGGGTGCTGCTCTCGACGTGCAATCGCGTGGAATTTTACGCGGCGAGCGAGCGGGATGCCGTGCCGGCCGAGGACGACATCCTCGCGTTCCTCGCCGAGTGCCGCGGCCTCGAGGTCACGCAACTCGCGCCCGTGCTCGCACGCCGCCGCGACGACGCCGTGGTCCGCCACCTGTTCAGTGTGGCCGCGGGCCTCGACAGCATGGTGCTCGGTGAGCCGCAGATCCTCGCCCAGGTGAAGCAGGCCTGGGCCCTGGCCCAGGAAAGCCGCACGGCCGGTCCGCTCACCGGCGAGATGTTCCAGGCGGCGCTGCGGACCGCGAAGCGGGTGGCGACCGAGACGGCGCTCGGCCGAGAACGGGTGTCGATCCCCAGCGTCGCGGTGTCGGACTTCGCCGCCGGCGTCTTCGAGCGGTTCGATGACAAGCGTGTGCTGCTCGTCGGTGCCGGCAAGATGGCCGCCGAGACGCTCCGCTATCTCCGGGAGGCCGGGGCCCGGGACGTGACGGTCGTCAACCGCACCGCCGGCCGCGCCGTCGAACTCGCGGCCCGGCTCGGCGCCCGGCCCGGTCGCTTCGACGAACTGGCCGCGGAACTCGCCGCCGCGGATCTCGTCGTCAGCACGACCGGGGCCGCCGTGCCGGTGGTGACGACCGAACTCTTCGCCCAGGCCGAGGCCGCCCGCGGCGGCCGGCCCCTCGTGGTGCTCGACCTCGCCGTGCCGCGCGACTTCGATCCGCGGATCAACGGCCGGCCCGGCGTCTGGCTCTACTCGATCGACGATCTCGCCGCCGCCTGCGACGCCAACCGGGAACGGCGTCGTGGTGAGTTGCCGGCGGCGCGGGCCATCGTCGACGAGGAGACGCACCGCTTCATGGGCGACCTTCACCACAGGTCGACAGCGCCCGTGATCGAGCGCTTGCGGGCTGGCTGGAGCGAGACGGGTGAGTCGGAGCTCGACCGGCTCTTCCGCAGATTGCCGCAACTCGGCGAGGCCGAGCGGGCCGAGATCCGCCAGGCCTTCGAGCGCTATGCCGCGAAGCTCCTCCATCCGCCGCTGGCGAGCCTGCGGAGCGAGAGCCGCTCGGGCCCGCCGCACGGCCTGCTCGACGCGCTCAAGCGGCTCTTCGATCTGAACGATTGATCGTCGGCGGGGTTCACTCGGGCAGGCAGTTGGCCAGCGCCAGCAGCGCGTAGGCCGTCACCAGGTTGGGATCGTCCTCCAGCCAGCGCGGGTTGGCGTTGACCCACGACCCATCCTCGCGCTGCGTGGCGAGCAGCGCGTCGGAGAGTTCGGCCCGCCAGTCGTGGGCCACGCCTGCCGCGTCGGTGAACGAGTCCTCACCCAGCGCGTCGAGCGCCTTGGAGGCGGTGTGAAAGAAGTAGAAGAGGCCCGCGTCACCCATGCCTGGATTCTCGGCGAACGTGTAATGCCGCCGCAGCCAGTCCACCGCGGCCTGCACCCGCGGGTCGTCCCGCGTGAGGCCCGCGAAGATCATGCTCTTCAGGCCGGCGTAGGTCATCGAACCGTAGCTCCGCAGGCCCCCCTCGGGCCGCTCGCCGGCCTGGCTCTCGCCGCCGGCCGCCGGCGTGTAATAAAAGCCCCCCGTGTCGTCGGCGTTCGTGTTTCGTGCCGCGAAGGGGGCCGTGTTGTCGGGGCCGACGAGGTTCTGCGTCCGCGACACGAACACGAGCGCCTTCTGGATGGCCGGGTCATCGGCGCTCACGCCGGCGGTCCGCAGCGCCTCGATCATGAAGGCCGTGTTGGAGAGGTCCGGACGCGACGTGCGACCGTAGCCCGCACCGCCGTGCGCGAGATCGGAGGCCCCCTTGCCCTCGCCGTCGTCCCACTGCAGGCCCCGGAGAAACGTCTGGGCCTCGCGGATCG
The DNA here is from genome assembly GCA_903919035.1 of uncultured Planctomycetaceae bacterium. Taxonomy (GTDB): domain Bacteria; phylum Planctomycetota; class Planctomycetia; order Pirellulales; family UBA1268; genus QWPN01. Next base: position 7,719 of record CAIXGY010000139.1, on the reverse strand, counting down.
CCCGGTCGTGGCGGCCGTCGGCGTTGCAGGCGTGAAGTGCCATCAATGCGATCGATGTCTCATAGTTGGCGACAGGGGACTCCGGTGGCGCGATTGCGCCGTCGGTCCGCCGGAACGACAGCAGGTGATCGAGGCCGCGTGTCACGACGGGGGCGTCGGCTGGTGTGCCGGTCCGCACGAGCGCCGTCACGACGAGCGCGGTCACCGCCGGGCCGATCTCCGCCGAGAAACTCCCGTCGGCCGCCTGACCGTGCGTGGAGAGATGCGCCGATGCCCTGTCGATCGCGGCACGAATGGCGGCAGCGTCGGCCCCCCGGACGGCGGGCGCGACCAGCACGGCAACACCGGCGACGAGCGCGGCGCGACGAAAAACGAGTGACGACGACATGAAAACCTCCGGAGGCGAATCGCGGCCGCGATCCCAGTCGGAAGGATAGGGGCTGCGGCCCGCTCGCGGAAACTCCTGCACCCGTGGGGAAACTTTCCGCGGTGACTCCGCCCGACGGTGACCGGGATCGGTCATCCGGCTCACACGCGATCCTCGCGCGTCACCGCGCCTGTCCCGGCGTCGGGGCTGCCCGTGCCGTCTCGCTCGGACGTTCGCGACGGGCGTCGTGCCCGTTGCTCACTCGATGCCGGCCGCGCTTCGCAATCCGTGCCGCGCTCGGCCAGCAACGCCGGCTGCGAACGAGAGGCCTCCCCATGCGCGAGGCTCACGAGGACCCCAGATCAGACCGGGGCCGTCGGCAGGGCTCGCGGGTGGGCGGGCACGCGGCGGGGGGGCGGATCGCGGCCCTCTTCGAGCCGCCATTCCTCCCGCTCCTCGTCGCTGGCGTAGTACATCAGCCACGCCGACGGATCGGCATCTTCGGAGGCGCTGCAATCCCAGTGCACGAAGTTGTCGGCGAGATCGACCCGCTTCACCGGGGCTGGCAGGATGTCGCGGCGAATGAGCGAATAGAGCTCGCGATCGGAGAGGTGATCGGTGAAGTCGAGCACCACCCGGCCCGCATAGAGCCGCTCAATCGTTTCCCACAGCCGCTCGTGGAGTTGGTCGTCGTCGAGCGTGCAGGCCGGCTGCAGGGCCAGCGGAGGGTCGAACCACCGGGCCACCGGCACCGTCGGCGCGAGTTCCCACGCCAGCATCGACTCCAGGAACCGGTTCTCAGACTCGGTCGACAGGCCGCGGAAATCGACCTCCCACACGGCCTCGTCGAGATAGGGCTCGATCGCGTCCCGCAACTCACCGTTGCGGATCAGGCAGTCGACCTCTTCGGGATCTGGATGGCGGGCGAGTGGCATGCCGAGGGTGCTTCCGACGGAGTGTCCGCGGGCCGCCCACGCGAGCCGGTCCACCGCGGTTCCATGATGCCGACGATACCCAGCCCATCACGGGCTTCAACGCAAAAAAGCGATCCAAAAAGGCTTTTTTGCCCGCCGCGCCCGGCACGACCGCTACGACGCGACGAGTTTTCGCCGCCCGCCGCGTCGCCCCCGCTTGCCAGGCCGACGGCACCGGCCCTTCACCCGCCGCAGTCGGGCTCGAGGGCGGCGATTTTGTCCACCCGGCGGGCATGGCGGCCGCCCTCGAAGGGCGTCGTGAGCCACGTGCGGATCATCTTGTCCTGGAGATCCTGGCCGAGCATCTCCGCCGACAGACAGAGGACGTTGAGGTCGTTGTGCCGCCGGCTCATCTCGGCCGTCACCTCGTCGTGACAGGTCGCCGCCCGCACGCCGGGCACCTTGTTGGCCGCGATCGCCATGCCGACCCCGGTGCAGCAGAGGAGAATGCCCCGGTCGACCGCGCCGGCGCTGACCCGCTTGGCGACGTCGGCCGCGATATCGGGATAATCGACCGGCGCGTCACCCTCAGAGCCGCAATCCACCACCTCGTGGCCGAGCCGCTCGAGAAGGCCGATGAGCCGCTTGCGTGCCGCCACTCCCCGGTGGTCGCTGCCGATCGCGATGCGCATTGTGGAATCCCGTGCCTGGCCGCCGACGGTCCTCACCGGCCGGATCAGCCGCGCGGGACGTCCTGCAAGAGTGTATCGAGTCTGGCGGCGAGATGCCCGCGAATCTGCCGGGCGCAGCGGCGATAGGTGTCGAGCGAGCCACCGATCGGGTCGATCACGTCCTGCCGCTCCGGCGAGAGGAGCGTGACCCGGCCGCCGGCCTCGGGAAACTGGGTCACGAGGGCCGCCCGGTGCGATTCGGTCATGGTCAGGATCAGGTCGGCCTGGCGGACGAGCGCCTGCGTGAGCGGCTGGCTCTCGTGGCTCTCGAGGTCGCCGCCATGCTCGCGGGCCACGGTGACCGCGTGTTCGCTGGCGCGCCCGCCGGGCCAGGCGGCCACGCCGGCGCTCACGACGACCACACCATGGCGCTCGACGTCATCGGGCTTGCAGCCGAGGCGCTCGGCGACGAGCGCGCGGAAGACAGCCTCGGCCATCGGGCTGCGGCACGTGTTGCCCGTGCAGACGAAGAGCACCACGAGGCTGGCGAGCCGGCGGACCGTCTCTTCGGACACCACGCCCGGCCGCACCATCTGAAACGACTCTCCCTCGACGAGGATCGTGGACGGCGGCTGCGCGTAGCGAGCCCGGCCATCGTCGATGGCCAGGGCCAGTTCGCCGCCGGCGGCCAGCGCGTCGGCGACCTCGACGGCCGGCCCACCGCCGGGCCCGCCCGGTTCGGCCAGCACGACGGGGCCGGCGAGCATCAGGAGGCAGTCGCCAAGCAGCGGATGACCGGGTAGCCGGAGCCGCAGCCTGCCGTCGGCGACGATGCCGGCCCGCGCGGCGGCGGGCAGGCGATGCACCAGGCTCTCCGCATGGTCGTCGGGCACGATGAGTGCCACCGGACCGGGCCAGCACCGCCGCGAAATCCGCTTGCCGATGGCGGGCATCCGCGGAGCCCAGTCGAGCGCCTCGTCGGAACTGCGGGGCACCAGAGAGAGCGCCGGCTCCCGCTCGCGTCGCGTGGCGAGCCGCTCGAGCGCGGCCACCGCCGCACCGCACCGGCCGCTCGCCGCGATGACGTAGTCGGTCTCCGTCGGAAACACGACGAGCCGTCCCTCGGCCAGCGCCTGGACGGCACGATGCACCACGTCGCGGGAATCGTCGGCGCGACGCAGGTCGATGACCATCGGCGGCATGAGTGAGCCGGCGGCCGAGGCTGCCGTGAGGCGGGGTGCTGGGGCCCCGATCCCTCGAGGTCGAATGCGATCCGAGCCCGCAAAAGTACCGCGGTTTACGGAAGCCAGTCAAGGATCGGCGACTGGGTAAGCGCGGGGCGACGCCGCTTCGCGTTGCCGACGGCCGGTCCGGGTTATTCGCCTTGTGGCCCGGTGTCGTGCGCCGGTATCTCCCCGCGGACCCCGCCGTCCGCTTCCCCCCGGGCACACCGATGGCCCCGCGCCCGCCGACCCGACACTTCCGGGCCCTGTTCCACGCCCTCGCGGCCGGCGGCCTCGGCATGGCCGTCGCCGCGGCACAGTCGCCTCCCGGCAGCCCCGCCGTGCAACCGCTGCCCGTCGCGGCTCCGACGGATCGCGTGGTCGAGGTGCGGATCGAGGGCAACGAGGCGACGGAAGCCTCGAAGCTCCCCCAACTGCTCACCCGCGCCGGACAGACCTTCGACCCGCAGACCATCGAGGACGACGTGCGGACCCTGCACCGCACGCGGAAGTTCGTCGACGTGCACCCGAAGTACGTGCGGGCACCCGACGGCGTGGTGGTGATCTTCCAGGTCGTGGAGCGGCCGATGATCCGCCACGTGCGGTTCGTGGGCAACCGACGGATGACGAGTCGCGCGCTCAAGAAGAAGAGCGAGATCGACGTCGGCGACTCGATGGATCCCTACGTGGTCGAGGAGGCTCGTCGTCGGATCGAATCGCATTATCACGAGAAGGGCTACGACGCCGCCCGGGTGACGGCGGTCGAGGGCGGCAAGCCCGGCGACAAGGGGGCCGTGTTCCTCATCGACGAGGGTCACCGCCGCAAGGCGCTGTGGACGAGTTTCGTGGGCAACACGATCGCCAGCGACGCCCGACTGCTCACGCAGATCAAGTCGAAGCCGGGCATCTTCTGGGTCATCGGCGGCGACGTCGACCGCGAGACGATCGACGCCGATGTGCAGGCCCTCACCGCCTACTACCGCGGGCTCGGCTTCTTTCAGGCCCGGGTGAGTCGCGAACTGTCCGTCGTCCACGACGGCGGCCGTGACTGGACCCACCTCACCTTCATCGTCAACGAGGGGCCGCGCTACTCCGTGCGGAACGTCTCGTTCATCGGCAACGACAAATTCAAGACGGAGTTCCTGGCGCGGGATCTCAAGCTCAAGAGCGGCGAACCATTCAACCAGGCGAAGATGGACGCCGACTTGAATCTGATCCGCGACATCTACGGTGGCCGCGGCTTCGTGTTCGCCGACATCCAGGCCGATCCGCGGTTCCTCGAGAAGCCGGGCCAGCTCGACCTCGTCTACAACGTCTCCGAGGGGCAGCGCTACCGTGTCGGCCAGATCAACATCCGCATTCGTGGCGATCATCCGCACACGCGGCACAGCGTGGTGCTCAACCGGCTCTCGCTGCGGCCCGGCGACATCCTCGACATCCGCAAGCTCCGCGATGACGAGCGGCGGCTGAAGTCGAGCAGCCTGTTTCTGGCCGATGCCGCCAAGGGGCAGGGACCGCGGATCGTGTTCTCGAAGCCCGACGCGCCGCAGGGTGATCGGGCCATCGCCCGCGAGCCGGGGCGGCCCGGATTCCGCGGCCAGAGTCCGGACGGTGGCGACGCCGACGAGGTGATCGATCTCGTGCTCGAGGGAGAATGGGACCCGGGCACCGACTCCGACCCGGCGGCCGTCGTCGAGCGACCCGTATGGCGGGGACAGAGCCCGCAGCCCGGCTACGCCATGCCCGGCCAGCCGGCGCCCTACGGCGCGGTCGTGACCCAGCCGGCGATGCAGCAGCCGGCGCCCGCCATGGGCTGGGGAGGCGCGCCGCTTGCGCCCGCCGGTCCGGAGCAGCTCGACTACTCGCGGATGGTGGTGCCGCCTCCGGCGACGTACACGGTGCAGCAGCCGGTCGCGCCCGTGTTTCCCGGTGGGCCGCAGCCGGCGGTCGCGCCGGGCGGCCCGCTGATGCCGCAGCCGGTCTCGCAACTCGACCCCAACCAACCCGGGGCCTTCCAGCAGCCCGGCGCTTTGCCCGACTTCGGCGGCCAGCCGCTGCAGGTCTATCCCGGCAACGATCCGTACGTGATCGTCGACGTCGACGCCGAGGAGACGCAGACCGGCCGGCTCATGATCGGCGCCGGCGTCAACTCCAACGCCGGGCTCGTGGGCAACATCGTCATCGACGAGCAGAACTTCGACATCCTGCGGCTGCCGCGGAGCTGGGATGACATCGCCAACGGCGTCGCCTTCCGCGGCGCGGGGCAGCGGTTCCGCCTCGAGGCCACGCCCGGCACGCAGCTGCAACGCTATTCGGCCACGTTCCAGGAGCCGTATCTCTTCGACACCCGGATCGGCCTCTCACTGTCGGCCTCCTACTACACCCGGTTCTTCTACGATTGGGCCGAGGCCCGCACGGGGGGCCGGGTGGGGCTCGGCTACCAATTCATCTTCGCCCCCGACCTGTCGGTGAACGCCGGCTTCCGCGGCGAGAGCGTCGACGTCTACAACCCGCGCGTGCTCGCCCCCGACATCGTGAACATGCTGGGCACGAACTCGGTCTACGGCTTCTCCGGCGGACTCATCCACGACACCCGCGACAGCCCGTTTCTGCCGACCCAGGGTCATCTCGTGACCTTCGAGTTCGAGCAGGTGATCGGCACGTTCGTCTACCCGCGCGGCATCCTCGAGGGACGGCAGTACTTCCTGCTCAACGAGCGGCCCGACGGCTCCGGCCGCCACGTGCTCTCCGTGGGCTCGCTGCTCGGCATCTCGGGCCCCGACACGCCCGCCTACGACAACTTCTTCGCGGGTGGCTACAACACCCTTCGCGGCTTCTCGTTCCGCGGCGCGAGCCCCGTGCAGGCCGGCCCGGGGGGCGTGGCCACGGTGGGCGGCCCGTTCGAGTGGTTGAGCACCGTCGAATACATGTTTCCGATCACCGCCGACGACACGCTCCGCGGCGTCGTGTTCACCGACTTCGGCACCGTGGAGAGCAACGTCGCGATCCAGAACTTCCGCGTGTCGCCGGGCGTCGGCATGCGGATCACGCTCCCGGCCATGGGGCCGGCGCCGATCGCGCTCGACTTCGCGTTTCCGGTGGCCTACGCCCCGACCGACTCGCTGCAGATGTTCAGCTTCTTCGTCGGCTTCGCCAGGTGAGCCGTCGCGCATGTCCGCTCGCAGCGACCGCATTCTCGTCGTCGGCAAGCCCTACCTCGGCGACACGATCCTGGCCCTGCCGGTGCTGCGGAATCTCAGGGCCGCGTTTCCGAACCACGCGCTCGACTTTCTCGTCGAGGGGGGCGGCCTGACCCGGATCCTCGCTGGCTGCCCGTTCATCGACGAGGTGCTCCGCTGGGAACGGCCGCCCCGGCCCCGGCGGGAGCACGGGTTGGGGAAGCGCCCGTGGCTCGGATCGCTGGCGAGCGTGGAAGCGTGTGCTGCCACGCTGCGGCCGCGGGCCTACGCCCGGGCGTATCTGCTCAACCGTTCCCTGTCGTCCGCGCTCGTGGCCGTGCGGGCGGGCATCCCGCACCGGGTCGGACCTGCCACCATCACCGGAGGTCCGCTGTTCACGCGGAGCGCCCGTTGGCGCGCCGGCCGGCACCATGGCGACTGTCTGCTCGACCTGCTGCGGGCCGATCGCATCGCGGTCGACGGGGCCGAACCGAGGTACTGGGGGGCGTCGCCGGCTGCCACCTCGCGGGTGGCCCGGCTGTTGGAAGCGCTCCCTGCGGGCCGGCCCCGGGTGTTCATCGCCGTGCGGGCCACGAACTGGCGACGGCAGTGGCCGCTCGATCGCTGGATCGACGCCGTGCGGCGACTCGTGGCGGACCATCGCTGCGAGATCGTCTTCTGCGGCGGCCCGGAGGATGCCGCCGCGGTCTCCGCCCTCGTCGGGAGCCTCGGTGCCGCCGCCGCGCATGCGCATGACCTCTCGGCGGCCGTGCCGCTCGACGAGGTGCCGGCATTGCTCGCCCGGATGGATCTCTACCTGGGCGTCAACTCGGGGCTCATGCACCTCGCCGCCGCCTGCGGCACGCCCGTAGTGGCGATCTTCGCCGCCGCCGACGTCGCCCGCTGGCGGCCGCGGAGCGAGCGACACGTGATCGTATCCGGCGCGGCCGGCGACACTCGTGACTCGGGCCGCTGGCTCGCCGTTCGATCCGAGCCGCCCGTCGACGAGACCTGGGCCGCCGGTTCGGCACTCCGCGCCGTGAGCGTGGCCGAGGTGGTGGAGCACACGGCGGCATGTCTCGCGACCCGCCCCACGGCCATTCGCAGGCTCGACCTGCGCGTCGGTGCCCACCGCTACGAGGTCGAGATGCGGGAAGCCGTGCGGTTGGAGTCGACATCGGTCGCGTCCTGATACGGCCCCCACTTGATCCACGCGCGTCACCGCATCTGCCCCGGCGCGGGGGATGCCCGTGCCTCGCCCCACGGAAGCGAGGAAGGATCGGGTCTGCCCATCCCCTGGAGACGGCGTAGGCGGCAAGCGCAGGCACGATGCCGAAGCGCAGCCGTCTCCGAGCAAGCGAAGCT
>CAIXGY010000138.1 GCA_903919035.1 uncultured Planctomycetaceae bacterium | reverse complement strand
TCTCCGGAGAGACACCGGCCGATCCCATCACGGCCCGGATCCTCACCTCCACACCCTGCGAACCGGAGCGCGCCGAGGCCGCCCTGCGGGTCACGATCGACGCACTCTCGGCCGTCGATCGCAACGCCAATCTCACGATCCTCGTCGACGCGTGGACCGCGGTGCTCGAGGAACCTCGACTCGAGACCGCGAGCCGCGCCTGATCCGCCGCCCACGAGTTGCGTGGTCCTCGAGCGCGGTCCTCGCGTACGCGAGATCGCAGACCATGGGACGTGATTCGGAGAGGAGCCGCGCAGCCTGCGGCCTTTGCGGCGCTCGCGTCGCTTGCGCATCTTCCCGAGGCGACTGCGGCGACCCCGCGGGCCGAGTGCCGGCTGGATCGATTTTTCCGGGTGTGCCTGTCGATCCCTGAAGGCGGGGCGGTCTTCTGCGGGCCGCCCACGGATGTTCTTCGCCGAATCGGTGACGCATGGCGGCAGAAGCGGGCGCTGCGGAAGCCCGTGCGGGTGGCATCGTCGCGGTGCTCGTCGCGGTCGCCGCGACCGGCGCGCTCGGTGCGGCCGGCGGCCCGCAGCCCGGTCGCATCCCGCCTCCGGAGCCGCTGCTGGCCCAGGTCGCAGCGCCGCCCGAGGCCGATCACGCGGGCCTTCGCGCGCTGGCATCGCGGGTTCGCCAGGCGGGAGGCGCGATCGACGAACCGGGTGCCGGACGGGCACCGCCACTCCCCGGAACGGAATGGATCGATCCCGACAGCGTGAACTGGGCCGAGGTGCCCGAGTCGGAGCGCGGACCCTTGCGGGAGCGACTGCTCGAGCGGCGCGGCGACCGCGGCCCGGTCCCCGGCGGACGATTGCTGGAGCGGCTCCGGGGGGAACTCCGGGCCGCCGCAAAGCCGCACCGCGGCACCGGCCGTCCCGACGGGTTCGAAGACGACATTCCCGGCGCGGGCTGGCCGAATCCGACGCGACTGGTCGCGCAATTGTCAGCGCTCGCGGGTTCCCCGGATGGCGTCGATGCATGGGCCACCGCGACCCTCGAGCATCTGCGGGCCGTCCAAGCGACTGCCGGACCGGCCGATCCCGGCGCCACCGAGGTGCTCCTGCCGCTCGGCGAGGATGTCGACGCGGGCATGATGCTCGCGGACAGGATCGACGATGCCCCCCGCGCCAGCGATGTCCGCCGTGCGGCGCTCGCCGTCGCGCGGCGGGTGGCCGTGTGGCGGGCGGCGACCGCGGCCTGCGCGCTCCGCGGCGAAGGGGCCGACTCCCGCGATGTGGCTGCCACGTTCGTCAGTGACGCGACCGCGTCGTCCACGGGCAGGCTCCTGACCGCGCTGGAGCGGTTCGAGGCGACGCCGGTGGCCACCAACGCCGCCGACGTGCACACGGCGCTTCTGGTGCTCCGCGGCTCCGCCGCCAGCCCGGCCGAGGCCGTGGACCGTGCGGTGGGCGACCACTATCTCGCCCCGAACGTACGGGTCTCGGTGCATCGAACCTTCGTGGCCCGGCTGCTCCCGGAGGCCACGGTGAACACGGGGCCGATGCAGGATTTCGTGCTCGGCCGGCCGGTGCGGGGAACACGGCGGGTCGAGCAGTCGACCGACGTGAGGTTCGTGCCCGATCCCGACGAGATCCGGATCGACCTGCTCGTCGACGGCCTCGTGTCATCGCGCACCGTGACGGAGTCGGGGCCGGTCGCCGTCCATTCGCGGGCCACGGCGGAGTTCACCGTCCGCAAGCCGCTCACGCTTTCGGCGGCGGGGCTCGCCTTCGGCTCCGCGGTCGGCACCGCCTCCAACCAGTCGCGGCTCGCCGACATCCAGACCGACTTCGACGCGCTGCCCGTCATGGGGCCGCTCATGCGGTCGATCGCCCGCAACCAACACGACGAGCACCACGCCGCGGCGACGCGCGAGGTCAACGACAAGATCATCACCCGGGCCTGCCGCGAGGTCGACGCCCGCACGGAGCCGGCGTTCCGCAGCCTGGCCGAGCGGGTGCGGCTTCGGGCCTGGGAGCCGCTGGTGGCGCTCGGGCTCGAGCCCCGCGCGATGGCCCTGGAGACCACGACCGACACGGCCACGGCACGGATCCGCCTGGCCGGCGCCGCCCAACTCGCGGCCCATACGCCGCGACCCCGGGCGCCGGCGAACGCGCTGTTCAGCGTGCAGGTCCACGAGTCGTCGGTGAACAACGCCTGCGCGCGGTTCGGCTTCGCCGGCCAACGGCTCACCCTCGAGGAACTGGTGCGGTCGGTCTGCGGCCGCATCGGCGTCCCGCCACGGATTCCCGACGATCTGCCGACCGACGTCGAGGTCGCGTTCGCCGCGGAGGAGCCGCTCCGGGTGGAGTGCCGTGACGGCGTCGTGCACGTGCGGATGGCCCTCGACGCGATCGAGAGCGGCCGCCGCGCCTGGTACGACATCGTGGCCCAGGTCGCCTACAGGCCGGTCACGTCGGGCCTGCAGGTGTTCATGGAGCGGGATGGTCCGGTGCGGCTTTCGGGCGCGGGCCAGCAGGGGCGGATGGAGCTCGCGCTGCGGACCATCTTCGGCAAGATCTTCCCCAAGGAACGTCCGGTCGCGCTCCTGCCGGCCACGCTCGTGGCCGACCGGCGGCTCGCGGGGGTGCGGGCCGTGCAGGCCGCGTGCACGGACGGTTGGATCGCCATCGCGTTGGCCGATCCCACGGCCGCAGAGCCGACCGCGCTGCCGACGGCCGCGCAGCCGACCACGGCCGCCGACCGCGTGACGCGGAGGTAGCGGCGTCGCCGTGCCGCATCGACGCCGCCGCTGCACCCGACGGCAGCGGGCCGCTACGCTGATGCGGTCGTCCATGGAGATTTCGCCACGTCGCCCCGAGAGAGCACCGTCATGACCTCCGCACCGCAGCAGTTTCGCACCGAGTCCGACAGCATGGGGGAGGTGCGGGTGCCGGCCGACCGCTACTGGGGGGCCCAGACCGAACGGTCGCGGGACAACTTCCGGATCGGCGTCGATCGCTTCCAGTGGGGCCGCGCGGTCAAGAAGAGCCTCGGCATCCTGAAGAAGTGCGCGGCGCTCGCCAACGGTGAACTCGGCCAGCTGCCCGGCGACACGGTGAGGCTCATCGTGCAGGCCGCCGACGAGGTGATCGCCGGGAAGCTCGACGACCACTTCCCGCTCGTCGTCTTCCAGACCGGCAGCGGCACGCAGTCGAACATGAACGCCAACGAGGTGATCTCCAACCGGGCGATCGAGATCGCCGGTGGCGTGATGGGCTCGAAGAAGCCGGTCCACCCCAACGACGACGTCAACCGCGGCCAGTCGTCGAACGACACGTTCCCGACGGCCATGCACATCGCCGCGGTGGAGGTCATCCACGACCGGCTCCTGCCTGCGGTCCGTTCGCTGCGCGACGTGTTCCTGGCACTCGAGCGGAAGCACACCGACCTCGTGAAGATCGGTCGCACGCATCTGCAGGACGCCACGCCGATCACGCTCGGCCAGGAGATCTCGAGCTGGCGGTCCCAGCTCGACGACCGGATCGCCGGGATCGAGCGGTCGCTGCCCGGCCTCTACGACCTCGCGATCGGCGGCACGGCCGTGGGCACGGGCCTCAACGCCCATCCGCGGTTCGGCGACGTGGCCGCGGCACACATCGCGAGGGAGACGGGCCATCCGTTCGTGTCAGCCCCCAACAAGTTCGCGGCCCTGGCGGCCCACGACGCGCTCGTGGAAGTGAGCGCCGCCGAGCGGGGGCTGGCGATGGCCCTCCTCAAGATCGCCAACGACATCCGCTGGCTCGCGAGCGGGCCGCGCTGCGGGATCGGCGAGATCTCGATCCCGGAAAACGAGCCGGGCAGCTCGATCATGCCGGGCAAGGTGAACCCCACGCAGTGCGAGGCCATGACGATGGTCTGCGCGCAGGTCTTCGGCAACGACGCCGCCGTGGCCTTCGCCGGCTCGCAGGGCAACTTCCAGCTCAACGTCTACAAGCCGGTGATGATCCACAACGTGCTCGAATCGGCCGACCTGATCGCCGATGCCTGCGACTCCATGCGGATCCACTGCGCGTCGGGGATCGAGCCGAATCTCGCCCGGATCACGCACCACCTCGACGACTCGCTCATGCTCGTGACGGCACTCAACACGCACATCGGCTACGAGAAGGCGGCGAAGATCGCGAAGCAGGCCCACGTCGAGGGCACGAGCCTCAAGGCAGCCGCCGTCGCGTTGGGCTACGTGACCCCGGAGCAATACGACGCCTGGGTCGTACCGGTGGACATGACGCGGCCGCTCACGACCTGATCGACCCACGGCGGATCTCCATGCCACGCGCTGCAGCTCCCGACGAGCCGTCCGTCGAGCCGCTGCAGCCGCCCGGCATCGAACTGCATTCGATCGACCACATTCCCGCCTCCGAACGGCACGGGACGGTGCGGCAGCTGGGCGCGCTGTGGTTCGTCAGCAACGTCAACCTGACGGGCCTGGCCACCGGCGTGACCACGTCGTCGGCCGGGGCGGGTCTGGCGTGGACGCTCCTGGCCACCATCCTCGGCTCGGTCTTCGGCACGTTTTTCATGGCGTTTCACTCGGCGCAGGGTCCGCAACTCGGGCTGCCCCAGTTGGTGCAGTCACGCCCGCAGTTCGGGTATGTCGGGGCGGCCCTGACCGTGTGGGTGTTCGCGTTCGTCAACTACGTCGCCTTCAACACGTCCGACGCGATCCTCTCCGGCGATGCGCTCCACGCTCTGGCCGGGATCGAGCCTGACGTCGGCTACGCATTGTCGGCGACAGTCGCCGCCGGCGTCGCGATCTGCGGCTACCACTGGATCCATCGCGTCAACCGGTGGCTGGCCGGGCCGCTCCTGATCGTGATGCTCGGCCTGTCGCTCGCGGCCCTGCGGTCGCCGCCGCTGCCGCCCGAGGCCTGGTCGCCGGGGCCGTTTCGGCTCGGCCCGTTCATGACCGTCTTCGCGATCGTGGCCGGCTTCCAGCTCGGCTGGGCGCCCTACGTCTCAGACTACTCCCGGTATCTCCCGGCGGACGTGGGCGTGCGGTCGACCTTCTGGTGGACCTATCTGCCGAGTGCGTTGTCGGCGATCTGGGTGTTTGGAGTCGGCGCGGTGCTCGCCGCGGCCGCCACGCCCGGACAGTCACCGGTCGAGACCTGCCTCGCAATCGGCGACGGGCTGTGGCCCGGCTTCGGCACGCTGGCCGTGGTCCTCCTGTTCGCGGGACTGCTCGCGGTGATGGCGATCAATCAATACGGCGGCATGATGTCGCTGATCTCGATCGTCGACTCACTCCGGCCCGTGCGACCGACCCGCGGCCTGCGGGTCGCCGGCATCATCACGATGTTCGCCCTGGTCTGGGCCGCGGCGCGGCTGGTCGGCGTGGAGCGGTTCACGGCCTTCTATGCCAACGTCCTGATCTTCATCGGCTACCTGTTCACGCCGTGGACGGCGATCAATCTCGTCGACTACTTCTTCGTCCGCCGGGGGCTCTATTCCATCCGCGAGATGTTCCGGCCGGACGGGATCTATGGCCGCTGGGGATGGCGCGGCCAGGCGGCCTACGCCCTGGCGATCGCGGCGATGGTGCCGTTCATGGTGACCACGCCCTACACCGGCCCGGCCGCCCGCGCGCTCGGCGGCATCGACGCGACGCTGTTCGTCGGCCTCGCCGTCGCCGCGACGACCTACCGCCTCCTGTGCCGCAGCCTTGATCTCGAGTCCGAGCGTCGGATCGTGGCCGCCGAGGGGCTCGTTCATCCGCACTGAACGGCCCGATGACGCGCGGGCCGCGCGACCGTTGTCATCCGGGATCCACCCGGGTATCGTCCGACGGTCCTCCGGAGTCCATCCATGAGCCTCGTTCACAGGCTGTCGCGTCGCGGGTTCACGACCGCGCTGGCGGCCGGCACCGCAATGCTCGCCCGGCCCGCATCCGCCCGGATGCGTCGCCTCGGCGATGAGACCATCGTGGGCGAGGGAGCCCATGTGTTCCGGGCGCGGCACGATTTTCCGCGGCTGCCGGCGGCCTATTCCTGGCAGACGACCCACGGCGTGGCCGTCGATGCGGCGGGCAACCTCTACGTGATCCACGAAGGCCGCGGTGACCGCAAGGATCATCCCGCGATCTTCGTGTTCGACCCGGAGGGGGCTTTCGTGCGCGCCTTCGGCAGCGAGTTCCAGGGAGGCGGCCACGGCATCGAGGTGCGGAAGGAGGGCAACGAGGAGTTTCTCTATGTCTGCGCCTACCAGGCCGTGAAGGCGTTCGCGAAATTGACGCTGCAGGGGGAGATCGTCTGGTACCGCAAGGCGCCGATGGCGGCGGACTGCTACGCGCCGGGAGAGGACGTCTCGACGAAGAAGAACTGGTCTCGCAAAGGCTTCCTGCCGACGAACTTCGCCTTCCTCGACGACGGCGGATTCCTGCTGGCCGACGGCTACGGGTCCTTCCGCATCCACCGCTTCGACAAGGATGCGACGTGGGTGAGTTCGTTCGGCGGTCCGGGGCCCGGCCAGGGCACGTTCGACACGCCGCACGGCATCTGGATCGATCGGCGGCCGGCTGCCGACGGCTCGCCCCGCGAGCCTGCGATCGTGGTCTGTGACCGCGCGCACCACACGCTCCAGATCCTGGGCATGGATGGCGTCCACCGGGACACGCTGACGGGCTTCGGACTGCCGGCCAACATCGACACGTGGGAGGGACTGATGCTGGTGCCCGAACTCAAGGCCTGCGTGACGCTGCTCGACGCCGCGAACCAGCCGGTGGCCCGACTCGGCCGCGCCGTCGAGCGACTCGACGAGATCAAGAACCTGCGGTCGCAGCCCGCCAAGTGGCTGCCGGGGCAGTTCGTGCATCCGCACGACGCCTGCTTCACGCCCGCGGGCGACATCATGGTGGCCGAGTGGGTGTCCACGGGCCGCGTCACGAAACTCGAACGCGTCACCTGACGCGGGCCGGCCGACCGCGGGCATCGACTGGGTCGTCCGGACGCCGCGGCCCCGGCATTCGCGATCCAACCACGGCCGCCCGGGCTTGCAGCGCCCGGGCGGCCGTGAAGCCTAGATCGCGCTCGCGGCGGTCTCACCGGTGCGGATGCGAACGACCTCGGCGAGGTTCGTCACGAAGATCTTGCCGTCGCCCACCTGGCCCGTGCGGGCGGTGGTGATGATCTTGCCGATCACCGCCTGCGCCTCGTCGTCGCCCACGACGACCTCGATCTTCACCTTCGGCAGAAAGTCCACCGAGTATTCCGCGCCCCGGTAGGTCTCCGTGTGCCCCTTCTGCCGGCCGAAGCCGCGGACCTCGGTCACCGTCATGCCCTTGACCCCCAGCGCGTTGAGCGCGTCCTTGACTTCCTCCAGCTTGAAGTGGCGGATGATCGCTTCGATCTTCTTCATCGCTTCTCTCCCGTGATGCTGCCTGTGGCCCCGCGGGGCCCCGGTCGACCGGACGGTCACGATGACCGACCCCGCGTCGCAGGATCGAGAATGCACGTGGCGTGCCAAAGGCGAATGGCCGCGTTTGCCCGATTGGTGCACGGGGATGCGCCGCGCCGATGAGGCGCCTCGGGCACTGCCTGTCACGCCGCCGTGACAGGCACGACCGCCCGCTGGTGGCCGCGGCCCACGCCGGCCCCCATCCGACCCCCGGCATCGTCATACGGCTCACACTTGATCCTCGCGCGTCACCGCGCCTGTCCCGGCGTTGGGGATGCCCGTGCCGTCTCGCTCGGACGTTCGCGACGGGCGTCGTGCCCGTCGCTCACTCGATGCTGCCAACGAGATGCCT
>CAIXGY010000137.1 GCA_903919035.1 uncultured Planctomycetaceae bacterium | reverse complement strand
TCGGCGAGCAGGATTCTCACCTGCTTTATCGTTACTCATTCCGGCATAATCACCTGTACGCCCCGACATCGCTCCTTACGGTGCGACTTGTATCTGACGTACAGCGCTCTCCTACCAATCCACTTGCGTGGATTCCACTGCTTCGGTGCAGAACTTACTCCCGTTCATTATCGGCGCGGAATTGCTCGACCAGTAAGCTGTTACGCACTTTTTAAATGATGGCTGCTTCTAAGCCAACATCCTGGCTGTCTTAGCAACTCCACTTCCTTAGTGACTGAGTTCTGCTTGGGGACCTTAGCAGGTGGTCTGGGTTGTTTCCCTTTTGACCGCGAAGCTTATCCCTCGCGGACTGACTCCCGGAGTACACACGAGCGGTATTCGGAGTTTGGTTCAGGGAGGTACCAGGGTATGGCCCTCCTCCGATTCAGTCTCTCTACCCCCGCCGTGCAATGTTCCGAGGCTAGCCCTAAAGCTATTTCGGAGAGAACGAGCTATCTCTGCGCTTGATTAGACTTTCACTCCTCCCCACAAGTCATCCCCTCGGTTTTCAACCCAAGTGGGTTCGGTCCTCCACGCGGTTTGACCCGCGGTTCAACCTGCTCATGGGTAGTTCGTGCAGTTTCGCGTCTACCACCAGCGACCATAAGTCGCCCTATTCAGACTCGGTTTCCCTGTGGCTTCGGCCCTGAGGGCCTTAACCGAGCCGCTGACGGTAACTCGCCGGATCATTATGCAAAAGGCACGCCGTCACGCATTGCTGTTGCCAGCCATAGCGCTCCGACCGCTTGTAGGCACATGGTTTCAGGTTCACATTCCTCCCCTAGCAGGGGTTCTTCTCAACTTTCGCTCGCGCTACTTGTTCACTATCGGTCATCAGGGAGTATTTAGCCTTACGGGATGGTCCCCGTCGATTCAGTCGAGGTTCCACGTGACTCGACCTACTCAGGGTACCCCCTCAACGGAGCAACTCGGCTTTCGCGTACGGGCCTGTCACCCTCTGTGGACGACCTTTCCAGATCGTTCCGCTAGCCTGTTGTTTGTAACTCCTCGGGGGCCCTACAACCCCGGAGTGGAAACCACTCCGGTTTGGGCTGTTTCCCTTTCGCTCGCCGCTACTGAGGAAATCGATTTTTCTTTCTGTTCCTGCGGGTACTGAGATGTTTCAGTTCTCCGCGTTCGCCGCCGTGACCTATGGATTCAGTCACGGCCAGTTCGGGCATCCCGGGATCATCACCTGTTTGACGGTTACCCCGGGCTTATCGCAGTCTTCCGCGCCCTTCAAAGCCTCCTGATGCCTAGTCATCCCCCATGCGCCCTTTGTAGCTTGACCACCCGAATCGAGGGCTCGCGAACGAGCACACTTTTCGGATGAGCTACAGCCGGATCTCGCCGCCGCGGTTTCCCGCGAACGACACACCCGGCCGCAACGATTTTTCTCGCTCATTTCGGATCGGACGACCTGTAGGCCGCCAGATCCGTCATCGCCTTGGGAGAACGCTTCCAGAGAGCCGCTTGAGACGGCTCCCCTTCGGCATTCTTTTCAAGATGCCAACTACCACGACCGGATTGTCAATGAACGAAAACGAGCCCGCACGGCGGGAGCCGTGCCGGCCCGTACGCGGGAACCGAACCCCGGGAAAGCAGGGATCGGACGCAACTTCGCAAAAAATTAGCGGAAGCCCTGCCGGTCGTCAAGCGCCTGGAAAATCCGGGCGGTTTTTCCCTTTTTTGGGCCTGCGGAGGGATTCCAGCAACCGACGGCCCACGAGTTTCGACGGTCGATCGCGTCATTGCGATGGCAACGAAGATCGCTCCGCAGACCGCGTCGCCTCGCGCCGAGCGGTCGTCGCTCGGGGCGCCCCCAGATGCGTGGGCAGAGTGGGGTGACCGGGGCCGCGCGGGGCGACCGACGCAAAAAGCCCCGCAAACCCAAGGATTCGCGGGGCTTTCGCCGTACGCTCAGCAAAGAGGCTCCGGTCGGAGTCGAACCGACGATGGCGGATTTGCAATCCGCTGCCTTAGCCACTTGGCTACGGAGCCGTTGTGCACACCTTCCCGGAAAACTACGGAAAGCCGGGCAGATTGGTCAAGCGCCGTCTGCCAGGCTGACCGTACCGCTTTTGCCGGCCGTCGCGTTCGTGACGATCCTGCCTGAAAATCGGCCGCGGCCCAGCACTGGCTTCAGTTTGTTCCGAAAACCGTGCCCGCGTCGCACGGCGGGCGGGTGTGGCCGCCTCCAGATCGTGCCGATATAGTCTGCCCACCCCCACCCACTCGCCGACGGTTTTTCTCCCGGAGTCTCGACCAGAATGAGCAAGCAGGGAACGTGCGACATCGGCCTCATCGGCCTGGCCGTGATGGGCGAAAACCTCGCCCTCAACATCGCCAGCCGGGGTTACTCCATCGCCGTCTACAACCGCACGACGAGCGTCACAGACGCGTTTACTTCCGGCCGTGGCAAGCAGCCGACCGTCGTCGGCTGTCATACCCTGCCAGACCTCGTCGCCGCCCTCGCGACACCCCGAAAAGTGATGCTGATGGTCAAGGCCGGGCCGGCGGTCGACGACCTCATCAAGACACTCCTTCCGCTGCTGTCGCCCGGCGACGTCATCATCGACGGCGGCAACACCCACTATGCCGACACCGAACGGCGGACCAAGGAGGTGGAGGCCGCGGGATTGCTCTACGTGGGCTCCGGCGTCTCCGGCGGCGAGGAGGGGGCGCTCAAGGGCCCGAGCCTCATGCCCGGCGGGACGAAGGCCGCCTGGCCGCTCGTGCAGCCGATCTTCCAGGCGATTGCGGCGAAGGTGGGGCCCAAGGGCGACATCCCCTGCTGCGACTGGGTGGGGCCGCGGGGCGCGGGTCACTACGTGAAGATGGTGCACAACGGCATCGAATACGGCGACATGCAGCTCATCTGCGAGGCCTACTGGCTCTTGAAGCACGGCGCCGGCATGTCGAACGACGCCATCGCGCGGGTCTTCGACGAGTGGAATCGCGGCGAACTCGACAGTTATCTCATCGAGATCACCCGCGACATCTTCACCGTCAAGGATCCCGAGACGGGCGACTTCATGGTGGACAAAATCCTCGACAAGGCGGGAGCGAAGGGCACCGGCAAGTGGATGAGCCAGCTGGCGCTCGACCTCGGCGTGCCGAGCACGCTCGTCACGGAGGCGGTCTACGCCCGCTGCCTGTCGGCGCAAAAAACAGCACGCATCCATGCCAGCGGTGTTCTGAAGGGCCCTGACCTGGCCAGTCACGACAGGCCAGCCGACTTCGTCGACCAGGTCCGCCAGGCCCTCTACGCCTCGAAGATCGCCAGCTACGCCCAGGGCTACGTGCAGCTGGCCGCGGCGGCCAAGGAGCACGACTGGCCCCTCGACTACGGCGCGATCGCGATGATGTGGCGGGGCGGCTGCATCATCCGGGCCCAGTTCCTCGAGCGGATCGCCGACGCGTATCGCGCGGAGCCGAAGCTCGAGAACCTCATGCTCGCCCCCTACTTCACCGAAGCCCTGACGAAGGCCCAGAAGCCCTGGCGTCACGTGGTGGCCACGGCCGCGACGATCGGCGTCCCGGTGCCGGCGTTCATGACGGCGCTGGCCTACTACGACGGCTATCGCCACGCCAACCTGCCGGCCAACCTGCTCCAGGCCCAGCGTGATTACTTCGGAGCCCACACCTACGAGCGAACCGACAAGCCGGGCACGTTCCACACCGAATGGCTCGACCTGCGGAAGCCGGTCGGCTGACCTTTCCCGAGGAGCACCACGTCACCATGGCCAACGCCTACCTCGAGACCATGTTCAGCCTGTCCGGCAAGACGGCTGTCGTCGTCGGCGGCACGGGCGTGCTCGGCGGCGCGCTGGCCGAGGGGCTGGCACGGGCCGGGGCGTTCGTGGTCGTGGCCGGCCGGGGCGCCGACCGCGGGCAGGCCCGGGTCGATGCGATCCGGGCCGCGGGCGGCGACGGCACCTTCGTGAGCGTGGATGCGATCGAACGAGAGAGCGTGAAGGCCCTTCTCGAAGCCACGATCCATGCCCGGGGCCGGGCCGACATCCTCGTGAACTGCGCCGGCGTCAACTCGTCGGTGCCCTACTTCGAGATTCCCGACGACGACTTTGCCAAGGTGCTCGACACCAACCTCAAGAGCACCCACATCGGCTGCCAGGTCTTCGGGGCCCACATGGCCTCGCTCGGCGGCGGCTCGATCCTCAACATCGGCAGCGTGTCCGCAGACAAGCCGCTCTCGAAGGTGTTCATCTACTCTGCCTCCAAGGCCGCGGTGGTGAACTACACGAAGAACGTCGCCCGCGAACTCGCCCCGAAGGGCGTCCGCGTGAACGTCCTGTGCCCGGGCTTCTTCCCGGCCGAGCAGAACCGCAAGATCCTCTCCCCGGACCGGGTGGCCACGATCATGGCCAAGACCCCGATGAACCGGTTCGGAAACCCCGAGGAACTCCTCGGCGCGGCCATCCTGCTCTGTGCGCCGGTGGCTGGGAGTTTCATCACCGGCGCCGAAGTCTACGTGGACGGCGGCTTCACTGGGATGAGCCTGTAACACGCGAAAATCGGCATCCTGCCGATGTTCGCGTGGGCCGTTGCGGGCAAGGCGAGGGGATGCCCGTGCCCTCGAGCGGGCTAAGGGAGCGAGCGCAGCCAGGATGGCGAAGCGAAGCGGACATGCAGTGAGGCGAGGCCTGGAGGGCCGAGGCGAACGTCCAGCGAGACGGGCACGGGCATCCCCGAAGCCGGGTTGGGCGCGTGACGACCAGAACGCGAGCGACTCGGGCCAGTTCATCGGGCAGACGATACACTCGGCGCCCATGGCACACACCATCGTGATCTTCGGGGCTTCCGGCGACCTCACGAGTCGCAAACTCGTGCCGGCGATCTACAACCTCATGCGGGCCGGCACGCTGCCGGACGACACGCGGATCGTCGGCTTCTCGCGGACTGCGATGAGCGACGACGAGTGGCGTGCCACGCTCCGCGACACGACCGCCGAGCACTGTGACTGCGGCCCGCTCGACGACGCGGCCTGGTCGCGGTTCGCCGCCTGCATCCATTACCAGCCCGGTGATATCGGCCGGTCGGAGGACTTCGCGGCGCTCGCGACTCGGCTGGGGAAACTCGAAGGCCCCGGGCCCTCGACCCGCGTCTATTACCTCGCCACCGCACCGCAGTTTTACGGGCCGGTGGTGGCGGCCCTCGGTGTCCACGGCATGGCCGACGAGTCGGCCGGGCCCCGGCGGATCGTCGTCGAGAAGCCGTTCGGCACCGACCTCGAGACCGCCCGCGGCCTCAACGCCCATCTGCACTCCGTGTTCCGCGAACGGCAGGTGTTCCGCATCGACCACTACCTCGGCAAGGAG
>CAIXGY010000136.1 GCA_903919035.1 uncultured Planctomycetaceae bacterium | reverse complement strand
GTGCCGGACAGGACGAAGTCTACGTGCACGAGCACGGCGGCCCGCAGACGGTCGTCGGCGCGGGCATGGTGATCAACACCGGCTCGGGCGACGACTACGTGGAGATCAGCAGCGCCGTGCGCGGCGGGCTGTCGCTGGTCACCGGTGCGGGGGCCGACGAGGTGCAGATCTACGAGACCTCGGTCGGGCTCAACGCCGTGATCAACACCGACGGCGGGGACGACCGAGTGTCCATCGACCTCACGCAGGTGCGCTTCAACCTGTTCGTCTCCCTGGGCGCCGGTAACGACGACCTGGAGCTCACGGCGATCGCCGCGTTCGCGGCCTTCCTGGACGGGGGGCCGGGTGGCAACACGCTCGCCATCGACGACGCGTCGCGGAATGCCATCCGCCGGCTGTTCGTCACGCGATTTCAGACGGTGACGTGACTGGCGTCGACTCCGTTCGAGGATGACGTGTCATACGGCCCCCACTTGATCCACGCCTCGTCCCACGGAAGCGAGGAGCCCATTCCCTCGAGACGGCGTAGACGGCAAGCGCAGGCAGGGATGCCGGAGCGCAGCCGTCTCCGAGCAAGCGAAGCTCAGGATGAGCGCAGCGAGCGTCCGGCGAGAGGGTGTGGGCAGACCCGAGCCGGTTGGGCTCCAAAGGCCGGCTGCCGACGAGATGCCTACCTCCGCGCGAGGATCAAGTGGGGTCCGTGTCAGCCGTATCAGCCGCAGGCCAGTGGGCGGCCAACGTGGACAGATTGCCTGTGGCGGGTGCACCATGAAGGCATGAATCCAAGGATGGCCGGGGGGCGTCGGCACCCCGAGGCGCAACGCTCGTGGCTGCGGCCGCTGCTGGCACGTCTGGCCGCCGGCGTTCACGGTTGTGGCGGGTCGCGGCGGAGCCCCGGCATCAACCTCGTCGGCTACGTGACCGGGGCGCTGGGCCTGGGCGTTGCAGCCCGCAACACGTTGGCGATGCTCGCGTCCTCCGGCCGGCCCTTCACGGCCGTGGACATCGACCCGGGGGGCGGCCGGCAGGGCGCCGACCTCGCCTGGCAGTGGGCGCTGGCTGATCCGCCCGCGGCTCCGCACGCCGTCAACTGGTTCCACATGAATCCCCCCGAGCTTGCCGCGTTGCTGGCGAGCGATCGCGGCTGGCTCGTGACACGATCGCGGACCAACGTCTGCGTGCCATTCTGGGAGCTGCCGCGGCTTCCGCCCGCCGGAGCCTGGATCGACTGCCTGGGCGCCATGAACCTCGTGCTGGCCCCCAGCCGCTTCATTCTCGACGCCATTCGCACGTCGGCTCCGCACGTGCCCGTGGTCCATTACCCGCAGACGGTGGTGCTGCCCCGCGGTGTCGCGGCCGGGCGTGCCGCCTTCGGCCTTCCCGACGGCGCCGTGCTGTTCCATGTGGCTGCCGACGTGTCGAGTGATCTCGATCGAAAAAATCCCCTCGCGGTGGTTCGCGCGTTTCGAGACGCGTTTCCGGCGGGACAGGCGGTCGGCCTCGTGCTCAAGCTCGCCCAGACTCGGGCCGGTCATCCCTGGGCCGATACGGCGCCGTTGTTGGCCGCTGCCGCGGGACATCCCGGCGTCCACGTCATCGACCGCGATCTCTCCTACGTCGACGCCGTGTCGCTGGCGGCGTCGTGCGACGTCTGCGTGTCGTTGCACCGATCCGAGGGGCTCGGGCTGGGCATGCTCGAGGCGATGACCATGGGCAAGCCGGTGATTGCCACCGCCTGGTCGGGCAACATGGATTTCACGACCGATGCCACGGCGTGCCTCGTGGGCGTCGACCTGGTGCCGGTGCGGGCGCGACACCCCGCCTATCAGCCGGAGATCATCGGCCCGGGGCAGGTCTGGGCGGAGCCGAGGCACGCGGAGGCGGTCACCTGGATGCGCCGGCTGGCCGCGAATGCGTGCCTTCGCGCCGAGATCGGCGGGCGGGCCCGACACTTCGCCGACGCGCTACGCGGCCGGGTTCTCGGTGGCGAGGTCCTCGGCTCGGTCGATCGAGCGGCCTTGGCGGCGCAGGCCACAGGCCGCCGGTGGTGGTCGTGCCGCGTGAGCGGTTCGGGACTCGCATCCGGCTCCGGGTGACTCGCGCCCCGGTCCGCTATCCGCGGCGACGCGTCGCCCGTGCGAGCAGCGCGCGGCCTGCGTCGGGAAACCACTCGACGAGTCCCGCAAGCAGCCGGGCCTTGCCGGGAACGACGAGTTCGCTCGTGCGCCGCCGGCAGGCGTCGAGCACGCGGGCCGCGAGGTTGTCGGGGTCGAGTTGCGCGAGACTCGTCGTGCCGCCCGGCGCGTGGGCCTCCGGTGGCAGGCCCGCGGCGGTGGCCTCCGCGGCATAGCGATCGGCGGCGCGGTCGGCCGCGGGATCGTCGGCCGCCCGGCGGATTGGGCCCGGCGCGACCAGCAGGACATGGGCGCCGCGGGGGGCGAGTTCGACCCGCACCGCATCGACATACGCGGCGAGGGCCGACTTCGCGACGCTGTAGGGACCCATGAAGGGCATCACGAACTTGCCGGCCAGGCTGCCGACGTAGACGAGATGGCCCCGCGCCGCAGCCACGTCGTCGGCCGCGGCGCGGGTGAGTTCGACCGCGGCGAGCAGGTTGGCGTCGAGGTAGTCGCGAAGCACGTCGACGCCCGTGTCGAGGATTCGGGCGCGACCCGAGCGGCCCACGCAGAAGAACAGGTCGTCGATGCCGCCGAGAATCCGCAGGGCGTCGCCGACCACGCGGCCTCCCTCCCCCGCCTGACCGAGGTCCGCGGCGACGCCGCGGATGCGGTCGCCACCCGGCCCGCGCTCACACGTCTCGAGCGCCCGCCGCACGCCCTCGCCCGACCGGCCGACGACGAGCGGGCGGGCGCCGGCGGCTGCGAGATGCCGCGCGAGCACGAGGCCGAAGCCCGCCGTGCCGCCGGCCACGATCACCCGCCGATCCCGCCACATTTCCGCTCTCCGTGTGCTGCGGGCGCGAATGCCCGACCGTCGGGAAAAAGTGTAGTCTGTGCCGCCCTCGGTTCCTCCCCGCCCCACTCCCCGAGACCCGTCACCATGCCCGCCTCGCCCCCCGACGTCGTGCGCACCAAGATCGTGGCCACGGTCGGTCCGGCCTGTCGGGACGAGGCCGTGCTGCGGGGCCTCGTCGATGCCGGCGTCGACGTGTTCCGCCTCAACATGGCCCACGGGTCGGTCGCCGAGCATCAGGAAACGCTCGACCGCGTCCGCCGCGTGGCCGATGCGGCCGGCCGCGCGGTCGGAGCGCTCGTCGATCTCGCCGGCCCGAAGATCCGCCTCGGCGAACTGCCGGGCGGGGCCGTGGAGTGCGTCGAGGGGGCGACCGTGCGGTTCGTCCGCGGGGCCGAGGACGCCGGTGCCGACGCCTTCACGGTCACCTACGCGCCCCTGCTCGACGAATTGGCCGTGGGCGACTCCGTGATGCTCGCCGACGGCACCGTGAGCCTCGTCGTCGAGGAGCGGTCATCCGCCGAGGCCCGGTGTCGTGTCGTGCAGGGGGGGCTCGTCCGCAGCCGCCAGGGGGTGAACCTGCCGGGCGTGAAGCTCTCCGTCTCCGCGATGAGCGACGCCGACTGGAAGCACGCGGAGTGGGCTGCCGCGGCCGGCGCCGACTTCGTGAGCCTGTCCTTCGTGCGGTCCGCGGTGGAGGTGCGGCTTCTCAAGGAGTTGCTCCGCACCCGCGGCTCGCGGGCCCGGGTGGTGGCCAAGATCGAGAAGCGCGAGGCCGTCGAAGACCTGGAGTCGATCGTGGCGGCGGCCGACGTGGTCATGGTGGCCCGAGGCGACCTGGGCGTGGAGATCGACGTGGCCGGCATGCCGATGGTGCAGAAGCGGATCATCCGCATGTGCCAGCGGCACCAGAAGCCCGTGATCGTGGCCACGCAGATGCTCGACAGCATGCAGCACTCGCGGCGGCCGACGCGGGCCGAGACCACCGACGTGGCCAACGCCATTCTCGACGGCGCCGACGCCTGCATGCTCTCCGGCGAGACCGCCATCGGCGCCCATCCCCGGCAGGCCGTCGAGATGATGCGGCGGATCGCCAGCGCCACCGAGAAGCTCTACCTCGAAGATCGCTGGCAATACGTCGAGGGTCGCTTCGGTCGCGACAGCCGCGGCGCCGCCCTCGCGGCCGCCGATTTCCCGCCCCCGCCGGAGTTTCTCGTCGATGGTCTCCTCCCGATCACGCAGGCCGTCGTGGACGGCGCCAGCCGGATCGCCGCCGAGCTCGACGCCCGCCTCGTGGTCGTGGCCAGCCGCAGCGGCGTGACGGCCATCGCCCGCTCGAAGCGGCGGGGCGCCGTGCCCACCCTGGGCGTCAGCGATGATCCGGCCACACTGCGGCAGATGGCCCTCTATTGGGGCGTGACACCGCTGGCGTCCGACAACCCTGGCGACCTCGGGGCGTTGCTCGAGGAGGTGTCGGCCTGGGGTCTGCGGTCGGGCCGGCTGCAGCGTGGCGACCGGATTCTGCTGGTGGCGGGTATCGGATTCGGCGCCGGCGGACACAATATGGCCCTCGTGCACGAGGTCGGAGCGAACAGGAACCCATCATGACGAAGAAGCGGTGCGTGCTCGCCTACTCGGGCGGCTTGGACACGTCGGTGATCCTCGGCTGGCTCATCGAGCAGGGCTACGAGGTGGTGGCGGTGTACGTGGACCTGGGGCAGCCCTGCGAGGATCGCGAGGCGATCCTCGCCAAGGCCCGCGACTGCGGCGCCGTGAAGGCCCTCATCGTCGACGTCCGCGAGGAACTCTGCCGTGACTTCGCCTTCCCGACCATGCAGTGGCAGGCCCGCTACGAGGGAACGTATCTGCTCGGCACGTCGATCGCCCGGCCGCTGATCTCGAAGGTCTGCGTGGAGATCGCCCATCGCGAGGGCTGCAGCGTGTTCGCCCACGGCGCCACGGGGAAGGGCAACGACCAGTGCCGCTTCCAGCTCGCCGCCGAGGCGCTCGATCCTGGGATCACCGTGCTCGCGCCGTGGCGGATCGCCGCCTTCCGCGAGCGATTCCCGGGCCGCCGGGAACTGATCGCCTTCTGCGATGAAAAGCACATCCCGGTGAAGGCCTCGAAGTCGAAGCCCTACAGTTCCGACGAGAACTGCCTCCACACGAGCTACGAGGCCGGCAAGCTGGAGGAGCTCACGACCGACGGCTTTGGGCTCGTGGAGTTCGGCATGACCGTGTCGCCGCGGGAGGCGCCGGAGGCGGGCGAGGTTGTGACGATCGACTTTGAGCGGGGCCTGCCGGTCCGCGTCAACGGCCGCACGCTGCCGGCCCACGAGATCGTGCTGGAACTCAACCGCATCGGCGGCCGCAACGGCGTCGGCCGCACCGACATCGTGGAGAACCGTCTCGTCGGCATGAAGAGCCGGGGCGTCTACGAGGCGCCCGGCATGACGCTTCTCTACGAGGCCCACCGGCTCGTGGAGCAGATGACCCTCGATCGCGACCTGGTGCACCTCCGCGACCGGCTGTCGCCCGAGGTGGCCGAGATGGTGTATTACGGTTTCTGGTACTGCGCGAAGATGGATGCCCTGCTCGCTTTCATCCGCGAGACGCAGCGGCCGGTATCCGGCACGGTGGAACTCAACCTCTACAAGGGCAACGTGCTCGTGAAGAGCCGGACGAGCGGTCAGAGCCTCTACGACGAGGCGATCGCGTCGATGGAGGGCGGAGGCTCCTACGACCAGACCGACGCCGAGGGGTTTTTGCGGATCCTCGGCCTGCCACACCGCGTGCAGGGGCGCGTGCGTCCCCGCAAGGGGTGAGCGCATGGGGCTCCGGGCCGTGGGGATCCGCGGGCGTGCGGATGCGCGGCGGGCCGCCTCGTGGCTCGCGCTGGTGGCGGCCGCCGTCGCCAGCGCATGGCTGGCGACGGGAGCGGGGCCCTGGCGGCCGGCGGTCGCGCTCGCGGCCGGGGCGCTCGCGACGACGGCTGCGCTCGGCTGCCTGCCCGCCGGCGGCCCTGACATTCCGTGGGCGGCAAGCCGCTGCGCGTGGCCGGCCGCTGGCATCGTCGGCGGCTGGTGCATGGCCGGTGCCCTGGGGTCGGCAGTCGGGACGACCGCCGTAATGCTCGGCGGTTGTGCAGCGACGACCGTGGCCCTGGTGATCGCAGCCCGGGCGGGGCTCGCGCCGGCCGATGCCAGCGCGGCGGCGTTGGGCGCGGCGGTCGCGGCCGCATGGGCCGGGGGCGTGGCGATCGCGTTGGGCGCCGCGGCGGTGTGGTTCCCGGCTGCGGCGGTGGGGTGGATCGCGGCGGTGGTCGGAGGGCGGCTGCTGGGGGATGCAACGGCGGGAGTCGGACCGGGCGTGGCCGCCGTGCGGTTTGCGATGCCGGCGGCTCTGGCTGCGATGGTGATCTGCTTCTTTCTCGCGCCGCACCTGGCGTGGGTCTACGCTGGCCTGGCGGCCACATGGCTGTTGATCGCGGTTCCGTGCACCGCCCTCGGCCCGGGCGCGGACGGTGAACAGTCGCGTCGGGCGCTGCTCGCCACGCTCCCCGGCCGCCGGGCACGTCCGGCTCGCGGCGCCGCGGGGCTCATCGCCAGCCAGGCCGCGGTGCTCGTCTGGCCGCCGCTGGTGGC
>CAIXGY010000135.1 GCA_903919035.1 uncultured Planctomycetaceae bacterium | reverse complement strand
GTGCTCCTGGCCCACGCGCAGCGGCTGGCCGGCGAGTCGCGGCGGGCGCTGCAGACGGCAGCCGAGGGGGTGGCCGCCTGGGAACGGCTCACGGGAGGTGGACATCCCGGAACGCTCGCTGCGATCGATGTGCTCGTCGACTGCAAGATTCAGGCAGGCGACACGACAGGAGTCAGGGAACTGCTCGAGAGGCTCTATGCGGAGGAGTCGAACGACGACCCCGTCCGTCGGGCGGGCCACGTGGTGAGGCTGGGTGACATCACGGCGGCGGCGGACAAGGGGCGGGCGCAGCGGCTCGTCATGGAGGCGCTCCGGCTGCCCTGCTGGCAGGAAGGCTTCATCCGCAACGACGGGGTGCGCCTCCGGCTGGCGTTCACGGCGGCCCTCGCGGCGCATGTCTTCGATGCGGTGGGCGACAGCGCGGCAGCCGAGGATGCCGTCAAGCGGGCCCGCCGGCTCATCGTCGACGTGGCCGATCCCGAGCCGCTCTATCGCCGCATCGACGAACTCAAGGCCCGCGGTGAACGGCCCGCAACCGACCGCTGACGAGCGGCTCGCCCGCCGTCACGGCGGCGTCGCGGGGAAGGCGGTACGATCAATCGCGCGGCGCAGGCGGCGGGCGGCGGTGTCGGCCGCGTCGATGCCGGGGATCGTCGAGGCCACGCCGGCAAGGTCTTCGTCGGTCCGCGCCTGCAGCCGTGCCAGCTTCGCCCGCAGGGGATGGTCGGTCGGGAACGTCAGCGCGTCGGCCCTGGCCAGCATTTTCGACGCCCGCAGGATCGAGTCTCGCGCCCCGGCCGGATCACCGTCCTCGAGAAGGATCCGGGCCTTGTCGAGCGTAGCCTCCGCCTGACCGACGAGCGGAAGAAACAGGTCGGGATGCGACTCGGGTCGGGGAATTTTCCGGAGGGTGGCGATCTGCTGCAGCAGATCGACGACCGTCGTGAAGCGTTCCAGGCTCGGGTCCAAATCACCGGCCTCGAGGAACTCCTCACCTTCGTACATGAACAGTCCCGTGCGCATGAGCAGGGCCTCGATGCGCTGCTCGGGTTTCATGACGGCCTCGCCTTGCGGAGCCGCCGCGGCAATCGCCTCGTCGAGGGCGCGGGCAGCTGCCGCGAATCGGTCTCGTGGCTCGCCGAGCCAGTCGCGGTGGGCGGCCTCGGCGACGACGGACTGGCTGGTGCCCGTGGTCTGGACTCGCGACTCGAGCCGCCGACACTCGACGGCCGTCGCGCCGGCGATCAGTTCGAGCCCGAAGGGGCCGGTCAGGGATCTGTTCGACGGAGACGACAAGACGGCCGGCCCGGCCGCACCGAAGCGCTCCGTCAGCGACGCTCGGGCCTGAAGGGCGTTCTTTCGCAGGGTGTCGAGGTCATCGAGCCAGCCGGCGACCTGCGCGGCGAGCGATGCATCCTGGTCCGTCGTGTAGCCGGCGTCTGCGTCCCGCCCGGCAGTGGCGGCACGCAGGCGTTCGAGGATCACGCCCATCCGCAGATCCGCAAGTTCCACGAGCATGATGTCGAGATCGACGAGCTCGCTTGTGACCTTCGCGTTGGCAGCGCGCGACTGCATCGCGAGCACCCGCCTGAACTCCGGATCCTTCAGGGTGCGAAAGGCGAGGTCGAAGGTCTTGGCAGCGGCATCGAGCCGGCCCAGCCGGCATTCGGCGTAGCCGCGCCGCATGAGCGCCCGGGCGAATCCTTTGGACCGCGCGAGAAAATCCGGGTCGCGGCGGTGCGGTTCGACGACCGTGGCGATCTCGTCGGCGGCCGTCGCGGCCCCGGCGTAGTCGCCGGTCCACAGGAGCCGGTCGAGCCCGACCCAGTCGGGCTTCTTGGCGACCGCGGCGCCCGGCTCGGCCGCCACGGCGATCCCAGCCAGCAGCGGACCAGAGGCGACCAGCGCCATGCCGCAGCGACGCAGAAACGGGAATCGTGACATGAGGGGATTCCGGGGTGCGGAGCAATCGAGCCATGGTGCATTACAGCAGATGGCCGGGTTGCGCTGTGCCGTCATCACCGGCTAAAAATCATCATCGGCCTGCTTGTCGGCAGGTGGTTCTTCCTCCTCGGCCGGCTCCGTGCCGGTTTTCGGATCGGTAGATTTCTTGCCGGTGGCGGCTTTACCGGCGGCCGGCGCGGATTGGCCGGGCTTCGCCGCGTCACTCGCTTTTGCCGCAGGCTTGGTTCCGGGGCGCCCGGCCGGGGCGGGCTTTTTGGGCGCCGGCCGCGGCGGTTCCGGCTTTTTTGGTTCGGGTCGCGGCCGGTCGTTGGAGATCAACCCGCCATCCC
The DNA here is from genome assembly GCA_903919035.1 of uncultured Planctomycetaceae bacterium. Classification (GTDB taxonomy): domain Bacteria; phylum Planctomycetota; class Planctomycetia; order Pirellulales; family UBA1268; genus QWPN01. Next base: position 7,659 of record CAIXGY010000135.1, on the reverse strand, counting down.
AGCGTCCCGCGACGTACTTGTCGATGAGCCCGATCCGCCGCAGGGAGTCGCCGTCCACGTCCTCGTAGTAGAGGTCCTTGGTGAAGGTGCCGTTGCCGTCGACGTCGCGGAACCGATCCGGCGCCGTAAAGGTGCGGTCGTCGTCGGCGTCGAACCAGGGTTCGCTCGTGAGTTTGGCGGCGAGGTTCGTCGCCCGCGAGGCGGGCTCGCCCCACAGCGGAAGCGAACGTCCCTCGTGGTGTTCGGTCGCGAACTGACCGCCCGCCCGCAGGACCGTCTTGCCCACGTCGAGCAGCATGCGATCGCCGCTCGGCTTGAAACCCGCGAGGAAGGGCACCATGGAGAGCGTCACGAGCACCCCCCCGATGAACACCACGCCTCCCACGCCGCCGGCCAGCGCGCCTCCGATGCGGTCGGCGAGCGGATCGATGTCCGTCATGGGTTCATCGGCCTCCTCGGCGGGCCGCTGGTGCCAGACCGCACGGATCAGCGCGAACGAGCCCCAGGCCAGGAGCCCGAAGGCCAGCAGGATCGACCAGGCCTGGCCGACCACGTCGCCCAGAGCATAGGCGAATCCCGCATGCAACCAGCCGGCCACGACCTCGTGGAGCATGACGGCGACCGCCAGGCAGGCGAGCAGTTCGAGGGCCGCCACGCCGGCGGTCTCGAGGCCCACGAGCCAGCCCCGATAGGCCAGCACGAGAATCCCGGCGACGATGAGGAGGTCGAAGAGCGTCATGCTGCGGCTGGGCGGGGTGTGGTGTCAGGTCGTGACCCGGAGGATCTCGTCGACGCTCGTCTCGCCCTGGATGACCTTGAGCAGGCCGTCGAGTTGCAGGGTGAGCGTGCCGCTGTCGAGCGCGGCCTTCTTGAGGTCGGTGATCGAGGGACTGGGGCGGATGAGGCTGCGGATTTCATTGTTCAGCACGAGCAGCTCATGAATGCCCATCCGGCCGCGGTAGCCGGTGCCGCCGCACTCGTCGCAGCCCTTCGCCCGGTAGATGTGGGGCACGGCGCCGGGCTTGAGCTTGAATTTCTTGAGCATGCCGTCCGGTGGCGCGCAGGGCTCCTTGCAGGCGGAACACAGCCGCCGGGCCAGCCGCTGGCCGAGCACGGCGGTGACCGCGGTCTGGATGAGCGTCGGCTCGAGGCCGAGGTCGAGCAGCCGCGTGACCGTGGCGACGGAGTCGTTGGCGTGCAGCGTGGAGAAGACGAAGTGGCCGGTGAGGGCCGCCTGGCAGGCGATCTCGGCCGTCTCGCGATCGCGGATCTCGCCGACGAGGAGGACGTCGGGATCCTGCCGCAGCACGCTGCGGAGAATGCTCGCGAACGAGACGTCGGCCTTGGTGTTGACGGCGATCTGCGTGATGCCTTCGAGCCGGTATTCAACCGGATCCTCGATCGTCGTGATGTTGTGCTGGTGGGCGTCGATCTCGCTGAGGGAGGCGTAGACCGTGGTCGTCTTGCCGGAGCCGGTCGGCCCGACGACGAGGAACATGCCGTAGGGTTTGTGGATGATCTCGCGAAGCTGCCGGAGGATCGGCGGCCGGAGGCCGATGGATCCGAGGCCCCCGGCCATCACGCCGCCGGAGGAGCGGAGCAGTCGCATGACGACCTTCTCGCCGAAGCTGGTGGGCGTGGAGGCGACGCGGATGTCGTAGCGGTCGGGTCCGGATTGGATCGCGAATGTGCCGTCCTGCGGCCGCCGCCGCTCGGCGATGTCCATGTCGGCGATCACCTTGATCGCGGATATCACCCCCTTGCCGGCCTCGCCCTCCATGGTCTTCATGTCGCGGAGCACGCCGTCGATGCGGGCGCGCACGAAGTAGGCCTGTTCGTGCGGTTCGAGGTGGATGTCGGTGGCGTCGGCCCGCATGGCGGCGAGGAGGACGTCGCGGGCGTTGCGTACGTTCTGAGAGAGCGCGGTGCCCCCTCCGCCCCGTTCCCCGTCGGCGGTCATTTCGATGGCGGTCGTGCCATCCTTCTTGAGGAACGTGAACCCGCCCTTGGGCTGGGCGGCGGGCGCGGCCGCATGCTTCCGGCCGGGTGACGGCTTGCGGCCTTTGACTGCCGCAGCCTGCATGCGGTCGACGAGTTGGCCGAATTGCTCCCGGATGCCGAGGCGGGGTTCCTCCGCGCGGGAGCCTTCCCGGCGGCGGGCCGTGCGGATGTCGGCCAGGATCGTGGCCACTCCCGAGCGGGCCAGATAGCGGCGGGAGGTCGCCACGCGGGCATCGCGGCGGCGCGTAAAGGCGATCAGCGCGGGCAGCAGCACGACCCAGGCGGCCGCCAGCGCGGGCAGGCCGACGGTGAGGGCGCCGACGAGAAACGCCAGGCACAGTCCCCCGAAGAACAGGTTCCAGCGGCCGGCGGCCTCGACCCCGAGTGTCGAGGCGGTGCGACGGACCCAGGCGGCCGAACCGGCGAGTGCGGCCACCGTCATGCAGAACAGCCCGCAGAGGAGCAGGCCGAGCCAGGGGACGCCGACGAAAGACGGGTTGTCCACGGCAGTGTTTCAGGTGGTCCGTATCAGGATGGCCCGGGCGGCGAACGGCCGGGGGCACTCGAACTTTAGATTAGTTCGGTGCCCGAGCGATTCGCAATCGAAACCGCCCGCCTTTTCCCGCCCGGGGGCCGGGGTGGAACGAGGATGATCAAACTAGGCCCGGTGTGATTCGAACACACGACCAAGGGATTATGAGTCCCCTGCTCTAACCACTGAGCTACGGGCCCGACGTGCGGATGGCACCGCCACATTCTCTCGCGGGCCGACCGGCGCCGAAAGTGTGATCCGCCGGCGCCGGGCCGGGCGGCTGCCGGAGACGTCAGCGGTCCGCCGCCGGCGCGGGCGGCGAGCCCGATTGCTTCAGCAGCCGAAAGAGGTCGCTGTCGGTGGTGAGCACGAGCGTCGCGTCACCGCCGAGGGCCGCCTCGTAGGTGTCGAGCGTCTTCAGGAAAGCGTAGAAGTCGGCCGCCCGGGGGCTCGCGGTGTAGGCGGTGGCGTAGATCTCGGAGGCCCGGGCGTCGGCCGCGCCGCGGATTTCCTGCACCTTGCGGTAGGCGTCGGACTGGATCCGCTTGAGATCCTTGTCGCGGCGGCCCTCGATCTTGGCGGCCTCACCGGCCCCCTCCGAGCGGAACCGCTCCGCGATCTGCATCCGCTCGCTCGTCATGCGGTCGTAGATCTTCTCGATCACGCCCGGCTTGTAGTTGATTCGCTTGACGCGGACGTCGAGCAACTCGATGCCCCAGATGCCCACCTTCTGCTCGGCGGCCGCGAGGATCTCCCGCTCGAGTTCACCGCGGCCGAAGCGGATCGGCGGTAGCGTGCCCAGCGTGCCGCCCCCTTCGGCCACGAGGGCGTCCTTCTCGGGAACCCGCGTCTTGTCGGAGCGGACCAACTCGATGAGATCGTGGCGGGCGACGACGTTGCGGGTCTCGCTGCCGATGATGTCGTCGAGTCGCGAGAGGGCGCTCCGCTCGTCGCGCAGGCTCTGGAAATACTTCAGCGGGTCCGCGATCCGCCAGCGGGCGAACGTGTCCACGACCACGTAGAGCTTGTCGCGGGTGGTCATCTCGCCGGCCGGCCCGTCCCACTCCAGGATCCGCTTCTCGAAGCGGTTGGCCGTCTGCACCACGGGAAGCTTGAAATGGAGGCCCGCCCCCGACTCCGTGCCCGCGTTGATCGGGTCGCCGATCGGCCGGCCGAATTGCGTGATCACCACCTGCTCGGTCTGGTCCACTGTGTAGGCGCAGCCGAACACCGCGACCCCGAGGAGCACGGCCGCGAGCCCGCCGGCGGGCGAAACCACGAAGTCGGCGAATCGCCGGAACGTCGTGACCAGCGGATGATTGATCGGCAGCGGGCTCACGGGCGGTCTCCGGAGGGAGGAGCCGGTGGCCGGGCGACCGGAAGGTTCATGAACGGCAGGAACTGCGGCGCGCTCGCATCGAGGATCACCTTGCCGCCGAGCTGTGGCAGCAACTTCGCCATCGTCTCGAGATACAACCGCTGCCGCGTGACCTCGGGGGCTTTTTCATACTGCTCGAGCAGGGCCCGGAAGCGGGCCACGTCGCCCTCGGCCTCGTTGACGCGCTCGAGCGCATAGCCTTCCGCCTCACGGATGCGGCGCTCGGATTCGCCGGCGGCGCGGGGCACCACCTTGTTGTATTCGCCGTTGGCCTGGTTGATCATCTGTTCCCGCTCCTGCTGGGCGCGGTTGACCTCGTCGAACGACCGCTGCACCGGGGCCGGCGGGTGCACGTTCTTGAGCTGCACCTGCTGCACCCGCAGGCCGAGGTGGAGTCCGTCGACGAGTTGGGTCAGCTAGGCAATGGCGTCGTTCTCGATGCCCTGGCGGCCGATGGTGAGCACCTCGTCCACCGTGCGATCGCCCACCACCTCGCGGACGACGCTTTCGGAGAGATCGCGGAGCGTGGGTCCGGGCTCGCGGTGGTTGAAGAGAAACTGCTCGGGGTCGTCGATCTCGTACTGCACGACCCACTCGACGTGGGCGGCGTTGAGGTCGCCCGTCACCATGTCGCTCTCGCGGTCGGTCTCGCGCGACGACTGGTCGGGATTCGAGGAGCCGGGCGTGGCGAAGCCGAACTCCATCTTCAATTGCCGCTTCACGGGCAGGATCGTGACCGTGTCGATTCCGAAGGGCAGCTTGAATCGCAGGCCCGGGCCGACCGTGCCCACGAACCGGCCGAACCGCTGGATCACGCCCACGCTCTCGGGGCCGACGGTGTACACGCCGCGACCCAGCCCGGCCGTGAGCAGAAGCAGCACCGCCGCGGCGACGAGCCACTTGAGCGGCAGGCCGGGGGGCAGGGTGGGCAGCGGTGGACGGCGGGGGTTGAAATCTGGCATGGGGCCGGGCGACGCACGGGATGCTCGAGGTGCTTCCCAGAGACAGTCATAGATACCCTCGGCCGGGGGCCGAGTCGAATCGCCGTCGGCCGGGTCGCGCGCGGTAGGCTGAGCGGACGGCGTGCGCCCCGCGTCGGTCCGTCTGGTTCCCGGAGAATCCTGCATGTTCCGCGGGTTGCCGCTGCTGTCGGTCGTGGTTTCGGTGTCGGTCGCCGCCGCCTGGTGTCGGGCGGACGATTCGTGGCTCTCGCTGGCCGGCGGCGACGGGCCCGGAACGGGCAGGCGGGTGGTGCTCGTCAGTGGCGACGAGGAGTACCGCAGCGAGGAGGCCCTGACGCAACTCGCGAAGATTCTCGCCACGCATCATGGCTTCGATTGCACCGTGCTCTACGCGATCGACCCCGAGACCGGCACGATCGCGCCCGGCGAGCAGACCAACATCCCCGGGCTCGAGGCGCTGCGGATCGCCGACCTGATGGTGATCGCGACGCGGTTTCGCAACCTGCCCGACGAGCAGATGAAGGAGATCGACGACTACCTGAGGTCCGGTCGGCCGGTCGTCGGCCTGCGAACCGCGACGCATGCCTTCAACATCCCGAAGGGGCGGACGTATCACCACTACTCGAATGGCTACGGGGGCGGGAAGACCGAGTGGGCCGACGGGTTCGGCAGGGTGGTGCTCGGTGAGAAGTGGATCAGCCATCACGGCCACCACGGCAAGGAGAGCACGCGGGGGATCGTGGTGGCCGAGGCCCGGAACCATCCGATCCTCCGGGGCATCGCCGACGGCGACATCTGGGGGCCGTCGGACGTGTACGGCGTCCGCCTGCCGCTCCCGGGCGACTCGCAGCCGCTGGTGCTCGGGCAGGTGCTGGTCGGCATGCAGCCCGACGACAAGCCCGTGGAAGGAAAGAAGAATGACCCGCCGATGCCCGTGGCCTGGACGAAGACCTATGCGGTGGACGGCGGCCCGTCCGGCCGCGTGTTCACGACCACGATGGGTGCGGCGACCGACCTGGTGGCCGAGGGAACGCGGCGGTTGCTCGTGAACGCCTGCTACTGGGCCGTGGGCCTCGAGGCGGCGATCCCCGCGAAGACGTGCGTGGACGTGGTGGGCACGTTCGAGCCGACGCCGTTCGGGTTCAACCGTGCCAAAAAGGGCGTCAAGCCGGCGGACCTGCGGTGAAGGGGATGCAGGCAGTCCTGCCGTTCCCTTTCACCACCGTCCCTCGAGGCCGAGGCTCACACCTTGGAGGAGCACGCCACCGTTCGCGTTGATCGTGCCCACCGTCGGCTGGCCCGGCGTCAGTTGCTGATACGCAAGTTGCCGCGTGGGCTGGGCTATGCCCGAGAGCCACAAGCCGAAGTACCCCAATCGGATGTCGAGGCAGCACGTCAGCGGTATGACGCCCGTCAGGCCGACCTCGCCAGCAAATGCACCGCTGAGAGGAGAGTCGCTGATGGACACTGCGGAGGTACTACCGCCGGTCGTGTATTGCGATGTCTGTGAGCCGACGTTGTAGTAAGCCCCAGCCTTGACGACCGAGTCGAACCGAACCCATCTCGTTGCCAGAAGATTTGCGTCGAGGCCGATCTGGCCGCCGTAGAGGTCATTGAAGCAGTTGGTCTGGAAATAGTCGGCCTCTGCACCACCGAGGTAGGTCTGCATCGCGAACTGTTCCTGCCATTCGATCCAACGAAAGCCCGCCAGGAACCGAACACACTGAGTGAGGCAATGATGCCGATTGAACTCAAAGCTTTGCACGCGGGCGCCGAGATCGGCATTTGCAGTGTCGAAGGACAGCCCCGCGTTGTTGTAGATCCCGGGAGGCGTCAATGCGTAGGGCACGTCTATCAGGCCAAGTGGTCGCAGACTGCGGAAGTTGGCCGCCCGCAGGTACGTCGCCTCGATGGCATGACCTGTGCAGTTGTTGACCCGAAAGATCGAGAATCGCGGCCCGGCGGCTGGCGTACTCTCCATGCCAGCCGCGCTGAGGCCACTGCCGGGAACGAGCGGATCACCATCGACGAGTTGCCCACCCGGCGGTGAGTTGCGCCACAGGAGCAGGGCGTCCGCCCGGCCGATCCAACAAGCCTTTTTGTCATGGCAAGGCCCGCTGAAAGGATCGAAGATCGCGTCCTTACGGCACGCGTTGCAGCCGGTCCCGTTGCAACTCAGGCAACCGCTGTCGATGCATGGTTCGTCGGTGATGAGCGAGCCATGCGTTCGCACGCCTCCGTCGTCATTGGCCGGGACGCCGGATTCGTCCTCGGTGAAACTCGGGCCGCCGCTGGTCGAAAGGGAATCCACGAGCACCGAAGGAGTTGGCTCGGAATCCCACGCCTGGCTCGCCACTGCGGCGGGACAAGCGGCCATGCCGATCAGCCCGACCATGATGAGCATGGTGGTTGTGACGAACCGAATGGTCGCACCGAGTCCGCAAGGCCGCACAGCCATCGTTACTGCCTCCATGGATATTGCCGTCACGACCGGAAGCATCGGTCGTGCGGGTCATCCGAGCGCAGCCGCCGGTTTTCGGGACGTGTCGGGCAAGCTGGGTTGAGTTTACGCCCCCCAAAACGCCTCCAAGGCCTCGCCGGTGTGGCTGCGGAGGAGTTGTGCGGCATCGGCCGGGGCTGACCCGGCGGATCGCCGCGACCGGGCCTGCCGCCACGCGGCAGCGTGCACGACGAGATCCTCCGGCGGGCCCTCCACCACGATCTTCCCGCCGCCGGCGCCCGCCTCAGGACCCATGTCGATCACCCAGTCGGCCGCCGCGATCACC
>CAIXGY010000134.1 GCA_903919035.1 uncultured Planctomycetaceae bacterium | reverse complement strand
GTCGGGGAGTTTTCCGGGATCGTCACGTTCGAGAGCGTGATGAACTCGCTCTTGTCGCTCACCGAAACCGTGAACGCCCGCTCCGTGAAGAGTCCGCCCGCGTCCGTGGACCGCACGCGGATCGCATAGGAGTTCTTCGTCTCGTAGTCGAAGGCGGCAGTCGTCTGCAGCACGTTGCCGACGATCGTGAACGCGGCGTTGTCGGCCGAACCGTCGCCGGGCACGAGCGTGTAGGCGAAGCTGTCGCCCGCGTCCTGATCCGTGGTCGAGAACGTGCCGACGGCAGTGCCGGCCGGCTGGTTCTCTGCCACCGTCGCTGCAGACAGGCCGATCGAGGAGGGTGCCTCGTTGACGTTGGTCACGGTCAGCGTGAACTCACCCGCGACTGCAGACAGAATCGCGCCGCGGTAGGGGACCACGGCATCCGTATCGGTTCGCAAGCCATAGAGGAACCGCCCGGTGGCCGATTCACCAAAGGGATCGACCTCGGCGGTCGTGGCAAAGGCATCGAAAACCTGCGACGGAGTCATGCCAGTCGCGGCCACGTTGCCGAAATCCCATGCCCCGCCGACCCCGAGGTTCAGCACCGCGGCATCGAGCTTCGTGAACCCGATTTCCGCAAATTTCCCGTAGTCTCCGTAGTCATCGTCGTTCAGCACCTCGAAGTCTGCCTCCGGAACCACTGCGACCGCGCCGGTGAGAACCTTGGCGGGACTCACGATCCACACCCAGCCAAGCGGCAGTGCTGCCGCGGTCGTGTTGTGCAGCGACAGGCTGCCCGCGCCGGCCGTGTAAACGAGCGCGAGCGGCGTCAACGTGACCGCATCGCTGAGCGTGGAGTCAAACACCTCGACCCGCACATCGAACGAAGGCTTGATCCGAGAATCGAGGGTGGTGCCTGCCTTGAGGAAAAGACTCGTGCCGACGATCTCGAAGTTCGTGGCGTCGGCACCGGCGAGGAAAAGGGTGTTCGTGCCCAACGCATCGTCCGTGACGACGATGTCGGCCACCCTGACAGCGGCCGAGGTGTCCGTGTTCTCCGGCAGGCCCGCCGTCACCCCGACGATCGTCACGCGCGAGGGTGCCTCGTTCACATCCGTGACCTTGATCTCGAACGCCTTCTCGGTGAAGAGCCCCCCGGCATCAGTCGAGCGGATGCGAACGGAGTAGGAGTTCTTGGCTTCGTAGTCGAACGCGGCAGTCGTCGTGAGTGCGTTCCCGACGATCGTGAACGACGCGTTGTCAGTGGCACCAACACCCGACACGAGCGCGTAGGTGAAGCCGTCGCCCGCGTCTTGATCCGTGGCCGAGAGCATGCCCACGGCGGTGCCGGCCGGTTGGTTTTCGGCCACGGTCGCCGCAGACAGGCCGATCGAGGAGGGTGCCTCGTTGACGTTGGTCACGGTCAGCGTGAAGCCAGTTGTGAGCGGCGTCGTGGAAGCACCGGACTGCAGCGACAGGATGTCGCCCAAACGGGTTTGCGAAAAGGTGGTTGGGCCAGTTTGGTAGGCGAACAGGAACTTGCCGTACGTGGTCGCGTCCCAGTTTGGAGGCGTGGATTCGGGATCGGTCAGGAACCTTGCCTGGATATCCGTCTGGGTCATGCCGGGAACGGCGACGTTGCCCAGATCCCAGTAGGTG
>CAIXGY010000133.1 GCA_903919035.1 uncultured Planctomycetaceae bacterium | reverse complement strand
CGTCATCGACGACGATGCCGTGCTCACTGTTGTTTCGCACCTCGTTGCCGAGTACGGCGTTGCCGTCGCCGCCATTGGCCGCGTAGTCGAGCGCATCGCTGTTTGTGATCGTGATGCCCGACACATTGCCTGCGACGAGGTTTCCATACACGGGAGTGCCGCGCACTCCGCCCACGACATTCCGGCGGCTGGCCTGAATGGCGATACCGTCCCCACCGTTGCCCTGGATGGCGCCGTTGGGGGCGGCCACACCGATGAGATTCGCGGCGACGACATTGTCGTTTGCATCTGCCTCGAGACGGATGCCGTCGAGCTCGTTGGCATAGATCGCATTGCCGAATGACAGGCCCTGCTCACCGTCCGGCCTCGAATCGTCAGCGCCGACGAGGTTGCCGAAAGCTCCGAGCAGCCGCACGCCCGCTCCGACGTTGTACGCGATCCGATTGCGGAACGTGACGGTGACATTCGTGGCATCCACCAGGGCGATGCCATCACCGCCGTTCGGAAGGCCGGCGAGCGTGGTGCCGAGCCCGATCAAATTCTGCTGGACAAGGACGTCGCTGGCCTCCCCTGTCACCCGTATGCCATCCCCGGAGTTCCCCGCGATCACGTTGCCTTGGCCGGCCGCGGTGCCGCCGATGACATGGCCTGTGCCCCCATCGATCTGCACGCCCGCCAGCACGTTGCCTGCTGCGGCAACCCCAGAGGCGGCGACGCCGATGTAGTTGCCCGCAATCTGCGTCGCGCTGCCGCCACGAATGAGAATGCCATGAGCTTCGTTACCGCCGATCACGTTGCGGCCCCCGGCGGTGCCGTTACCGATCGTCGTGGCGTCGGCATCGAGCGAGATGCCGGCAACGCCATTGGCGACTGCGATGCCACCGGTGGCGGCATCCACCCCGACGTAGTTGCCCACGATGGTCGTATCCGATGCACCATCGAGATAGATGCCGCTGAGCGTGTTGCCGGAAATCACGTTCCGCTCGGCGGCGATCACTCCGCCGATGCGGCCGTTCACGCTGTCACGCAGGAGGAGGCCGTATGCCCCGTTGGCCAGGGCCACGTTGCCCGTGGCATCCGTGCCGATGCGATTGCCGACGAGTACCGTGCCGTCGTCATTCTCGAGGATCACCCCGGATGCGAAATTGCCGGAGATGACGTTGTTGCGGAGCACGGTGTTGCCGCCCCTGACGAGCACGCCGGAGACGGCGTTCCCGATGCCTACGGTGCTTGCGTCATCCGTGCCCAGATAGCACCTGTCGATCTGGTTCCCATCCGACGATCCGTCAATGATGATTCCGTTGCCGCTGTCAGCATTCGACGCATCGTATGTGAATCCGTAGACGCTGAGAGCCTTGATCGTCGAACCGCTCGCCAACGCCGTGAGCCTGAATCCCGCATCAGCGACCGCAGAGCCGTCGATCGCCACAACGGGGGCGGTGAGGTAGCCAGGCTGCGTGGTGCCGTCGATCGTGACCGGATCGGTAATCGAGTCGAGAGGGGCCAAGAGCGCGATCGTCGTCGCCGCACCGGAAATCCGGAAGTCGATCGTGTCGAGCCCCGGAGCCGAATTGGCCTGGTCGATGGCCCACCGCAGCTCCCCGGGGTTGTATATCCCGGCGCCGGCGTCGGCGTTGGACGTCACGGTGAAGGTGGCCAGGAGCGCGCGGGGCTCGAGCCTCTCCACGGGCGCGGTCCGCATTCTTCGCTGGCGGTGATGTCGCCGTGCAACACGGTCACCGAAGAGGTTCCGCATGATTCCGAGCCGATTCGATCTGGTGCTCACGGACGCATCTCTCCAGACGGGAAGAATCCTGCACGCGTTGTTGGCCAGCCGGTCGCGGTGGCGTGACTCGGGTGATGAATGTCGGTCATGTCGCCCTGCCCGCACTTCCGGCACTGGATGACGACTGTCCGAGCGGTGCAAACACGGCGCCGGCGACGCGACTGCTCGACGTCGTGCTCGCGGTACCCAGCGCGGCGAAAACCCGTGCCGTGGACGGCAGCGAGTCGTCATCGATGACCGTGGCCGTCGCCCGGGCCAGCGGGGACGCGGTGGAACCCGCTGCGGCCGTGAACACCACGTCAAACGTGCGGTTGCCATCGGCCCGAACGTTGCCCATCACTGGAACGGTGATCGTCTTGACCGTCTCACCGGGGACAAATCGGATGGAGCCGCTGCGGGTCACGTAATCCCGGCCGGCGATCGCGGTGCCGTTGACGGTCGAATAGTACACGGTCAAGGGACTGGTCCGCGCAGACGGCAGTCGTACCGTGAAGACCGCATTCACCTGCCCCGCGTTGCCTTCCGACACTGGAGGCACCGTGGCGGACAAAGTCGACTGTGCGGGCGTGGTGGTCGTGGAGGTCGTATCGCTGGCACTCCCGATCGTGACCCGCACCGCAGAGGTTGCCAGCGCAGCGTTCGCTGGTTGGCTCAGATTGAGAAAGAAGTCCTCGTTTCCCTCGAGAAACGTATCCGCCAGGATCGTGAGGAATACGGTCGCGGAACTCGCGCCGGGAGCGAAAACAACCGTGCCACTCGCGGCGAGATAGTCGGATCCGGCACGGGCCGAGAGGTCCCGCGTGGCATAGCGCACGCTCACCTGCCGCTGCACAGGCCGCGAAAGCCGCAGCTCGACAGGCACGGTCGTGGTGCCCACGCCGCCGCTCGGCTCGGTGACGCTCACTGTCGCGATGCCCGTCTGGGGAGACGTGCCCGCGACCGAGATCACCGCGTCGTCGTCGATGATCACTCCGGTTGCCGTACGGCCCGAGGTCGTCGCTCCGGTGCCAGGCAGGGCTCCATTCGTCGGATCGAACAACTCCAGCTGGAAAGACCGGTTTTGTTGGCCGATGCGGTTCCCGATGATCGGAATATCGATGAACTGCTCGGTCACGTTCGGCCTGAACGTCACCATGCCGGTCTTGGCTACGTAATCCACGCCGGCTCGACCGTCGAGATCGCGGGTCCGATAGCGGACGGTGACCGTGCTCGTCGTGGGAATCGCCAATCGGACGGGAAAGCGAGCGATCGATGTTCCGGTGTCGCCCTCGGGAACCTGGATTGTCGAGCCGGCGGTCGCACCAGGTGTCGTCGAGGCGGTGTTACCGACGAACGTGATCAAGGGAGTCCGTGCATCCGGATCACTGCCATCGGTCGCCACGAAGTCGTCGTTGACGATCGTAAAGTCGTTCGTCCGCGTGAGGATGAAATTGTTGACCAGTTGGATCGTGCCGTTCTGGTTCTTGTAGTAGACACGGTCGATCCGCAGCCGCATCGTCTCCGAGGGCTCGACGTTGCGGTCACCGATCACCCGAACCGGCACGGACCGGATCCGGCCGACGTCCACGGCCGTTCGTCCCACCTGGGTGAGCCGATCGACGATCCGCGGCCCCGGAGCGAATGCCATCGTGCCGATCACGGGGATGTAGTCGGCCTTCTTGTCCAAGTCAGTCAGCGTGCGCGGATCACGGCGGCCGTCCGGGGTCGCAGACCCCTCGTTGTCGACGGTTCGGTAATCGACATAGAGGGTTCTGGGGTCGCGATCGAGCGGCCCTCGAACCCGGATCTGCCAGGTCGCGGTCGTGTAGCCGGTGTGGCCCTCGAAAACGCCGTCTTCCTGGCCGGGCAGGTGCAGGATGTCGATCTGCGGTTCCGATGGCAGAAGGATCTCTGCGACAGCGGCGCTGGCATCGACGATGCCTTCCGATCGCACGAGGCCGCGCAACGGCGCCACCTTCTGGACGGTGTTGATGATCACCTGCTTGAGAGACAGCGCCGGGGCCGTCGGTGAGGCTGCCTTCATGAGGGCCGCGACGCCGCTGACGATGCCTGCGGACATCGACGTGCCTTCCCAGTTGCCCGTCGTGCCCGGCGCCGACCCGCCCGCGGCGAACTTCGAGATCGTGGTGCGAATCTCCTTGCCCGGAGCCGCCACATCGACGTTGCGAAACCCGTAGTTCGAGTTGTTGTCCGACCACGCCCAGTCGGGGGAGCCATTCCAGAGACTGTCGTCGCGGTTCGTCGCGGCGACCGACAAGACATAGTCGCTGGGGAAGGCCGCTGGGTAGAACGGGGTGACGTCGATCGAGAGTCCGCTGTCGCCGGCAGCGGCCACCGTCAGCACGTCCTGACCCCCGGCTTTCTCGATTTCAGCCTCGAGATTGCGGACGGAGACGTTGTCGTCGTAGGTGCCCCAACTGCAATTAGCCACCACGATGTTGATGCTGAACTGCGACCGCATCTTCTGAATGTATTTGTAGGCCTCCACGGCGGCGCTCAAGACGTAGCCCACGCCGGGACGCGTGATCTTCAGGGCCATGAGGTCGACGTCCCAATTGACACCGGCGACCATCTGCTGCGGATCGGTCGAGCCTGCGACGGCCCCGATCACGCCAGCGACGGCCGTACCGTGTCCGGCGTATTTCAGCCTGCCGAGTTCGGCGATGTTGGCGTCTTCGCGATCTTGATTCGCCGGATCGTCGTCCATCGGATTGCTATCACCGGCACCGAAGTCGTAGCCAAAGAAATCGTCCACGAAGCCATTCGCATCGTCATCGATGTTGTTGCCGGCTATTTCCTTCGGGTTCTGCCAGATGTTCTTGCGATCGGTCTTGCCCGCGGAAGAAAAATCCGGGTGGTCGTAGTCGATGCCACTGTCGAGGACCGCGACCACGACAGAGGAAGTGCCGTTCGTGGTATCCCATGCCGTCGGCGCGTTGATCCTGGGCAAATGCCACTGGTTCGGGTATTCCGGATCGACCGGGGTACCGAGCGGCCGAAGGAGATAATTGGGCTCGACGTTCCGAGCTCCGACGGCCGTCGACCACGACAGGACCTGCTGATCCGACGCACCCGGCGCCTGGAGCAGCCACGAACCCGTACCCAGGCTGCGAATGGACCAACCGCGGGGCACTGCCGGCGCGGACCAGGCATCACTTTGCAACACGAATTCGCCCGGGACCGCGTGAACGTTTCTCCCCTGCCAGGCCACCAGAAATCGGTCCGATGGGGACGCCGAGACTGCCTCCGCCGCCAACGTCATCGGGGACACGAGGGGCGGCTCCGCCAGTCGCCCGTCTGCTGAAAGCAGACGTCGCTCCTCGAGTTGTTCAGGAACGCCCGTGAAGGCGCGGTGGTGCCAACCGGATCGGGACGCCTTCGATCGCAGCCGCTTCGCTGAACCCGCCATGACCTGCTCCGGATGATGCCTGCGACGCCCGCCCCTGGTCGACATCGAACAGACGCTTCGAGCGAGGCTAGTCCACCCCTCCACCGAGGGCAAGGAATTGGCGTTCCTACGTTCCCCAGTCCGCCACGGTTCGGTGGCTCCCCTGCTCGGTTATCGGCCTGCCGGAATCCATTCTGTGGCACCCCCCCTCTTCCAGCGGAAAAGGCGGCCAAAAAAGCCGCGCTCCTCCGCGGACGACCATGCGGTTGAGTTCGCGCGGGTGCCGACCCCGAACCCCCGCGACTGTCGCAGGACACCTCGGGCGGACCGTCGGGACGGTCGATCCGCTCTCCGTCGCCCACTCACCGCAACCGGCAACGTCCGTTCAGCGGGTGGGCAGCCGCCCACTCACCGGGATCTCGAACATCCAGGCATCGGTTGGTAGTGGGCGAATACCCGCGTCGCCATCGAGCACACGCTCTATGACTGACGGAATACTCACATCCATCGGGAGTGCCGCAGAGACGGGCATGATGAAGCGGGCAAGGCGATAACCGCTTCGCGACAATGCAACGTGCCGTTGTGCCGCCCGTTGAATGCCGCGCTGCAACGCGCCCTGTTGTGCCTGCTGCAACTGCGCGACCAGAGTCGGCAAGGAGAATTCCTTGTTGGCCATCGTCCGCCGCAGCCACGGAAAATTGGCCGACAATCTCGCATAGATGGCCGTCGTGCCATAACTCGCGTCCGCCAAGCCGTTGGGACTGTACCCGGCGGAGACGACACCGATGATCCGAGTTGCTCCGCCCTGCAGCAGGAATGCCCCACCGCCGCTATCCCCGGGTGCTGCGGAATATTCCATCTGCAGCGGAATCGCAGATCCAATCGTGCTCGTCGCTTGCTGCGGATCGTCGAAGTCGCACATGAGCGTTCTCACGCTGCCAACCTCGATCGGGGGAATCTGGTATCCGGGCACTGCGATGGTTGCCGAAAATGCATCGACTACATTTTGACCCGCGCGTCTCACGCCGACCGCACCCACGTTCCCCGACTCGCCGGTACCGGTCGATCCATACCCCACCGTCGTGATCACCTTTTGCAGTTCGTCCGTCGCCGCCGACGGCGCCGCAGGCCGAACGCCGCGAATCGGCTCCGGAAGACGCAGGAGGGCCACGTCGGCTCCCGAATCAAATCCGGACAGAATCCATTCCGGGTTGAAATAGACATTTTCCGGGGGAACCGTGACGACTTGACTGCCGATTTGAAACGTCCAACTCGTTGCCGTCGGGCCATTTTCGTCGAAAACGCAATGCGCGGCGGTGAGGACCCACCGGGCATCGATGAGCGTTCCAGACGCGACGCCGAGGGCGCCACTTCCCCCACGGATGACCAGGTAGCCGCTCGGCGCGAAGTGCGGCTGCGAGGAGAGCTGTCGGTACACATCGTCGCTTCGGTCATGACGGATGGTGCCGCCCTCTGTCCGCGCGTGCAGCGAAACGTTTGCCAGCAGGCACATCACCACAAACCACGATGTTCGCACGTTCATGAGTCGATCTCGGGCGACCAAGGGATGACGAGGAGTCCTCCAGCAAGGCTGGCACTACCGCTGCCGCCAAGCCTGAAAAGACGATACGTCACGTCGAAACCAAGTCAAACAATCGGCTCGAATCGCGCGCCACCATCGCACAATACCGGCACGCAGCCCTCCTGTTCAGGCCCCGCTCGTGCCCCTCGGCAAGCTTCCCAACGCATCGCCGCGCCTGCCTGCAAACCGTCGATCGCCGCGGCTACTGAACGACATGGCCGATTGCCAAATACCGTCTGTCGCCGCACCCCGCCACCGTATTCACCCCCAGCCGATACAGCGTCCCCCACGCCCCCGCGTCCACGTCCGGCCGCAGGGTTTTTCGCCGCCAGGCCTCGAAGACGTCGCG
>CAIXGY010000132.1 GCA_903919035.1 uncultured Planctomycetaceae bacterium | reverse complement strand
GGATGCCCGTGCCGTCGAGCCGGCGTTGCTGGCCGAGCGCAGCAAGGATTGCGGAGCGAGGGCAGCATCGAGTGAGCGAAGGGCACGACGCCCGTCGCGAACGTCCGAGCGAGACGGCACGGGCATCCCCGACACCGGGACAGGCGCGGTGACGCCCGTACCGCAGTTGCTGGCCGACCGCAGCAAGGATTGCGAAGCGAGGGCAGCATCGAGTGAGCGAAGGGCACGATGCCCTGTGCGAACGTCCGGACGAGACGGCACGGGCATCCCCGACGCCGGGACAGGCGCGATGACGCCCGAGGATCACGTGGGATCCGTATCAGGCGGGCCCTCACGCGGGCTCCACGTCGTGCATCCCGACGATCGGCAGCACGAAGATTTTCCCGTCGCCGATCCGGCCGGTGTTGGCGGCGGCGGCGATGCGTTCCACGACCTCGTCGACGCGGGCATCGTCGACCCACAATTGAATCTCGACCTTCGGGAGAAACGCGAGCGAATACTCGCTGTCGCCGTAGCGGTCGAGATAGCTCTTCTGCCGCCCGAACCCCTTCACCTCGCGGACGCTGCAGGCCTCGAGTGGAATCGCCTCGACGGCCTGGAGCACCTTCTCCGCGACGAACGGCTTCACGATCGCGATGACTTCCTTCATTGCGGGATCGCGAATTCCGGGATCACGTTCGAAGGGCCGGCAGATGGGATGCCCGCCCTGCGGGCCGTGACCGCTGGCGGTGGACGGCCGTCCGCACGCGACGTCAACTGAAAAAGTTCTCGCCGAAAAGATTCAACGGCGGCTTGGTGGTCACGGTGATGTCCCCATCGACGCGAGTCTTGCACGCCAACCGCATCGTCTGCTCGTTGCCGATGTAGGCCAGCGACACGCCGAGCCGGGCCGACTCGAGCAGGCCGCGGGCGTTGGTGTTTTCCATGCCCTTGGTGATCAACACGCGGCAGGAGCCGCACGTGCCCATGCCGTGGCAGTTGGCGACCCGGTGGATACCCGGGTAGAGCTGGACGCCCGCCCGCAGCGCCTCGGCCCGCAGATTCGCCCCGGCGGGGACCTGGATTTCCTTCTTTTCGTTCGTGAACGTGATGGTGGGCATCGGATTCCCTCGATGGATCGGCCTTCTCCGGACGATACTGTAGCCGCCTGGTTTGGGGCCTTCCACCCGCGCGGGACGCATGCCGTGGCCGAACTCTCGAAATACCAGCAGTCTATCGTCAAAAATTACTATGCGAATCTCGACACCGCCCTGCTCCAGCGGCTGGGCGAGCAGGTGACCGACCTATTCCTCGCGGAGGGTAAAAAACGCGAGAAACTCTGGACGAGCATCGCCGGGTCGCTCGCCAAACTCGGCGTGCCGCAGTCCCGGATCGACACGGTGCGGAAGTCCGACGACGCCCGTCGGCTTGCCACGCTCGTGCAGGAGCTTCTCGCGAAGGATTGACCGGGCGGGCACGGTGCCGCATCCTGTGGGACCTTCCGTCCCCGAGGATGCACCGGCATGACCTCTTCGACATCGCCCGCAGCCTCGACGGTCGACCGGGCGGCGCTGGTCGAGTCGCTCCGCTGGCGGAAGTTTCCGGTGCTCGACGACGGCTTCGTGGCCCTCGTCGACTGCATGGGTGACGACGGCGCCGTCGTGCAGGCGGCCCGCGTCAGTTACGGCGAGGGCACGCGCCGCGTGAGCGATGACCGGCAGCTCATCCGCTATCTGATGCGGCACGCCCACACCACGCCCTTCGAGATGGCCGAGTTGAAATTCGTGGTGCGGGTGCCGATGGATTGCTGGCGGCAGTGGATCCGCCATCGCACGGCGAGCGTCAACGAGTATTCCACCCGTTACTCACTGGCGATCGACGCGATGCAGGCCACCGCCGACGATGGCTGGCGGTCCCAGGCGGCGACGAACCGCCAGGGCTCGGGCGCGCCGCTGCCGGCGGCGGACGGCCACCGCTTCACGCAGGCCGAACAGGATCTGCACGTGCTCTCCCGCCGGATCTACGAGGAGCGGCTCGGCGCGGGCGTGGCGCGGGAGCAGGCCCGCAAGGATCTGCCGCTGTCGACGTATACCGAGGCCTACTGGAAGATCGACCTCCACAATCTGCTCCACTTCCTCGCCTTGCGGATGGACCCGCATGCCCAACTCGAGATCCGCCGCTACGCCGAGACCATCGGTCGCGAGATCGTGGCTCCGCTGTTCCCCCTCGTCTGGGAGGCGTTTCTCGATTACCGCGTCGAGGCCGTGCGACTCACGCGTCTCGACCAGGGGGTGATCCGCCGACTCGCCGCCCGGGGCGGCGGCCGGCTGCCCGCTTCCCACGCCGACTTCCTCGCGGCCCAGGATCCCTCCTGGCGCGACCTCGCCCGCTGCCGCGAGCGCGACGAGTGCCTCGACAAGCTCGTATCGCTCGGCCTCGTCGCCCCCCCGGAGACCGCCCCGTGACGACCCCCGCGTCCGTGACCGCCGAACTGCTCGACCTCTCGCGGCAACTGCTCGCCGCCGTCGCCACCGGCGACTGGACGGCCTATCGACGCCTCGTGGCCGACGACCTCACCTGCTTCGAGCCCGAGGCCCGCGGCCAGCTCGTCGAGGGGCTGGCGTTCCACGAGTTCTATTTCCGTCTGCCGGGCGACCCGTCGAAGCCGGCCCGGCCGGTGACGAACACCCTCGCCTCGCCGGTCGTGAAGCTGCTCTCCGACACCGTCGCGCTGGTCGCCTACGTGCGGCTCACGCAGACGCTCGACGACGCGGGCCGGCCGGTGACGAAGCCCTGCGAGGAGACGCGGCTGTGGGCGAAGGTCGGCGGCAACTGGAAGCACGTGCATTTCCACCGCTCGCTGCCGTCCTGATACGGCCCATACGGCTCACACGTGATCCTCGCGCGGAGGGCGGCATCTCGTCGGCAGCCGGCCTGCGCGCCCAACCGGCTCGGGTCTGCCCACACCCTTTTGCCGGACGCGCGCTGCGCTCATCCTGAGCTTCGCTTGCT
>CAIXGY010000131.1 GCA_903919035.1 uncultured Planctomycetaceae bacterium | reverse complement strand
GGTCTCGCAGTACCAGGCCTACGTCAGCGGTAGTCTCGCGGCGAGCATCGTGCCCGACCAGGTGCCGCAGACGTCGACCCGCAACGTGGAACTCGTCACGCGTGATCTCTACACCGACAAGGCGTTTTCCATCGCCCGCCTCAACGATTCGTATCCCGGGCTGGGCACCGACTCGGCGTTCTTCCTCTTCAACGCCGACCTCAACGATGCCACCGACGGGCCCACCAAGGGCGAGTTGGGCACGCTCTATGTGGCCAACCTCCAGTTCCGCAACGACCCGCTGACGGGCGAGCAGGTGGCGGCGCTCGGCGGTGCGCGGCCTGGCTTCATCCCGGTGCCCGAACCCGCGGCGTGCGGCCTCGCCGCGGCGGCCGGGGGGTTCCTGGCCGGACGCCGGTCGCGACGGCGTTTTTTGGCCGCCGCCGGCACCGCTCTCGCGGGACTGCGGTCGGCGGTCGGAGTCGGATCGCCAACGGCTGCCACAGTGTCGGCCGGCGTTCTCGCCGACTACGTGCAGGCTTCCGACCCGACGACCTCGTGGAAACGCATCGCCGGCGCTGAGTTGGGCGCCGGACGTTTCCTCGCGGCGGAACTCGTCAGTCAGACCTGGCGGGGCAGTCCCTGGCGGCACCAGTTCGCCGTGTGTATCCCCGCGACGTGCGCGGTCGAGCGGCCGCCGCTGCTGCTGTGGATCGACGGAGGTTCGAACCCCGAGGGGGCGATCGAGCCGCCCGGCAGCCGGCTGCCGGTTCTCGCCGCGATCGCCGCCGCCGCGGAATTGCCGGTGGCCGTCGTGCGGCAGGTGCCCAACCAGCCTCTCGAGGATGGCCGCCGTGAGGATGACCTCATCGCCCACACCTTCGAGCAATTTTTCCGCACGGGCGACGCCTCGTGGCCGCTGCTCCTGCCCATGGTGAAAACCGTCTCGGCGGCGCTTGACGCCGCCGAGGATCTCGTCGCCCGCGAGTGGGGTCTCGATCTCGACGGGTGCGTGGTGGCCGGTGCCTCGAAGCGGGGCTGGACGAGTTGGCTGGCCGCGGCGGTCGAGCCGCGGGTGCGGGGCCTGGTGCCGATGGTGATCGACATGCTCGACCTGCCGCGGCATCTCCGGCTGCAGGTGGAGAGTTTCGGAGCGCCGTCCGAGGCGATCGGCGATTACGTCGTTCGCGGCCTGCACCGGCAACTCGAGTCGCCCCGAGGATCGGAACTGCTCGACATCGTCGATCCGATCCGTCATGCGGCGGTGATCTCGCAGCCCAAGATTCTCGCGTTGGGCACGAATGACAGGTATTGGCCGCTCGAATCGCTCGACGTCTATCGGCCGCGTTTGCGGGGGCCGACGTGGGTTTCGTATGCCCCGAACTCGGGCCACGACATTCCGGTCGAGCGGGTGGCACCGCTCGTGGCGGCGCTTGGCCGCCACGTGGCGGCCGTGGAATCGCTGCCCGAACTGGAGTGGACGTGCGATCCCGCGGCGCGGGCCTGTGCGCTCGCGGTTGATCCGCCGCCGGCCGCCGTGTCGCTATGGACCGCGCGGAGCGACACCCGAGATTTCCGGGGTGCGGCCTGGGAGCCGCGGCCTGTGACGCTGGCAGACGGCCGCTGCCGCGAGGCGGTGGAACGGCCGACGGAAGGGTTCGCGGCGGCCCTTGTGGAATGTCGCTTCGACCGCCGTCCGCTGCCGCTTTTTCTGTCGAGCGGGCCGCTCGTCGTGGCCGCCGCGTGACGGCTGACTCGGGCCCGGTTCACGCGGACTTCTTCTTGCCGTTCTTGCGGTATTCCCAGGGGGGCGTTGGGTTGGGCTGGCTCCAGAGCCCGAGCCGTTGGGCCTGGGCCTGCGACTGAAGCGTGCCCAGGGACGAGTCCTTGGAGTACGCCGCGTAATGCCACGCCATGCCCGTGGCCACCATCTGCCGGTTGACGTCCAGCCCATCCACGTAGAGGTGGCCGATCCAGCGGCCATAGCGGTCGCGGCCGTCGTCCACCACCTGGATCGTCTTGCCGAACACCATCCCGGCGAGGGCCTCGCGTGACACCTTCCCGAAATCCTGCGACACCTCCGGGGCATCGATTTCGGCGAGGCGGATCTTCTGCTGCTGGTTCGCCTCGTCGAGGCAGGTGACGGTGTCGCCGTCGTGGACGCCCACCACCTTCCACAGATGCGTGTTCGAGGCCGATGCAGCGGGCGGTGACGCAGCCGGAAGGCTGCTCACTGGCGTGGCAGTGACGGGTGCCGGGCCCGCTGGCGGCAGGCTTGGGATCGGGGCGACGGGCGTGAGCGACGCGGTGGGAGGAGCGGGGGGAGGCAGACTCGGCGCGGAATTGGGCGACGTCAACGCGGCGGCGGCCGCGAATGGCACCGCTGCGGCGGCCGCCGGCGCGGCCGCCGCCCAGCCTTGATTCGGAAGAGGCGCGGCAACCGAGGCTGGTGGAATCGCCGGTGACGGATTGGGGAGTGGCGTGGCGGGCGGCACGATCGGCGTGCCGGACAGCGCCCGCGCGTCGGCTGGAAACTGGTAGGGCGGCGGCTGGTAGCGGGCCACGTTCGCCGGCGGGAGGGCGACGGGCACCGCCGTCGCCCCTTGGGCCCGGTAGTTCCAGCCAGAGAGTGCGACCGGAGGGCCGGCGCCGGGTGCGCCGCGGTTCAGCGGCGGCGTCGCGATGAACGGCGGTCCGGCCTGGTAGGTGAACACGTAGGTGGGAGCGAAGTACATCGTCAACGGCCGACCGTCGGGCGCGACTCCCTGATACGGAACGGCCTGCGGCTGCCAGCCCGCAGGGATCGCGCCCCCGTGGACCACCGCGGTCGGCAGCGGTGGCGCCTGCCAGTAGGGCAGGGGGGCGGTAGCCCCAGGCGGAACGCCCGAGGGAGGTGCCGACGGCGCGGGGTCAGCCGCATGTGCAGCGTGGAGCGTCGCAACGCAGACCAGGATCAGCGCCGCGCCGCGGGCCGGCCGCGTCGGAATGTTCTGTCGCTCGCGCGGCACGCTGCTCGTCCTTCGGCCGCGGATCGATGCGTCTGGATCCATGTGTCCGTGGAAAAAGTCATCCATGACCCTTCTCCACCAGGCCGAGGAGTGGAAACGCCGAGGGTCTCCACCGGTCGGCGGTCGTCGCTTTCGGCTCCGCTGGAAGTGTTCCACGGTCTGCCAGGCCCCCTGATCAATCGGACGTCGGTAGCGACGCGTTTCACACCGGGGGCCATCGGCCGGCCCGCCTTGCCGCGACTGCGGCGACTGGGTGAACTGTGAGGGATGCAAAGCCTTGCCGTCCGATTCCTGTTGCTGGTGCTCGCATTCGCCACGCCCGTCGCGGCCGAGTTGGTCGACGTGGGCCGGGCAGTCGATGCGGCTCGCCGCGCAGGACTCCGGATCCTGGATGGTGCGCATCTGGCTCTGGCCACGGACCGACCGCCCCGCGCGGGGGACGGACTCGCGGAGTTTCCGGCGATCTTCGACGCGGCCGTCGCGTCGTGGTGCGGACATTTCGGCATGGCTCCCCACGACGTAGCCGACTGGAAAGCGTTCGGCTGCCTCGTCGTCGATCGGGAGCGGTTCCGCGCGGCCGGGCTCCTTCCCGAGACGCTGCCCGAGTTCCCCAACGGCTTCTGCGACCGCAACCGCTTCTGGCTCATGGACCAATCGAGCCCGGCTTACCGGCGTCACCTGCTCCTTCACGAAGGCGTGCATGCCTTCACGCTCACCCTCCGCGACCTCGCGACGCCGCCGTGGTATGCGGAAGGCATCGCCGAGTATCTGGCGATGCATCGGCTGGAGGCGGCGGCCGACGGCCTGCCGCGGTTCACGCCCACGCCGTTGCCCGACAGCAAGGCCGACGTCGAGCAACTCGGACGCATCGAGAGCGTCCGCACGCTCCGGCGCGCCGGCACCATGCCCGGACTCGTGGATGTCTTCGCCACGCCGCCGACGGATCATCGCGAGATCGCGGCCTATGCGGCAAGCTGGGCCGCCGTCGCGTGTCTCGCCCGACATCCCGCGCACGCGGCAGCGTTTGCCGCCTGCGAGCGCGGTCCGCTCGACGCGACATTCACCGATCGCCTCGCCGCGGAACCGTCGTGGGACGGTGGCCGTGCGGTCCGCGACTTCGACGCCTTTACCGACGAGCTCGACTACGGCTTCGACTTCGCGCGGTCGGCGATCGACTGGGCGCCGGGTCGCAGGCCCGTGGGCCGCGAGACGCGGGAGGTGGATGCCACGCGCGGCTGGCAGAACACGGGCCTGTCGCTGGTCATGGGGGGCACCTACGCGATCGCCGCGTCGGGCACGGTGCGACTTGGTGAACTGTCCGCCCAGGTGGGGCAGCCGATGACCGCGCTCGAGAGCGAGGCCGACGGCATCTCGCTCCGGTGGTACCGGGGTCGGCCGGCGGGGCGATTGCTGGCGGCCCAGTGGGTCGAGCGGCCCGAGGGGGGCGGCCGTCCGCGATTCGTCGTGCTCGCCACGGGGGCGCGGTGCACCGCCACGGCGGCCGTCGACGGGCCGCTGTATCTGAAAGTCAACGAGCCGCCCGGGGAACTGGCCGACAACCGCGGCGCGTTCACGGTGACGGTCACGCCCTGACGGCGAACTCGCCGGCGGCCAGGCTCGGCAGGTTGGTCTCGCCCATGAGCCACAGGTCCACCGACCGCGCGGCCTCGCGGCCCTCGTGGATCGCCCACACGACGAGCGACTGGCCGCGGCGCATGTCACCCGCGGCGAACACCCCCTGCCGGCTCGTCATGTAATCCGCGCCGGTCTTCACGTTGCCGCGGGCATCGAGTTCGAGCCCCAGGTCCGCGATCGGACCCTGTTTCTCCGGCCCCACGAAGCCCATCGCCAGGAGCGCGAGCTGACACGGCCATTCCTGCTCGGTGCCCGCCAGTTCCTTGAACTTCTGCTGGCCGGTGGCCGGATCCTGGTACCACTCGATCCGCACGGTCTTGAGACCGCGGAGGCGCCCCTTCTCGTCGCCGACGAACTCCTTCGTGAGGATGCCGAATTCGCGGCGGCAGCCCTCCTCGTGCGATGAACTCGTCCGCAGCATCTGGGTCCAGAGGGGCCACGGGCTGGAGGCCGGCCGCTCCGCGCGGCGCGGATACTTGCCGAGATCCGGCGGCTGCGGCAGTAGTTCGAACTGCGTGAGGCTCTTCGCGCCCTGGCGGTTGCTCGTGCCGTCACAGTCGCTGCCCGTGTCCCCGCCGCCGATCACGATGACGTCCTTGCCCGCGGCCGAGATCTGGCCCGGCACGGCGTCGCCCGCGTTCCGCTTGTTCTGCTGCGGCAGGAACTCCATGGCGTAGTGCACGCCCTCGAGATCACGGCCGGGGATGGGGAGGTCGCGGCCCAGCGTGGCGCCGCCGGTCAGCACGATCGCGTCATACTCGGCGGTGAGCGACTGCGTGCTGATATCAGCCCCGACGTTGACGCCACAGCGGAACTCGATCCCTTCGGCTTCCATCTGCTCGATCCGCCGCCAAACG
>CAIXGY010000130.1 GCA_903919035.1 uncultured Planctomycetaceae bacterium | reverse complement strand
CGAGCGCAGCACGGATTGCGAAGCGAGGCCAGCATCGAGTGAGCGACGGGCACGAAGCCCGTCGCGAACGTCCGAGCGAGACGGCACGGGCATCCCCGACGCCGGGACAGGCGCGGTCACGCGCCACGATCACGTGGGGGCCGTATCAGCCGCGGCCGCGGAAGAACTTGCGGCCGTGGGCCTGGTGATACTGCGTCCAGCCCCCCTCGATCGACGCCTCGGCCTGCAGGAGTTGGATCGTCCCGGCGAGCTTGGCGTCCATGTGGTCGAGGTGGTGCAGGGCGATCGCCTCGAGCGTCATGGGCAGCTTTGGCGCCCCGAACTCGTACTGTCCGTGATGGCTGGCGAGCATGTGCTTCACGCGGAGCGCCGCCTCGGCGTCGAACGGCGCGGCCGTGCGGGTCTCGATCGCCCGGATCTTGTCGGCGACGATATCGAGGCCGAGGAGCACATGCCCGAGGAGTTGGCCCGCATCGGTGTAGGAAAAGCCCTTGTGGCTCTCGAGTTCCACCGTCTTGCCGATGTCGTGCACGAGCACGCCGACGAGCAGCAGGTCGCGATCGAGGGCGGGGTAGAGCGGAGCCACCCGGTCGGCCAGTCGGAGGAGGTTCACCACGTGGGCCAGGAGCCCGCCGGCGTGGGCGTGGTGGTGCTTGACCCCGGCCGGACAGCGGGCGAACGCCGCCATGAGTTCCGCGTCGGCCAGCAGTTCGGCCACGAGGAGCCGGAGCGGCTCGGCGCGGATCGTGCCCAGGATGTCCCGGAGTTCGCCCTGCAGCCGGGCGACGTCGGCGGGCGTCAGCACGAGGAAGTCGGTCTCGTCCACGCTCCGCGGGTCGGCCCGCTCGACGTGCGTCACGATGAGCTGGAGTGCGCCCGAATAGAGCTGCGTGTTGCCCTCGACCCGCACGTAGTCGCCGTCCTCGAAGGCCTCGAAGTCGGCCTCGGACGCGTTCCAGAGTCGGCCGGTGATCGAGCCGCTCCGGTCGGCAAGCTCGACCTGGAGGTAGAGCACGCCGTTGCGATTGGGCCGGAGCTGCTTGTGCGTGGCGAGAAAGACCTGGTCGACCTGCGTCTGCGGCTGGAGTTCGGTGATCAGGCGACGCGTCATCGCCCGGGAGTCTACGGAGCCGTTCGCGCGGCCCACAAGCCGCGACTACAATCCCGGCCCCGCCGAGCGTCCCAGCACCGGAGCCAGTCATGCCCGCCACCGCAATCTCACCCACCCGCGCCGAGGACTATCCCGAGTGGTATCAGCAGGTGGTCCGCGCCGCCGATCTCGCCGAGCAGTCGGCCGTCCGCGGCTGCATGGTGATCAAGCCCCACGGCTACGCGATCTGGGAACGGATGCAGAAGATCCTCGACGGCATGTTCAAGGCGACGGGGCACGTCAACGCCTACTTCCCGCTCTTCATTCCGCTCTCCTATCTCGAACAGGAGGCGAAGCACGTGGAGGGGTTCGCCAAGGAGTGTGCGGTGGTCACCCACCATCGCCTGGAATTGGGGCCCGACGGCAGGCTGATCCCCACGGGGAAGCTCGAGGAACCGCTCGTCGTGCGTCCCACGAGCGAGACCATCATCGGGGCCACCTACGCGAAGTGGATCCAGTCGTGGCGCGATCTGCCGGTGCTGGTGAACCAGTGGGCCAATGTGGTCCGCTGGGAGATGCGGCCGCGGGTCTTCCTGCGGACGGCCGAGTTTCTCTGGCAGGAGGGACACACGGCCCACGCCACGGCCGAGGAGGCCGTCGAGGAGACGCTGCGGATGCTCGACGTCTACGCGACCTTCGCCGAGCGGGATCTGGCGATGCCCGTCGTGAAGGGGCCGAAGCCGGCGGCGGAACGGTTTCCCGGCGCGGTCGATACGTATTCCATCGAGGCGATGATGCAGGACGGCAAGGCCCTGCAGGCCGGCACCTCGCACTTCCTCGGGCAGAACTTCGCCCGGGCCCAGAACATCAAGTTCGCCGGGACGAGCGGGGCCGAGGAATTCTGCTGGACGACGTCGTGGGGCGTGTCGACGCGGCTCATCGGCGCCGTGATCATGACCCACTCCGACGACGACGGTCTGGTGCTGCCGCCGCGGATCGCGCCGCAGCACGTCGTCATCCTGCCGATCTCCCGCACCGACGAGGAGCGGACGGCAGTGCTCGAGGCCTGCCGGAAGGTCGAGGCCGCGCTCACGGCCACCACCTACGCCGACGAACCCATCCGCGTGAAGATCGACGCCCGCGACATCCGCGGAGGCGACAAGGTGTGGCAGCACGTCAAGCAGGGCGTGCCCGTTCGCGTGGAGATCGGCCCCCGCGACCTGGCGGCCGGCGCGGCGAGCGTGTCGCGCCGCGACCGCGGCCCGAAGGAGCGCGAGGCGGTGGCGCTCGCCGAGTTGCCCGCCCGGCTGCCGGGCATCCTCGACGAGATCCAACGGGGGCTGTTCGAGCGGGCCCGCTCGTTCCGCGACGCCCGTTCGCAGCGGCTCGGGTCGCGGGCCGAGGTGGAGGCGTTTTTCGGAACCGGGGATTCAGCCGGCGCCGGGGGCTTCGCCCGCGTCCACGTGGCCGACGATCCGGCCGTCGCGGCGGCCTTCGACCCGCTCAAGGTGACCGTCCGCTGCATCCCGATGGAGGGTCCGGACGAGCCCGGGACGTGCGTCGTGACGGGCAGGTCGGTGCCCCGACCGAGCGTGCTCGCCCGCGCCTACTGATTCCTGCGCCGGCGCCGCTGCAAGTCTGGATCGCCTCTAGAATTGGAAAGGTCGGTGCGGGCTCGGGTGAAGAATCGCGCGCCGCAGACAACACGGAACACGACGGCATGGCGTGGCGCGGTCCCGAGGCCTGGAAGGTTGCACTCCTCGCGGTGGTGGCCGGAGCCGGCATGGGCGCCGCCACGGCCTTCGTCAATGCCACGCTCCGGCCATGGCAACTCGGCGGCTTCCGGCCCGGCGGGCGGCAGTCCTTCGACAACATGCCCCGCGTCGAGATCGACGAGACCGTGCATGCCTTCGGCACCATCGGCACGGGCGCGACCGGTCGCCACGTGTTCACGATTCGCAACGCCGGCACGGGGCCGCTCACGCTCACCCGTGGCGCCAGCAGTTGCTCGTGCACGATCGGCGACCTCGGTGGCACCGACGGCGCGGATCCTGCCGCGCGCACGATCGTGCCCCCCGGCGACACCGCGCCGGTGACGGTGCAATGGACGGGGAAGGGGGGCGGCGGACCGTTTCGCCAGCAGGTGACGATCCTGACCGACGATCCGCGCCGTCCCGAGATCGCGCTCGTCATCGAGGGCACGGTGGTGCCGACGTGGAAGGCCGTGCCGCCGGGACTCGTGCTGCCACGCGTCACGGCCGGTGCCGGCGGCCGGGCTGGCGTCACCGTGTTCACCTTCGGCACGACGCGGCCGATCGTGAAGGCCGCCACGATCGACGGGGACGATGCCGACGCGGGCTTCGCGGTCACGACCGAGGCGCTCACTGCGGCCGCGGTGGCGGTCGAGCCGGAGGCGACCGGCGGATTCCGGGTGGAGGTCGAGGCGAAGCCCGGGTTGCCGCTCGGCCGTCTGCGGCGGACCGTGACGGTCACGTTCGACATGGACGGCGAACTCGTCGCCGCGATTCCGCTCGATGGGACGGTCGGCGGCGACTTCGTGCTGGCCGGTTCGGGCTGGGACGCCGAGCAGCAGGCGCTGCGGCTCGGTGCGGTGTCGGGCCGGAAGGGGTTCACGACGCGGCTCTTCATCACGGTGAAGGGGCCGCACGCGGCGGCCGTGCGGCCGGTCGTCCGCGAGACCGTGCCGGCGGGGCTGGCGGTCACGGTCGGCGAGCCGCGGCCCGTCGGCAGCGGCGGCAGCCTGCGGATTCCGCTGGACATCGAGGTTGCCCCGGGCGCCAGGCCCGCGAATCATCTCTGTTCAGAGTCGGGGCCTCCCGGCAGAATCGTGGTCGAGACGGGTCACCCCGACACTCCCTTCCTCACGATTCCGGTCTGCGTATCGATCGGGCCCTGAGGGGCCCGATTCCCGCCGTTCCCCGAGGCCGCCCATGTCCAATCGCCGGCCGTGCGTCGCATTGCTCGTCGCCATCCTCGTCGCGTCCAGGAGTGCGGCTGCGCCCCCGGATCGGGGACCGGAGGTGCCCGACGAGCTCGTGCAGACCTTCCGCGAGCGAAACGGCGGCGTGTTCGCCGATTGGCCCGACCCGCGGGCCGTGATCGTGGTCACCGGGGAACTCGACGGCTACATCGAGCCCTGCGGCTGCACCGGCAAGGAGAACCAGAAGGGCGGCCTGAGCCGACGCCACAATCTGTTCCGTGCGATGGCGGCGGCGAACTGGCCCGTCGTGCCCCTCGACCTCGGCGGCCAGGTCAAGCGATTCGGCAGGCAGACCGAGGCGAAGTTTCAGTCGATCGTGGACGGCCTCCGGGCGATGCGCTACGACGCCGTCGGCTTCGGGCCGGCGGACCTGCGGCTGCCGGCGGAGGAACTGGTGGCCGCGCTGGCGCCGATCGCCGATCGGCCCACTCCGTACGTGAGCGCGAACGTGGGGCTGCTCGGGCTCGACGCCAACATCACGCCCCGCTTCCGCGTGATCGAGGCGGGCGGGCTGAAGATCGGCGTGACCACCGTGCTCGGCGCACGCGCGGCGGCCGATCTCAGGAACGACGACGTGGAGGTGGTGCCGGCCGATCGCGCCCTCGCCGCGGTGGCAGCCGACCTCGCGCAGGCCGGCTGCGATCACCAGGTGCTGCTGTGTTTCGCCGACCCCGAGGAATCGAAGGCCCTGGCGGCGAAATTCCCGCAATTCGACGTGGTCGCCACGGCGGGCGGCGCCGACGAGCCGCCGCTCGAGCCCCAGAAGCTGCCCGGGGGCGGGATGCTGCTGGAACTCGGCCACAAGGGCATGTTCGCGGTGGCGGTGGCCTTCTGCGGCGACGGCACGCAGGTCCGCACCCAACGCATCCCGCTCGACGCCCGCTGGGGAGAATCGGCCGACATGATCACGCTGTTGGGTACCTATCAAGACAAGCTGGAGTCGCTCGGCTTCAAAGGACTCAACCTGGTGCCGATCCGGCATCCGACGGGCCGTCGGTTCGCCGGGAGCGCCGCCTGCGCCGAATGCCATGAGAAGGCATTCGAGGTGTGGGAGGGCTCGGGCCACGCCAAGGCGCTCACCACGCTCACCGAGGCGCGGCCGCGGCGAGACTTCGACCCCGAGTGCCTCTCCTGCCACGTCACCGGATGGGCCCCCCAGCGGTTCGAGCCCTTCGAGGGGGGCTATGCCGGTGCCCAGGAGACGCCGCACCTCGCCCATCAGGGGTGCGAAAACTGTCACGGCCCGGCGGCGGCCCACACGGCCGTCGAACGGGGCGACGTGCGGGCGAGCGAGGTGGAGCGCGACCGGCTGCGGGAGGAACTCGTGCTCACGCTCGCCACGCCCGAAGGCAGGCAGAAGGCCGTGAACAACTGCCTCGAATGCCACGACCTCGACAACAGCCCGAAGTTCGACTTCGACGAATACTGGCCGAGCGTCGCGCACTCGGAGGAATGACGCGGGGCGCGTGTGATCGGGCTCACCCGTGATCCCCGCGGGTCACCGCGCCCGACCCGGCACGGGCATCTCCGACGCCGGGTGGGGGAGTTCCGAACGGCGTTGCGTGGGGAGCCCTAGCCCAGCTGCGCGAGGGCCGTCTCGGGAATGTTGAAGTTCGCCGCCACGCTCTGCACGTCGTCGTGGTCGTCGAGCCGCTCCATGAGCGCGAGCACCTGCTTCGCCGTGTCCACGTCGTCCACGTCGACCGTGCTCGTCGGGATGCGCACGATCTCGTTCGACTCGACCGTCAGGCCGGCCTTGCCGAGCGCCTCGATCACGGCCGCCATCACCGCCGGCTCGCAGGTGACCTCCCAGCGGTCGCCCACGAGCTTGACGTCGTCGGCCCCCGCCTCGAGTCCCGCCTCCATGAGCCGATCCTCGGAGGCCGCCGCCTGCGGCACGCGGACCACGCCCTTGCGTTCGAAGAGATAGGCCACGCAGCCGGTGCCGCCGAGTTTCCCGCCGCACATCTCGAAGATCTTGCGGATCTCGGGGGCGGTCCGATTCTTGTTGTCCGTGAGGATCTCGCACAGCACCGCCACGCCTCCCGCCCCGTAGCCCTCGTAGAGCGACTCCTCGAGATCGCCCCCCTTGAGCTCGCCCGTGCCGGTCTTGATGGCCCGCTGGATGTTGTCCTTGGGCATGCTCACGGCCTTCGCCGCGTCGATCGCGTAGCGAAGCCGCAGGTTGGCGTCCGGGTCGGGGCCGCCCCCCTTGGCTGCCACGATGATCGCCTTCGCGAGCTTGCTCCACAGCTTGCCGCGCTTGGCGTCGATCAGCGACTTCTTGCGGGCGATGTTCGCCCAGTGGGAATGCCCGGCCATGGAGTGCTCACCTCGGCTTTCGCTTTGCGAGTTGACGGGCGTGTGCCGCGTCGGTGGCCGTGGCCTTCGAAGCTGCAATCGTGCCGCGGGGCTTGATGTTGACCGGCTTGTGGGCGGCCGATTTCGCCGGTGGCTTCGCGGCTGCCGGCGGGGTGGACTTCTTCGGAGCCGGGGCCGACTTGGCGGCCGCCGCGGGAGGCTGTGCGAGTTCCGGCTTGATCGTGAGCGGCTTGCCGATGTTGGGCTTCACCACGAATGGCTTCGGTCCCGTCTTGCCGTCGCCGGGCTTCTTCGGACCGGAGCCGGCCGGTGGCATGGGGGTCTTGCCGGCGGGTCGCGCCGCGGCCTGCGGGCCCGCGGGCCGATGGGCCTCGGCCTGTTGCCGTGCCGCCTCCGCGGCCTTCTGGGCATCCTTGCCGGTGGGCGGCGGGGGGGGCACCGGCGCCGGCAGCGGCTCTCCGCGCTTCGGGAAGCGGTCCTTCGCCAGCGGATTCACCGCGGTGAGAATCTTCTTGACGTTCGTGCCGTGGAGATTGGTCAGGCACTCGATGCCGAACATGTGGAGCAGGGCCGAGAATTCCTGGCCCGACTTCTTGGGAATGATCCGATCGAGGCCCGTCACCTTGCCGGCATCGTACTCCGCCTTCGTGATGGCCCCGCACAGGTAGAGCGCCGCGAGGGCGCCCTGATCGAGCGGGATGAAGTGGCCGCCGAGCGCCGTCGAGGCGACGTGGTGCACGACGAACGGCGAGGCGCCGTGCAGGTGCTCCAGCGTCTTGAGCCCGTGCGCCAGCGAGTGCTTCTTGGCGTTGTCGAGCGAGAAGGTGTAGGTCGACTCGAACACGCTTTGCAGCACCCGGCGGAGGGCGAGGGCCGCGCTGGACGGGTCGGGAAGGCCGTGGAGCGATTCGGCCAGTTCGGCGACCGTCGTCACACGGATTTCGTTCAGGTCATAGGCGCTCTCGACCAGTTTTTGGAGGGCCTTCTCCGCCGCCTCCGGCGGCGCGTTCTCCAGACAGCAGGCGAACAGCACCTGGTCGAGGAGCGGCCGGGACGTGTTGGTGGTGAACGGCTTGTAGTGGGCCTTGAGTTGCTTGAACAACTTGGCGATCACCTGCGGCCGTGGCGGTTGCTTCGGCTCGGGCGGCGCGGCCGGCGGGGCGGGCGGGATCGGCGCGGGCACGGGGCGACGCGCGGCGCCGGCATTGGCGTGTCGGGCGGCCGGGTCCGGCCGTTTTCCTCCCGTCGGCGCGGGGGTCGGCTTGGGGACTGGCTTGGCGGCCGGTTTGGCCGACGGCTTGGCCGCCGCCTTGGCGACGGGCTTCTTGGCGGGAGCCGGCTTCTTGGCCGCTGCCGGACGGGATCGCTTGGCTGCGCTCATCGGTCCTCCTGTTCGTCCTCGGATTCCGCGGTGGGCGTCTCCGGCGGGAGCACGCTTCCCAGCACGCGGGCGATCTCCAGCGAGTGCTTGACGCCCCTGTCGATCTCGAACCGCAGTCGCGGCGTGTACCGGGTGTCGATCTTGTCGGCGATCTGCGACTGGAGGAAGCCGGCCGAACTGGCCAGCCCGCGCAGGGCGAGTTGCTCCTGGGCCGGACTGCCCATCACCGAGACGTGCACGACGGCCGTGCGCATGTCGGGCGCCATTTCCACACGCGTCACCGTGACGTCCCTGACCCGCGGATCACGGACCTGCGTGAGGATCGCCATGCTGACGACCTCCCGCACCGCCTCGGCGGCTTTGAGCAGTCGTCTCGAACTCACGACAGCGTCCGCGCGACTTCCTCGATCCGGTAGCACTCGAGGATGTCGCCCTCCTTGATGTCGTTGAAGTTGGCGACCTTGATGCCGCATTCGAGGCCGTCACGAACCTCGCGGGCGTCGTCCTTCTCCCGCTTCAGCGACTCGATCCCGTAATCCCCGATCACGCGGCTGTCGCGGATCACGCGGAGCCGTCCGTTGCGGGCGATGATGCCTCCGATCACGCGGCAGCCGGCGATCACGCCGAGACGGCTGATGGAGAACGTCCGCTGGACGATCGCGCGGCCGAGGTCGGTCTCGCGCTTTTCCGGCGCGAGCATGCCCTCGAGGGCCTTCTTCAGGTCGTCGGTCACCTGGTAGATGATGTCGTAGCGGCGGACCTGCACGCCCTTCTCATCGGCCAGCGCCCGGGCCCGCTCGTCGGGCACGACGTTGAAGCCGATGATGACGGCATCGGACGCGTCGGCGAGTTGGACGTCGGCCTCCGTGATCCCACCCACCGTCGATTGCAGCACCCGGATCTTCACCTCCGGATGCTCCAGCTTCTGCAGTTCCTTGAGAATCGCCTCGATCGAGCCGCGGACGTCGGCCCGGAGAATGAGGTTGAGCGTCGGAGCCTTCTCGGCGCCGAGGCGGGCGGCAAGGTTCTCGAGGGTGACGTGGACCGGCGCCGCCGCCAGGGCCACATGCCGCCGGATGTCGGCACGCTTCGTGGCCACCTCACGGGCCTTGGCGATCGACTCCACCTCCTGGAATCGCTCGCCGGCCCCCGGGGCGACATCGAGGCCGGTCACGAGCACCGGCGTGGCCGGGCCGGCTGCCTGGATCTTGCGGCGGGAGAGCGTGCCTGTCATCGCCTTCACGAACCCGGTCGCCTCGCCACAGACGATCGCGTCGCCCACGTTGAGCGTGCCCTTCTGCACGAGCAGCGTGGCGACCACGCCCTTGCCCTCGTGGATCGAGGCATCGAGGCAGACGCCCGCCGACGACCGGTCGGCGTTGGCACGCAGGTCGTGGAGTTCGGCGATCGTGAGCAGGGTGTCGAGGAGTTGTTCGACGCCGTCGCCGGTCACGGCGCTCGTCTTCACGACCTCCGTCTCGCCGCCCCACTCCGTCGGGAGCAGCTCGTTGGCGGCGAGTTGCTGGTAGACCCGCTGCACGTCGGCTCCCGGGAGGTCGATCTTGTTGATGCAGGCCACCATCGGCACGCCGGCGGCGCGGGCGTGGCTGATCGCCTCTTCCGTCTGGGGCATGATGCCGTCGTCGGCCGCGATCACGATGACGGCACAGTCGGTGACGTTGGCGCCCCGCGCCCGCATCTGCGTGAAGGCCTCGTGGCCCGGCGTGTCGACGAACGTGATCGCCTTGCCGTTGCGGTCCACCGAGTAGGCGCGGATGTGCTGCGTGATGCCACCGCTCTCACGGGCGGCCACGTCGATCCCCAGGATCTTGTCGAGCAACGACGTCTTGCCGTGGTCGACGTGTCCCAGGAACGTCACGACCGGGGCCCGCGGGGTGCGGAGCGTTGGATCCTCGTCCACTGCGTCGAAGCCGGCGAGGAGCTCCTTTTCCAGGTCCTCGGCAGTCTTGATGTCGAGTTCGACGCCGAATTCCGAGGCCAGGAGTTCGACCATGTCGCGATCGAGCACCGTGGCCATGCTCGGCATCTGCTCCGGCTGGAGCACGAGCAGCTTCTTGAGAACCTCGCTGGCCGGCAGGCCGATCGCCTCCGAAAAACCGCGCACGTTGGCGGGCACCTGGATCGACGCATTGGTCTTCCGAGGAGCGGCGGTGGACACGCCGGAGCCCTTCCGCGGCCGACCGCCGCGGCGGCGGCGCAGCCCGCCGTCGTCGTCGTCGAGACCCGTCCGCGGGCCATCCTGTCGCTTCCGCGTCAGTTGTCGCAGCTCGCGGCCGCCGAGCACGTCCTCCTTGCCGGTGCCGCCCTTCGCCGGCGTGCGCCGCGGGCGGACGCCGGGCTCGAGCGGTGGGGGCACGGGCATCATGCCGCCGCGGGCTCCGGGCGGTCCGCCTGGACGAGGCCGCGTGGCATCGGTCTGCCGCGCCTGTTCGTGCTTTCGCATGTGGTCGGCCAGCGGCTTCGCGCCTCCGGCCTTGGCACTGCGGATCGCGTCGAGCGGCAGCTTCACGTCGGGCTTCTGGGCCGCGGGCTCCTGCGGCCCGCGGGGCGTGACGGGGGGGCGGGCCGCAGCGGGCATCGGTGCGAGCTTGAAGGCCGGCCGTGGCACCGGCGGCTTCGCGCCGCCGGCTGGCCTGACCGCTGGCCGTGGCGACTCGACGGGCGGCTTGGCAGGCAACTCCGGCGGACGCCCTTTGGCGACACCACCGGGGGCGATGTAGTCCTCTTTTTTGAGCGTCGTCGGGGCAGCCGGACGCACCGGAGCCGCGGGAGCGACACCGGCACGCACGGGAGCGGCCGGCCGCTCAGCCGGTCGCGACTTCCCGGCGAGAAATTCCTTGAGCTTCGCGACCTCGTCGTCGGTCATGCTCGCAAGCGCGGAGCCCTTGTCTTGGATGCCGGCCCGGGCGCAGAGCTCCACAAGCTCCTTGCTGTCGAGCTTCAGCTCCTTCGCCAGCGTGAAAATCCGCACTGCCACTCGCGCCTCGCTCCGCCGGCGTCAGCCGGCCTTCCGCACCCCAACCGAACCCGAACTCCAGTCTTGTGTCCGTCGCGACCATCACGACGGCCCACCCGGCGCGGCCTCCGGGGCCGTCGCATCAGCGGCCGCCTCCTCCGACGTCTGGCCCGCCGCGACCGCGTCGGCCGCCTCGGCCTCCGCCGTAGCCTTGGCGATCCGCTCCTGCTCCCGCTGCCGCCGCCGCTCGACCGCGGCGGCCTCTTCGGCCTGCTGGGCCCGGTTTTCCGCTTCTGCAACGATTGCATCGACCTGCTCGGCAGACAAGCCACCCATTTCCATGAGGTCGTCCGGCTCGATCACAGACAGGTCGTCGTACGACAGAAACCCTTCGCCCACAAGCTTTTCCGCCAGCGACTCGTCGAGGCCCTCGATCGACGAGAAGCCGACGATGGCCCGCTCGATCTGCTGATCGAGCTCCTCGCGGGTCATGATCTCGATGTCCCAGCCACAGAGCTTGCTCGCCAGGCGGACGTTCTGGCCGCGGCGGCCGATGGCCAGCGAGAGCTGGTCCTCCCGGACGAGCACGATGCCGCGGCCCAGCATCTGGCAGAGAATCACCTCGTCGACCTCGGCCGGCTGCAGGGCGTTTGGCACGAGCACCTGCAGGTCGTCGTTCCAGCGGACGATGTCGATCCGCTCGCCGCCGAGCTCCTCGACGATGTTCTTGATGCGGTTGCCGCGGACGCCGACACAGGCGCCGACGCAGTCGATTCGGTTGTCGGAACTGATCACGGCCACCTTGCTGCGATAGCCGGGCTCGCGGGCGATCGCGCGGATCTCGATCACGCCGTCGGCAATTTCGGGAATCTCCTGCTCGAAGAGCCGTTGCACGAGTTGCGGACGGATCCTCGAGAGGATGATCTTCACCCGACTGCCGACCTTGCGAACCTCGAAGATCGTGGCTCGGATCCGCTCGTTGGGATGGTAGGCCTCGCCCGGGATCTGCTCGCTCCGCGGCAGGATCGCCTCCTGGGTTCCCAGTTGCACGGTCGCGGTGGCCCCTTCGAAGCGGGTCACCACGCCCGACACCATCATCCCGACCTGTTCCTCGTATTCGTCGTGGATCGCGTCCCGCTCCGCCTCGCGAATCTTCTGGATGATGACCTGCTTCGCGGTCTGCGCGCCGATGCGGCCCGACAACTCGGCCGTGTCGATGGGCTGCCCGGCGTGCAGCCCGCTGACGCGGCCGTCGGCGCGGTCGATCGCGATCGTGACGTCGGCCTCCTCGCCGTACTGCCGTGCGAGGGCGGTGACGAGGGCCGCCTCGATCGCCTGGAACACGACTTCCTTGTCGATGTTCTTGTCGCGGTGGATCGCGTCGACGATGCGAAGGATTTCTTCTGGCTTCATGGGCATCTCGGTGAGCGTCGAGGCGATGGCGCTGCCGGCATGGCCGACGCCCTCTCACGACATGGACGCCGAGACGACCACGATGCCGGCGAGCCGACACCGAGGCGTCAGGAACCGAATCCGCGAACTGGCAGCGAACCAACCGACCGCGACGCGAACCCCAGAAACTAAGGGCGGCCACGACGTCTGTCAAGGAGCCGCGGCTCTCGCGGCCCCTGCGTTGGCGTCAACTGTCGCGAAAGGCGCGAACGACCAGAGCGCCGGCCTGTCCCTGGGGAGTGACGGCCGAGGACACGAAGACCTCGCCGGCCGGGTCGCCGGCGCGTGCCGCCCGCACCGGGCAGGCGGGGTCGGGTTCGTCGTGGTTCAGCAGGGGGAACAACCGACCGTGAGCCAGCGCGAGCACGCTGGCCGCGCACTCCACGATGCCGCTGCCGCCACCGAGGTTGCCGAAGTGGCTCTTCGCGGCGACCACGGGCACCAGCGGCGCGTGCCCGCCGAACACGTCGCCGATCGCAGCCGCCTCCTCACGGTCGCCGACCGTGGTGCTCGCGCCGAACGCATGGACGTGACCGACGGCGGCCGGCTCGACGCCGGCCATCGCGAGAGCGCGACGCATGGAGTGGGCCAGCGCCTGGCGGCGCCGGCCCGCCGCCGCGAGATCGACGGCCGAGCGGGCCGCGTGACCGACGATCTCAGCGTAGATTCGTGCGCCGCGACGTCGGGCGTGGGACAATTCCTCCAGGATCAGGACCGCCGCACCCTCGCCGAGCACCATGCCGGTCCGGCGCGCGTCGAACGGACGACTGCGACGGGTGGGGTCGGGATCCGACCCGTCCTCCAGCGCCACCTGCTCGCTCTGCAGGACGTGCACCGTCTTCATGGGATGCACCCGGGTGCCCGTGGCCCCGGCCACCATGACGTCGGCCGCGCCCCGTTGGATCGTCACCACGGCTTCGCCGACGGCGAGATGCCCGCTGGCCTCGCGCAGCGTGAGGGAGTTGCTGGGGCCACGGAGGTCGTTGTAGATGGCGATGTGGCTGGCCGGCATGTTCGGCAGATACTTGAGCAGCCAGAGCGGATTGAGCAGCGGCAGGCCGTCGGTGGCCCAGCGGTCGAATTCGAACCCGCCGCCGGCCCCGCGGCAGCGGGCCACGCTGGCGGTGAAATCGTCCGGCAGCGTGAGCATGTAGTCGGAGCCGAACACGCAGCCGAACCGCT
Organism: uncultured Planctomycetaceae bacterium; assembly: GCA_903919035.1. Classification (GTDB taxonomy): domain Bacteria; phylum Planctomycetota; class Planctomycetia; order Pirellulales; family UBA1268; genus QWPN01. The sequence continues at coordinate 11,551 of CAIXGY010000130.1, read as the reverse complement.
CCGGGGGATGGTGCGTCGTCACCTCGCCCGCGTCGTGGAGGGCCCGCTGGGCGGCGGCGACGGCCATCTGGCTCTCGCGACACATCACCTTCAGGCCCTTGCGAATCGCCTTTTTCCGCTCGCTCTCGAGGGTGCCGAAGTCCTCGATCGCGCCCGTGAAGCCGCGGGCCTCGGCCACGTGGCGGACCGGCAGACCCCCCGACGCGAAGGCCTCCAGCGGCCCGACGGCGCTGCGGCCCGACTCGAGCCCCGACCACAGGTCGTCGAGCGCCAGGCCCAGCGGGCAGACGACTCCCATGCCGGTGATCACCACGCGACGGTCGGACGAGACGCTCATCGATGCTTCCAGTGATGGGTGCGGAACACGAGGCACGTTCAGGGGGAACCGCGGAGCCGGGGTTCCACCACGACGACCACGTCGCGGCGTTTCACCTCGGGGATCAGGCCGGCCGCCGCACCATTTTGCGCGGGCACGGGCCACGGCACCAACCCGAGCGACACGACCAGGGCGTGGGCCGCCGGCCAGCGGAAGCGCTCGCCGATGCGGACGGCGGCGACCTGCGGCACCTGCACCGCCACGCCCTGCGGATCGCCGGCGGGCGACGCGAGCGACACGGGGGCAAGCTTCTCGACCTGATCGATCCGACAGCGGAAGACGGCTTCGACCGCAGTGCCGTCGCGGGACAGCAGCGGCTGCACGTCGAGCGAGAGACCCTCGTCGCAGGCGGCGCCCCGGAGTTCCCAGCCCGGCCAGGCGTCGGGCCGCGGGCCCACGTCCTGCACGTAGGGCAGCCGCCGACCTCCCGAGAGCACCGCCGGCACGCCGTTGGCGGCGAGCACCGGGCCGGTCGGCAATTCCACGCAGTCCGACCGGGAGCGGATCCGGCCGACCACCAGGGCGCCGTCCTCGCGGGTCACCGACCACGCCTGGACACCTGGCGTGGCCGCGGCGATGGGCCGCAGCACCGGCCGCACGTCGGTTCGCCAGCCGGCGCTGGCCACGCCGAACACGCGGATGGAGAAGCGATGAGGGGTGTCGGACTCCGCGACGAAGCGATCCACGACGTCGGCGACCCGCGCCTGGACGTCGGGCACGTGGAAGCACGACAGCCGGTCGCCCGCGGCCGACAGCACCGCGGGCGTGGACCCGTGCCAGACGGCATAGCCCGTGTCCTGCAACACCCACTCCACCACGTGGCGCTCGCTGCCCGGCCCCGCCACCTTCACGAACGGACCGATGTCATGCGTCTTCCAGACCTGTCCGGCATCCGCCGGCACCTGCGCCGCGCAGGGCGCGGTGCCGAGGGCGGCGAGGAGCGCCAGTCGCACGACGATCGACGGCGTCATGGTGCACCGGAAGGCGGTCGCCGCGGGCCGGCGTCAGGCGAGGCGGGCCAGCAGCAGGCTCGAGTTGTGGCCGCCAAAGCCGAAACTGTTGCTCATGGCCACGTCCACCCGGGCGTCTCGGGCGACGTTGGGGGTGTAGTCGAGGTCGCAATCGGGATCGGGATTCTCGAGATTGATCGTGGGCGTGATGACACCCCGATCCATCGTCAACGCGCACACCACGAGTTCGATGCCGCCGCTGGCGCCGAGCGTGTGGCCGAGTTGACTCTTGGTGCTGGAGATCGCGAGCGAGCGGGCATGGGCGCCGAACACCCTCTTGACCGCCATCGTCTCGGCCTTGTCGCCGAGCGGCGTGCTCGTGCCATGCGCGTTCACATAGCCCACCGCCTCCGGCGGCAGTCCCGCGTCGCGGAGCGCCATCGCCATCGCCTGGGCGGCGCCTCGACCTTCCTCGTCGGGTTGCGTGATGTGGCCGGCGTCGCCCGAGGCGCCGTAGCCCTTGAGTTCCGCGTAGATGCGGGCGCCACGGGCGCGGGCGTGCTCGAGTTCCTCGATCACCACCGCGCCGGCACCCTCGGCGAGCACGAAGCCGTCGCGCTCCGCGTCGAACGGCCGGCTCGCTTTTTGCGGGGCGTCGCCGCGGAACGACAGCGCCCGCATGTTCTGGAAGCCGGCCAGGCCGATCGGCGTGAGCGCCGCCTCGCTGCCCCCGGTGATCATCACGTCGGCCTCGCCGTATTGGATCGCCCGCAGGGCGTTGCCGATGGAGTGCGACGCGCTCGCGCAGGCGGTGGCGACGGCGAAGTTGGGCCCCTTGATCCCGTACAGGCTCGACACGTGGCCGGCGGCAGAGTTGACCATGAGCTTCGGGATCGTGAAGGGCGAGACCTTGTCGATGCCCTTGTGGAGCAGCCGCTCCTCCTGAACCTCGAATTCCCAGAGGCCGCCGATGCCGGAGCCGATGACGACGCCGCAGCGATAGGGGTCTTCCTTCGCGAAGTCGAGCCCCGAGTCGGTCACCGCGTCCTTGGCACAGGCGATCGCGAACTGCGTGAACCGATCGAGCCGCTTGAGCTCCTTGGGCCCCGCGATGTCCTCCTGCTCCGGCTCCCACGGCACCTGGCCGCCGAACTGCACGCGGTAGCCCGAGACGTCGAACAGCGTGATCGGCCCCACGCCACTCTCGCCGCGGACGAGCCGCTGCCAGACCGTCTCGAGCCGACGCCCGAGGGGAGTGACGACCCCGAGTCCCGTGACCACCGCACGCCGCTTCATCCTGCGCTTCCCTGCCGCGCCGGTCCGGGCGCCGGCGGCGTCGTGGCGAGACTCTGAACCCGGCGGCTTCCCGACCGGCCGCCGGACAGCATCATCCCTGATGCTTCTCGATGAACTCGACCGCCTGGCCGACGGTTTGGATCTTCTCGGCGGCGTCGTCGGGGATGTTGATCTCGAACTCCTCCTCGAGCTCCATGACGAGTTCGACGGTGTCGAGCGAGTCGGCCCCCAGATCGTTGATGAACGACGTCTCCCGCGTGATCTGCTCCTTGGCCACCCCGAGTTGGGAGGCGACGATGTCGATCACGCGCTCTTGGACTGATGCCACCTTGTGAATCCTCCTGGACGGCCGCGCGAACGGCCGCGTGTGTTGTCCGTGCAGGGGGCAAGCCGAAGGGCCGCACAGGCCCCGCATGCCACCCGCATTGCCGAGATGATATAACCGGAGTCGGCCGGGTGTGTCCAGCCCGGGAAAAACCCGCTATCAGCCGATCAGTCCGCCGTCGACCACAAGCGTCTGCGCCGTGATGTAGCCAGACGACGGCGCCGCCAGGAAGAGCACCGCCTCGGCGATCTCCCAGGCTTCTCCCAACCGCTTCGCCGGCACCCGCTTCTTCACCTCGTCGAGCAGGGCCGGGCCGAGGGCCGCCGTCATGTCACTGGCGATGAATCCGGGGGCCACCGCGTTGACCGTGATCTTGCGGCCGGCGAGTTCCTTGGCCGCCGTCCGTGTCAGCCCCACGAGGCCGGCCTTCGACGCCGAGTAGTTGGTCTGGCCCGGATTGCCGATCAGTCCCGAGACGCTGGCGACATTGACGATCCGCCCGTACCGCTGCTGCATCATCGGCCGACTGGCGGCCCGCATGAAGAGAAACGGCCCGCGGAGATTGGTCGTGAGCACGTCGTCCCACTCCTCGTCGCTCATCCGCGGCAGCAGCGTGTCGCGGGTGACCCCCGCGTTGTTCACGAGCACGTCGAGACGGCCGAGTCTCGCCACGACGTCGTCGACGGTCTGCTGGATCGACGCGGCGTCGCGAACGTCGCAGGCGAAGGCCTCGGCCTTGCCGCCCGTCGCCCCGATGCCGGCCGCGACGTCGGCCAGTTTGCCGGCCGACCGGGCCACGAGTGCCACCGTGGCGCCCGCGGCGGCGAGCGTCTCGGCGATGGCGCGACCCAGGCCCTGCGACGCGCCGGTGACGAGCGCGACCTGGCCGGAGAGATCCACGGTAAGCCGGCGGGGAGGGGATGTGGCGTCAGCCATCGCGATGGGTTCCGGGGAGGGCGAAGGTCAGTCGAAGACGCCGGAGCAGGTCACGCCGCGGTCGATCCGCTTCATGAGCCCGCGGAGCACGCGGCCCGGGCCAACTTCCCAGAGGGAGCGGACGCCGGTGGAGAGGATGTATGCCATGGAGGCGTTCCATTCGACAACACCGACCACCTGCCGCGCCAGCAGACCGCGGATCTCGTCGGGATCGACGTGGGGCCGGGCGTCGACGTTGCTGACCACGGGAATGCGTGGCATGCGGAGGGTGACGTCGGCCAGGGCCGTGGCCAGCCGGTCGACCGCCGGCTGCATCAGCGACGTGTGAAACGCCCCGGCAACCTCCAGAGGCACGCTCTTCATCGCCCCCGCGGCCGGGGCGGCCGCCTCCACCCGGCGGCAGGCCGCCGCCGAGCCGGACACCACCACGTTGCCCGGGCACAGCACGTTGGCCACCTCGAGGATGTCGGCGCCGCGGCACTCGTCGCACAGCGCCGCCACCCGATCGCGGTCGAGGCCCAGCACGGCCACCATGCCGCTCGGCTGCGCTTCAGCGCAGGCCTGCATCGCCCGGCCGCGGACATCGACGAGCCGCACGGCATCGTCGAAGCCGAGGGCCCCGGCGAAGACCAGGGCCGTGTACTCGCCGAGCGACAAGCCCGCGGTCACGGGGGCGGCGTCGAGCGGATGGCTCGGACGGCCGCGGAGCACCTCCAGGGCCGCGAGGCTCGTGACCAGGATCGCCGGCTGGCTCACGGCGGTGGTGTTGAGCCGGTCGGCCGGCCCGGAGCGGCAGACCTCGAGCAGGTCGTAGCCGAGGATGGCCGAGGCGCGAGCGAACAGGGCGGCCGCAGCGGGGCACGCGTCGACCCAGTCGCCGGCCATGCCGACGGCCTGGGCCCCCTGGCCGGGAAACACGACCGCCGCGGGTTCCACGGAGGGTCAGTCCTCTGCTTTGATCACGGCGCGGCCCTTGTAATGGCCGCAGGTGCCACAGATCCGATGCGTGGGCACGGCCTTCCCGCAGGTGGGGCAGAACGTGAGTTGCCGGGGCGTGAGGAAATCGTGGGCCCGCCGGGATCGGGTCTTCTGGTTGGATTGACGGCGCTTGGGGACGGCCATGGAACACCTGCGGGCTGGATGCTGAAGCCCCGAGACGATAGCCCGGACGGCCCGGCCGCGTCAAACGCGCCGGGCGTTTCAGCCGCGAAAATCCAGGATTTGGCCGGTCACGCCGGCTGGTCGTCCTGGTACATCCGCCAGGTCTTTGTGCGGATGGCGCCGCCCCGCTCGAGGCTTCCGCGCGAAAGCTGGTTGCTCTCGAGGATCCAGGAGAACTCCGCCTCGCGGATGCCCCACTCGAGCACCGCGGGCACGAGGGCGTCGAGCAGCACGAGGCCGATGCCCCAGGCCTGGAACTCGGGCACCACGTTGGCCGTCACCAGGCGGACGTTCTTGATGGCCCGTTTGTTCCAGAGCAGCCGGAACAGCCCGAACGGCAGAAGGCGGCCGCCGATCGCGCGAACCCGAGGATTGTAGTCGAGCAGCGCGAAGGTCGTGCCCACCGGCTTGCCGTCGACCTCGGCCACGACCGCGAGGTCGCGGACGATGAGGTGCCGCAGTTCATCGGCCAGGTGGAGGATCTCGGCCTCGCTGAACGGCACGAAGCCCCACGTGGCCTGCATGCTGCCGTTGTAGATCTCGAAGTAGAGCTTGACCTCGTCCTTGAACCGCGACCGGTCGAGCTTGCGGAGGGTCACGCGGAACCGCTCCAGGACCGCGTCGCGCATCTGCTTGAGTTTCGGGTCCTGCTTGGCGAGCATCGGCACCTCGCCCCAGAAGGCGTACATGTCCTGAACCTTGACGAACCCGTTCTCCTCCACGAGCCGCGGATACCAATCCGGGTTGTAGGTGGTCATGAACGTCGGGGGCTTGTCGAACGCGTCCACGAGCAGGCCGGCCTCGTAGTTGAGCGACGGATTCGCCGGCCCGCGGACGCAGGTCATGCCGCGGCCGTGGAGCCAGTCACGGGCGGCGCCGAACAGGGCCCGTGCCGCTGCGGCGTCGTCGCGGCACTCGAAGAATCCGAAGAAGCCACGCCGCTCACCGAACCGCTCGTTGTGGGCATGGTTGACGATCGCCGTGATCCGGCCCACGTCGGCACCGCCGCGACTGGCCAGGAAGCTGCGGGCCTCGGCCCGGCGGTAGAAGGGATGAGGCAGGAACCCGAGCAGGGCCTTCTGGGAATGGATGAGCGGGGGAACCCAGTGGGGATCGCCGCGATAGATGTCCCAGGGCAGGCGGATGAACCGGCGTTGCTCCGACCGGCTTGTGACCGGCCGCACGACGAGATCGGCCACGGCAGCGGGCTCCGAGAGTCGCGGAAAGGGATCCGGGCCGCGAGACACCGCACGCGACCCGGTGCGGGCATCATCCAGCCGCCCGCGCGTCGACGTCAACGCCGGCATGACCGGCATGACCGGCCCCCGGCCGTGCCACTCGGACGGGTGGTGCCGGGCCGCGGTTGCAAGGCTCCCGAGCCGAACGCACGATCGACGATGCTTTGTCGTCCCCTCGGAGCGTTGCCCGTGCCGCTGCTGCACAACAAGTCCCTCCAACGATTCATGGCCGGCACGTTTCTCGAGCGCTGGGGCGTTCGCACGCTCGCCGAGTTCGAGCTGTTCATGCTCGGGTTCCACAAGGATCCGGCCTTGATGCGGAAGCTCACGACCGTCCGCCGCGGTCGCAAGAGTCTGATCACGGGTCACGAGCAGTTCATCATCCACTCGATCGTCGAGGGGATGCGACGGATGGACGGCGACATCGCCGAGGTCGGGGTCTACGCGGGCAGTTCCACCCGGACGATCTGCGAGGCCAAGGGGGAGAAGCGACTGCACGTCTGCGACACGTTCGCGGGCCTGCCCGACCCCACGAGCGAGGATCGCGGCGTCGAGAAACCGGGCTGTTTCGCCTGCGACCTCGAGTCGATCCGCGCGTACCTCGCCGACTTCCCCAACGTCGAGTATCACGTCGGCTTCTGTCCCGATTCCATTCGTGACGTGCTCGACGGCACGAGATTCTGCTTCGTGCACCTCGACGTCGATCTCTACACGAGCACGAAGCAGTGCCTGGATTGGTTTTTCCCGCGGCTCGTGCCGGGCGGGATTCTGCTCTCCCACGACTACTCGCTGCTCGACGGAGTCCGCCAGGCGTTCGACGAGTTCACCGCGGGGCGGCGGGAGCAGGTGATCGAGCTGCCGACGACCCAGTGCATGCTCGTCAAGGCGGCCGACGGGGTGTGAGCGGGTGGCGATCATGGACTATTTCTCCGGGAAGCGGGTGCTCGTCGTCGGTGGCAGCCGGGGCATCGGCCGCGCGCTGGCGATCCAGCTGGCCCGTCGCGGCGCCCGTGTGTGCGTCGCGGCTCGTGGGGGTGACGATCTCGACCGCGTGGTCGCGGAACTGCACACGGCCGGACCGGGCCCGCACGGCAGGGTCGCATTCGATGCCACCGATGCCGGCTCCGTCGCCGCCGCCCGGGACGGCGTGCGGGACGCGCTCGGCGGCCTCGACGTGCTCGTCTGTGGCTCGGGCTCGGCCCGGTGTGCCGGCGTGTTCGACGCGCCGGACGACGACTTCCGACGGATGCTCGACGTCAATTACCTCGGCCACGTGAACGTCGTCCGCACGTTCGGGCCCGAGCTCGTCGCACAACGGGGCGGCGCCATCTGCCTCGTCTCGTCGCTGGCGGCGCTGATGCCGATCTACGGCTACGCGGCCTATGCCGCCAGCAAGGCGGCGCTGGCGGCCTTCGCCGAGTCGCTGCGGCAGGAACTGAAGCTCCACGGGGTGCGGGTGGTGGTGCACTACCCGCCCACCACCGACACGCCGGGCCTCGCCGAGGAGAACCGCACGAAGCCGCCGGCCGTGTGGGCGATCGAGAGCCAGAGCGGCTGGAACAAGATCCATTCAGCCGACCGCGTCGCCGCATCGATCGCCGCGGCGATCGAGCGGGATCAGCCGCTCGGGCTGACGGGCTTCGACAGTCGGCTGCTCGCCACCGTCATGCGGCTGGCGCCGGGCTTCTTCCGGCGGATGACCGACGCCGAAGTGCGGAAGGCGGTGGCACACACGGCCCGCGCCGCCTCCTGATACTGATCGCACTGGATCATCGCGCGTCGGGAGGCATCGCGTTGGCAGCCGGCCGTTGAGCCCAACCGGCTCGGGTCTGCCCACACCCTCGCGCCGGACGCTCGCGTCGGTCATCCTGAGCTTCGCTTGCTCGGAGACGGCTGCGCTCCGGCATCCAGGCCGGTGCGTGCCGTCTCCGCCGTCTCGACGCGAGGCCAGGATGGCGAGCGCCGCGTGCGGATGCTGCCAGGCCTGGAGGGCTGGGTTGTCGTCGCCCGGAGGGCGACCCAGCGAAGCGAGGCCAGGATGGCGAGCGCCGCGTGCGGATGCTGCCAGGCCTGGAGGGCCGGGTTGTCGTCGCCCGGAGGGCGACCCAGCGAAGCGAGGCCAGGATGGCGAGCGCCGCGTAAAGTCAGAACAGACGGGATTGCGCTCCCGCTTTCGGAGGCGCGCCGAGGTGCTCGTCGGCCTTCGGGGTGAGCACCCGGCCGCGGGGCGTGCGCACGACGAGTTCGCAGCGCAGCAGGAATGGCTCCACGTCGTCCTCGAGCGTGTCGGCCGCCGTGCTCATCGTGTGGGCGATCGCCTCGATGCCCGCCGGGCCGCCGGCGAACACCCGCTGGATCGTCTCCAGGTAGCGACGGTCGAAGCCATCCAGGCCGAGTTCATCGATGCCCTGCATTTCGAGGGCCGAGCGGGCGATGTCCACGTCGAGCCGTCCCTCGGCACGGCTCGTCGAGAAGTCGCGGATCCACCGCAGCCGGTTGTTGGCCAGCCGCGGCGTGCCCCGGCTGCGCCGGGCCACCTCGTCGGCGGTGGCGTCGTCCATCGGCATCGTCAGCTTGCCCGCCGACCGGTGGACGATCTCGGCCAGTTCGGCGACGGAGTAGTAGTCGAGATGCTCGCGGACCACGAACCGATCGCGGAGCGGTGCCGAGATGAGCCCGGCCCGCGTGGTCGCGCCGATGAGCGTGAACGGCCGCAGCGGCATGTTGATCGTGCGGGCCGCGACGCCGTCACCGAGCGTGATGTCGACGCGAAAATCCTCCATCGCCGGATAGAGGAACTCCTCCACCGCGATCGGCAGCCGGTGGATCTCGTCGATGAACAGCACCGACCCCTCGGCCGCATTCGTGAGGTAGGGCAGGAGATCCTTGGGCGCGGCGAGGGCGGCGCCGCTGGCGATCTGGAGCGACGTGCCGAGCTCCCGCGGGATGCAGGTGGCGAAGGTCGTCTTGCCGAGGCCGGGCGGGCCGTCGAGGAGGATGTGGCCGAGCGTCTCGCCCCGCTTGCGGGCCGCGTCGATGGCGATGGAGAGCCGCTCGTGGACGGCCCGCTGGCCGATCATCTCCTCCATCCGCTGCGGCCGCAGCGCGCGGTCTTCAGGCGACGGCTCGTCGGCGGCCTGCACGCTGGGCTGGCGAAGTGGTTCCATGCGGTTCACCGGCTCGACAGGCTAGCAGAAAGCGTCCGATAGGGTCGTGGTTGCCCGAGCGTTCTGCTCAGCGCGCCCAACCCGGCTTTGGAGATGCCCATGCCCTCTCGCTTGACGTTCGCCGAGGCCTTCCGGGCCTCGGCTCTCTGCGTGTCCGCTGCGCTTCGGCATCCTGCCTGCGCTTGCTTCCACAGCCCGCTCGAGGGCACGGGCATCCCCTCGCCTTGCCCGAACCGATCGAGGAAGGCTCGGGGCTGCCCATCCCCTCGAGGCGGCGTAGGTGACCGAGCGCAGCCCGGAGGGCGAGAGCGAAGGCACCTCCGAGCGAGCTGAGGGCAGGGATGCCCGAAGCGAGCGTCCGGCGAGAGGGTGTGGGCAGTCCCGAGCCGTGTTGGGCCACGAAGCCACGTCACCGCGGGCGGTGCACCTGGCGATAGACCGCCTCGAGGGCTTCCTGCACGTCCTTCGGCTTCTTCTTCTCGGACCGCAGGGCATCGACGAGGCGGCGGGCGTCGGAATCGGAGTGGCCGAGCGACCGCAGCACGTCGAAGGTCTCGGCGAGCACGTCGGCGGCGCCGCCGGCCGCCTCGCCGGGAGACTCGCGGGCGATCAAGAGCGCGAACTTCGGCATCCGCCGCCGCAGCTTGGCGATCATCCGCTCGGCGGTGGCGGCGCCGATGCCGGGGAGCGTGGACAGGGCCTTCGCGTCCTGCTCCTCGATGGCCATGGCGATCTCTCCCACCGGCCTGATGATGGCCCGCAGCGCCTTGCGCACGCCCACGCCGTCCACCTCGCAGATCAGTTCGAAAAACTCCCGCTCCACCTCCGACAAAAAGCCCACGAGCCGGGGCACGAGGTTGCCACGGGTCGGATTCCCCTCCAGGTATTCGAGCGTGTGCAGCACGACGGGTTGGCCGATCTTCTGCTGCAGGCCACGACGGACGAGTTCGGTGACGAGCACCTCGTGGACGACCGGGCCGATCGAAATCTCCACGGCATTGGCCGTGGGATCGACGCGGTCGACAGTGCCGGAGATTCTCGTGATCATGCGCGGCCGCTCCGCACGCGGGCCACACCCGTGCCGAAGAGCAGGGGACGAAGCCGGAGATGCCAGTCGGCCAGCGCCACCGCCAACGCGTCGGCGGCGTCGGCCGGCTCGGGCCGCGTGGTGAGACCCAGTTCGCGCTGCACGGCCGCCTGCATCTGCTCCTTGGCGGCGTGGCCCGAACCGGTCAGCGCGCTCTTCACGCGATTGGGAAGATAGTGATGGACGCCGAGCCCCGCCTGCGCCCCCGCGAGGCAAATCACACCCCGCGCGTGGCCCAGCAGAATCGCGGCCTTGGGGAACTTCGCGTGGGCGAACACCTGCTCGATCGCCATCGCGGTGGGCTGCAGCGCCTCGATCACCTCGCGAACCCCGGCATGGATCGTGTGCAGCCGATCCTCGAGCGACTCGCCGCGGGATCGCACGGTGCCCGCCTCGACGAGCCGCACGCTCGCGCCGTGACACTCGACGACGCCGTAGCCGGTGACGTTGAGGCCGGGGTCGAAGCCGACGACCCGGTGGGCCGTGGCGGGCATGGTGGACGGACGTTCCATGCCAAAGAGCCTAGCGGGCCGGGGTGAGACGCCCCAAGACCAATCGGACGGCCTCCGCGCGGTGACCGGTCCGGTGGGTGAAAGCCTCCGGCGCTTTGAATCGTTGGCTGGACGTTCCTCGGGATGGATGGTCCAGCGGAGCCAGACGATTCAAGGCTCCTCCGGCTTCCACCCACCGGACCTCGCAAGGCGAAAGCCTGAATCGTTGGCTGGATTTCCCTTGGGATGGATGGTCTGGCGGAGCCACACGATGCAGGGAAGCGGTGGCCTCTATCCGGTGACCGGTCCGGTGGGTGAAAGCCTCCGGCGCTTTGAATCGTTGGCTGGAAGTTCCTCGGGATGGATGGTCCAGCGGAGCCAGACGATTCAAGGCTCCTCCGGCTTTCACCCACCGGACCTCGCAAGGCTCGTTCGCTTTGCGTGGCTGGCCTCTGCCGGCTCTCGAAACGGCCGCCATCGTGGCGGCAAATACACCCGGAAGGGCTCGAACCTTCAACCTTCGG
>CAIXGY010000129.1 GCA_903919035.1 uncultured Planctomycetaceae bacterium | reverse complement strand
GGGGCGAAAGCCGAAGGAGCCTTGGAGCCATGGCCCGCGTGGACGAGCCACACCGCATGGCATGCCGCCATGGATCCACAGCGACGGAGGCTTTTGCCCACCGGGCGGACCATGCGAGCGGGGGGCGAAAGCCGAAGGAGCCTTGGAGCCATGGCCCGCGTGGACGAGCCACACCGCATGGCATGCCGCCATGGATCCACAGCGACGGAGGCTTTTGCCCGCCGGGCGGACCATGCGAGCGGGGGGCGAAAGCCGAAGGAGCCTTGGAGCCATGGCCCGCGTGGACGGTTCACACCGCATGGGATGCCGCCATGGATCCACAGCGACGGAGGCTTTTGCCCACCGGGCGGACCATGCGAGCGGGGGCATCGAGCCTGAAGTAGATTCTTCTTATGCCTCGCATCAGCGACGACGACCTCTTCCAGAGCTCGACCATGACGGTCGGCGAACACTTGGAGGAGTTGCGCACCTGCCTCATCCGCGCCTCTGCGGGCCTGGCCGTGACGGTGCTGCTCGGCTTTCTGGTCGCCCGCCCGGTCGTCCACCTGATCGAGCAACCGCTGCGACGGGCCCTGGGCACGTATTACAGCAGTCGGGCCCTCGAGACCTTCGATGCCTGGACGCCCCGCGCGGCGGGCGGCCCGCCGCTGCCCTACTCGCGGTCGGAGGTGGTCGATGCCGTCGAGCGGCGGGGATTGTCGTTCGACCTCCGTGAGATCCACGCCGACCGGCTCGCCCGGGTGCTCTCTGGCTCCGCGCCGGCCGTGTCGGGCACGGCCGCCTTCGACTCCGACTCGCTCGTGCCGGTCATCCTCTGGCAGCCCTTGTCGCGCGACCCGCGGGTGAGCATCACGACGCTCTCCGCGCAGGAGGCCTTCGGGATCTACGTGAAGGCCGCGCTGCTCGTGGGCGTGGTGCTGGCGAGCCCGTGGATCTTCTATCAGTTGTGGTCCTTCGTGGCCTCGGGGCTCTACGCCCACGAGCGCCGTTGGGTGTGGACGTTCCTCCCGGTCAGCGTGGGCCTGTTCCTCGCCGGCGTGCTGCTCGCCTTCTTCTTCGTGTTCGACTTCGTCCTCGACTACCTGCTCGCCTTCAACGCCTGGCTCGGCCTCGATCCCGATCCGCGGATCAGCGAGTGGATGTCGTTCGTGCTCATCCTGCCGATCGGCTTCGGCATCGGCTTTCAACTCCCGCTCGTGATGCTGTTCCTCGAGCGGATCGGCGTGTTCGACGCCGAGACCTACCTGAAGCAGTGGCGGGCCGCCGTGCTGGCGATCGCGATCGTCTCGGCCGTGCTGACGCCGGCCGATCCCTACAGCCTCCTGTTCCTCGCGGGGCCGCTGTGCCTGCTCTACTTCGGCGGCATCGTGCTCTGCCGGCGCGGGGCCGCTCCGCGGCTTCAGCCGGCCACGAAGGCGAGCCAGTAGAAGGCCACGCCGGTCACGGCCGTGCACACGAGGTCGGCGGCCGCCAGCCGGGCGAGGCGGCGGTGCCGCGGTCCGTGGGTGCCGGGCACGGGGGGCACGGGGAACCGGGCGATCGCCTCCCACACCACCCACACCAAGAGGCCGAACGTGGAGACGGCGAAGACCAGGTGGATGCCGAGCGCCGTGAGGACGCCCATGGGCCACCAGGGGCTCGCCGCCGCTCGGGCCCGCCAGTCGCTGATCAGCCGGATGTCGATTTCGAACACGACGATCGCCGCCGCGAGCGCCGCCACGATGAACAACTGGAGGGATCGGTGGGCCGCGTAACGGCCGCGGCGGACCAGCGCGATGCTCCAGGCGAGCACCGGCAGCAGGGCGAGCAGCCCCACGAGCACCACATCCATCCCCAACGAGGCCCGCGTGCCGAGAAACCCGTCGATGCCTCTCGAGGCCGGACACACGACGACGGCGGGCTGCTCGGGATTCGGGGTCGGCTGCATGGCGTCGTGCGGGCGGCGGAAGGGCGATACCCTCGGGCCAGGATTGTAGCGCCCCCCGCGGCGGTCAAACCGGTGGCGGTGGGTATGCTCGGGAGCGGCGCAACCCCGGCCGGGTGGCGAAACTGGCAGACGCACGGGACTTAAAATCCCGGGGAGAGTCATCTCCGTGCGGGTTCGAGCCCCGCCCTGGCCATTCGTCCGCCGCGGCGGGCGGACTTGATCGCGATGCACCGGGGCTGTATTTCCCTGCCCCATGCCGCAGTCGCACACCCCCCGGGAGTCGTCCGCCGTCGCCGTCTGGGCGCCGTGGCTGGCCGCTCCGCTCTTCGCCCTGCTGCCGATCGGCGGCTGCGGGCTGGCCGGCGGCATTCGGCCGGCGGTGGCCGAACCGCCCACCGCCACGGCGATCCACGCCGCGCCGCCGGCACCGGTCGTAACGGTCGTGACGCCCGCCGTCCGGCAGGTGGCATGGGGCGCTGCGGCGCACTAGTGTTCTAGCGGCGAGCCCCGCAGCCTGCGGAACCGGCTGGCCGCCGCACGACGCGGCGACTCGAGACCCAGAACCCGCCCCGGCGGTGCCTGAGGTCGACCGCGTGGAGCACGGCCATGGATGGACGGCGCCACGATCCTCGAACCATCTCGTGGAGAACCGCATGTCGCTGCGCACCAGGATTGCGACCGTCGCCGGATCGCTGGTGCTGGCCGCGATCCTCGTCAATTCGCTGCTACAGACGCTCGCCGCGCGGCGGGCCGTCCTCGACCAGGTGCGCGTTGGCGGCGAGAGCATCGCCGAGGTGCTGTCGCGGGCGGTGACAACGGTGGAACTGGCGCCGGAGTTGACCGACGACACCACCCGCCTCACGCGCAGCTCGGGCCTGGAGCGGCTGCTGGCCGAACTCGTGGGGGACGACATCCGCGAACTCCGCGTGCTCGATCCACAGTTGGCAACAGTCGCCGAGCGCCGGGCCGGCGACATGCCTGCTGCATCCTTGGGCCAACGCGAGGTGGAGCTGGCCCGAGACGCGATCGCCAACGGACGGCCGGCCACCGCGTTCGATGCCGGGTCGTGCCGCGTGGCGGCGCCGGTCCGCCGCACCGACGGCCAACTCGCCGGTGCCGTGCTCGTGGCGATCTCGACCTCTGCCAGCCGCGACGTGCTCTGGTGGCAGGCTGCGGCAGCGGCGGCCGCCGCAGCGCTCGTCGGCATCCCCGGGATCGTCGCCGCGGCCTGGATCGCCCGGTCGATCGCCAGGCCCGTAAGCCGGGCCCTCGCCGTGGCCGAGTCGATCGCGGCCGGAGACCTGACGGGCCGCCTCGACGGCGACGGTCGTCACGAGGTGGGCCGACTCCTCTCGGCCTTCGGGGCGATGATCCGGTCGCTCGGCGGGCTCATCGGCCGGATCAAGACCGCGGGCGGGCGGCTCACGTCCCTGGAATCGGAGGCGGCGACGGCGCTCGCCCGCCAGAATCGGGCGGTCCGCGGCGTGAGCGGGTCGGCCCACGAGATTTCGGCAGCCGTCACCGAGATCTCCACCACGAGCGAGCAACTGCTGGCCGCCATGACGACGGTGAAGGACGTGGCCCGCGAGGCGGCCAGCGTCGCCGCGGAGGGCCGCGGCGGGCTGGACAGCATGACGGCGTCGATGGAGCGGCTCGACGCGGCGATGAACGCCTTCACCCGCAAGCTCGCCACGATCAGCCAACGAGCCGGTGGCATCACGGCGGTGGTCACGACCATCTCCAAGGTCGCGGAGCAGACGAACCTGCTGTCCGTGAATGCCACGATCGAGGCCGAGAAGGCCGGGGAGAGCGGGCGGGGTTTCCGCATCGTGGCCCAGGAAATCCGGCGGCTCGCCGATCAGACGGCGTTGGCCACCAAGGACATCGAGCGGATGGTCCGCGACATGCAGGCGGCCGTGGCCAGCGGCACGATGGAAATGGATCGCTTCCGCAACGAGGTCAGCGGCCGGATCGCCGACGTGGCCGAGGTCAGCGAGAAACTCGGGCGGATCATCGATCCCGTGCAGGCCGTGACCCGGTCGCTCGACCAGGTTCACGACGGCATGGAGTCGCAGTCACAGGGGGCCCGGCAGATCCGCGACGCAATGGAAAAACTACGGGAGGACGCGGGCGAGTCGGCGGCGTCGCTGGCGAGTTTCTCCGCGTCGCTCGACGAGCTTCGCCGCTCGATCGGCGAGCTCAACGCCGAGGCCGCGCGTTTCCGGACGTGAGCTTGAGCGGAGGGGCGTCGGCCGACGCCACCACCGAGGTTGCCGCGGTGCCTGGGGCCGGTAGGTGCCCGTCGAGAGCTGCGACCCAGTCGTCGGCCGGCTGGCCGGTGTAACCGGCTTGCGAGGTGATCCGGGTGCCATCCGGCCCGATCAGGACCGCACTGGGGAACGTCCGCACGCCGTAGGTGATGCACACCCGCGACCTGCGGGCCCGTTCTTCGGCCGAAATGCCCTGCTGGGGCAGGTCGATCATGAGCAGGACGATCCGGCCCTCGGCCCAGGCCCGGAACGTCTCCGTGTCCAGAACCTTTTCCTCCAGGGTGCGGCAGTGGGGGCACCAGTCGCTGCCGGTGAAGATCGTGAGCACCGGCTTTTCCTGCTCCCGGGCGGCCTCCATGGCCTCCTCGTAGCTCGTCAGCCAGCCCTCATTGGCCACCGCCGACGCGGCGGCCACGAGCATGCCCGCCAGGGCTACGGCCGCCCGCAGGCCGGACCCAAACCCGCGACCTTTCCGGGCACCGCGGGCTTCGCGACGTTGCGTATTCCCAGTCATCAGCACCTGCCTCCCTGTCTGCCGGACTTACTCATCGGGCCGATTCGCGGCGGGCCGCGAGACTCCCAACGCGATTTCCAGACAAAAACTAGGGCGACACGCCAGAACTTGTAAAACTCTTTCAATTGTGCAGATTCCGCGTTCCCCCCAGGCGACCCATCTTCGCGGTGTGCGTTGGAGTTCCGTTCACAACGCACGATCGCGGCCGACCCAGCCGCTGGGTCGAGAGGGTGTTCCGCAGGACGACCGATGCCCACGGCTCGGCGGTCGAAAGCCTCCGTCGCTGTGGATCCATGGCTGAACGCCCTCCGGCATGGCACGTCCACGAGGGCCATGGCTCCAAGGCTCTGCGGCGTCTGACCGCTGTTGCCCCGGCCCGGCGGTCGAAAGCCTCCGTCGCTGTGGATCCATGGCTGCACGCCCTCCGGCAT
>CAIXGY010000128.1 GCA_903919035.1 uncultured Planctomycetaceae bacterium | reverse complement strand
GCGGCGAGCGTCGTCGAGACGGAGGACGGCGGTGCCGGACCGATGGCGAGTGAGGTGTCGTTTCCCGACGGGTGCGCGGGCTACGACGGCGATCTGCCGCTGGACGTGCTCGATTTCCTACCGCTGCGAGGCCCCGTCCGTCACACGCCGCTGCTCGACCCGCTCCTCGCGCAGTTGCGGCCGGTGCCCTGGATGCGGGTGGGGGTGTGGGTCTGTCAGGTGGCCGAGTGCATCCGCGGCCGATTCGAATATGCCCGCGACGTGACCGACGCGACGAGTCCCATCGATCATCTGCTCGAGCAGGGCAAGGGCGTGTGCCAGGACTTCACGCATCTGATGATCGCGGTGCTGCGGTCGTTCGGCGTGCCCGCTCGCTACGTGAGCGGCTATATCCACCGGGAGAACAAGGACTCGCAGAGTCACGCGTGGTGCGAGGTCTGGCTGCCCGACGTGGGCTGGACGGGCTTCGATCCCACGAACGGCTGCCCGGTGAATGAGCGGTTCGTGAAGACGGCGGTGGGGCGGGACTTCACCGACGTGCCCCCGAACAAGGGTACCTACCGCGGCGGCGGCACCGAGCGGATCAACGTTCGCGTCGCCACCAGGACTCTCGACCGGCTCCCTTCGATGTCGTGGCACGAGAACCTGGCGCCGCTCGACGTGCCGACGCACATGGTATTGCGGACCATGCCCGACTACACCGCCGACGCCGCCGACGTCCAGCAGCAGTGACGCCGCGTCCGCCCGGGAAGGCGAACCGCAGTGCGCAGCGGGCTCGTCCGCACCCCGCCGCCGGTCGCGATGTTCACGCGGAACGCAGGGCCTCATGCGCCGCGGTGATCGTCGCGTCGATGTCGGCATCGGTGTGGGCGGCCGAGATGAACAGCGCTTCGTATTGGCTGCACGGCAGATAGACGCCGCGGTCGATCAGGCCCCAGAAGAAGGCGGCGTAGCGGGCGGTGTCGCTCTGCGAGGCCGTCGTCCAGCCGGTGACCGGCACCGGCTGTGCTCCGCGCTGGAAGAACATCGTCATCATGCTGCCGGCTCGCGCGAGCCAGGTCGTGAGGCCCGCGGCCGCCGCCGCGGCACGAAAACCGGCCTCGAGCCGGGCTCCGTGCCGTTCGAGCAGCGCGTAGGGGGGATGATCGCGGAGTTCCTCCAGCGTCGCCGTGCCCGCCGCCACCGCCAGTGGATTGCCGGACAGCGTGCCCGCCTGAAAGACCTTTCCCGCCGGGAGCACGTGGTCCATCACGTCGGCACGGCCGCCATACGCGCCGAGCGGCAACCCGCCACCCACGATCTTGCCGAGCGTGGTCAGGTCGGGCACGACGTCGAGGACTTCCTGCGCGCCGCCGTACGCCAGCCGAAACCCGGTCATCACCTCGTCGAAGACGAGCAACGAGCCGTGACGAGTCGTGAGATCGCGGGCCGCACGCAGGAAGTCGGGCGTCGGTCGAACGAGGCCCATGTTGCCCACGACGGGTTCCATCAGCACCGCCGCGATCGCGTCGCCCTCCCGCGCGAAGATGTCGGCAAGCTGCTGTGGCTCGTTGTATTCGAGCACGAGCGTGTCGCGGGCGGTGCCCGCGGTCACGCCCGGCGAGTC
>CAIXGY010000127.1 GCA_903919035.1 uncultured Planctomycetaceae bacterium | reverse complement strand
CGGCGCATAGCTGCGCGCCACCCGGTCGGCGAGCGCCACGAAGCGAGTACGGCCGGACTCCGCCGCCGCCAGCAACCGGGAGATCTCGGCGAGCAGGGTCGCCTCGCCGGTTCGCTCGGCAATCACAGCCGGTTCGCCGATCTGCAGGGTACTGGTGATGCGGTCACCGTCGGCGTCGTGCCAGATCGTCTGGCCGTGGCTGCCGATGAGTTCGATAGTGTCCAGCGCAACACCGGCCGCGTGTGCGGCCTCCTCGACTGCGCGCGCGAAGGTCGTGCCGAGCGCGAAATTGGCACGGCACACCGTCTGTGGCGAGCCGTGGTTGGCAAACAGGTCGAAGATGAGGGCGCGGTCGGCGGCTGGCCACGGTACCGTCACGAATGCGCGCTGGTGCAGGGCAACTGCACCCGGCGCGGTGCCGGGCACACTGTGAATCTCGGCCAGTGCTACGTCAATACCGTCCGCCGAAGTCCCGCTGATCATGCCTGCTACCAGCATAGTTTCCTCACAGTTTCACGGGCGAGCCATGGCGCCGCATCAAAAAAACGGCGATGGCAGGCGCAGTGGCCGGTCGTCGCCGTCCCGGTGGCTGCTCCGTCCTTCTCTAGCGAACCTGCGAGGCGAGCGCCTCTGCCTGTGCGCGATAGTCGGCCATGGCAATGACCTGGCCACTCAAACGCGCGTCCTCGGCAGCGAAGGCCAGCAGGTGACTTTCCAGGGAGACGCGCGCCGCCGTCAGCGGCTCGATCTCGCCGCGCAAGACGCGCACAAAGTCGGCCATGATGCCCTCGTCGCCGCCCCCGTGGCCCACCGTGCGGGTGTCGACTGTGACCACTTCGGTGGCCCCGCCGTGAATATTGATCTCGATCTGCCCCGGCTCTATGGCCACGGCACGCAGCGTACCCTTGGTGCCGTCGTAGCGCATCGAGCGGTGCTCCTGGTTGGAATGCCCATGCATCACCATCGTCACCGATGCGCCGCTTTCCAGCTCCATGAGCACAGTCTGGTGATCGACGACGTCGTTGTCACAGTGGTACACGCAACGCCCGTACGGTCCGGTCTCGATGGCTTTCAGGCGCCCGGCGCGACTCGTGTCTGGGCTGATGATGCTGAAGGGCCAGGAGGGGGGCGTCTCCGGGTCGTGGCCGGCACGGATCAGCTGCTGCCGGGCAGCAGGGAAGGTACGTTCATAGTCGACGTAGATTGCGATCGCGGAGAAGGGACATTCTGCCTCGATCGGGCAGCCGTCGGTGCAGCGCAGCGGGATGTGCGGACCCACGCTAGCAGCCCGATACTGCATGAGCGAGCCGACCGACGACAGGCGCTTGACCGGGCTCTTGAGATTCCACACGAGCACGTCCATATCGTGGCAGCACTTGGCCAGAATCATGGGGCTGGAGAGTCCCTTATTGCGCCAGTTGCCGCGCACGAAACTATGCGCCATGTGCCAGTAGGCGACATTTTCGCGATGTTCCACCGTGACGATTTCGCCGATAGCATCTGACTCCAGGATTTCGTGGAGCTTGCGCCAGAACGGTGCGTAGCGCAGTACATGACAAATCTGCAGGATGCGCCCGGTGCGTTCCGCTGCCTGCACGAGTTGCACGCTGCCCTCCAGCGTATGTGCCATCGGTTTCTCGAGCAGGACATGATAGCCGGCCTCCATCGCAGCAATGGCCGGTTCCACGTGCATCTGATCCTGCGTGGCCACGATGGCGCCATCGCCGAGTTGTCCGGCTGCTACCATCTCCTCCCAGGAAACGAAACACTGTTCATCCGCCAAATCGTGCGCTTCGGCCATGCGCCTGCGCCGGATCGGGTCTGGGTCGGCCACCCCCACGATGCGCACCTGATCGGGGTGGCGCAGCGCATAGGGTGCGTAGGCCCCCGCCCCGCGGCTGCCTGCGCCGATCACGACCACTTCGACAGGTTTTGCCATAGGACACCTCGTAGCACATTTTCAGTTGCGGATCGCAGCGATCCGGGATCAGCGATCCACGGGATCGGCGGCGATCGGCGGTCAGAGATTCGAAAGTTTGACTGGCTGACCCGTTTTTGCCGACTCATACGCAGCCAGCGCGACGGCCATGGCGCGCAGACCGTCCTCGCCGGTAATAGAAGGTTCACCTCGCATACGAATCATCTTCACGAAATCGGCCATGAGGCCGCCATCCATGTCACTGCCGTAGCTTGCCCACCGTGTCTTGCCGGCGGCATTGGAGGCCACGGTCACATATTGCTGCAGCGTGTCGGCATAGACGACCCCGTGCGTGCCCAGAATCTCCAGCTTGACGTCGCCCCAGATCGTGTAGCTCGGCGGCCGGGACCAGCTCGTGTCCAACGTGCCGTAGACACCGTTGCTGAGCGTGAAGGAGAGCAGTCCGGCATCGTCGATACCGAGACCGGGGTGAAGGAGGCTCTCGCCGATTTCGGCGTAGACTTCGGTCACCTCGGCGCCCCAGAACCAGCGCAGCACGTCGATGACATGCACCGTATGGTCGAGGACTGCGCCGCCCCCGGCGAGATCAGGGTTGACAAACCAGCCGCCCGGCATGGAGCCGTGATTGGTGCAATTGACGGTGAGGATTTCACCCAACAGGCCGGCATCGAGCTGTCGTTTCAGTTCCACCACCGACGGGGCAAAACGCACAGGGAATGCAATCTGGAGCCTTGTATCTGCGGTGCGGCAGGCGTCGATCATAACCTGTGCATCGGCCACGGTCGTGGCAATCGGCTTCTCGCACAGGATGGCCTTGACGCGGCCGGCTGCACGCTCCACATAGGGGCGGTGCAGCGCGTTTTCGCTGCAGATCACGACCCCATCGAGGCCGGCTGCCAGCAGTTCCTCGGCGCTGGCCAGGCGCTGCACGTCAAAGCGACCGGCCCACTCTGTCGCCAGTTGTTCGTTTGCCTCATACATACCGACTACTTCCACGCCCGGCATGGCAAGCAAGTTACCGGCGTAGGAAACAGAATGCAGGTGGGCAATGCCCAGAAACCCAATCCGAATATTGTGTTCAGCCACGGCATTACCCTCCAAAATCTCGCATGGTGATCGGCCGGCCTGTGCGCATCGACTCGATGGCAGCCAGGCCAACGCGCACCGCCTCCAGGCCGTCACGTGCCGTGACGATCGGCGTGGCACGGCCTTCGACCACATCGACGAAGTGAGCGAGCTCAGCATAGTACGGCTCGTCGGTGGCACTGGTTGGGCTGCTGCCCAGACGCTGGAAGCCGTTCTGCTCGTCGTACAACTCAGCGAGCAGGGGTGGCCGGTCCAGCGAATCCCACTCTACCAGGCCGGCATCCCCCGCTACCTCTACGCGGGTGCGAAAATTGCCGCGTGGGTGTGACCAGCTCACTTCGATATGGCCGATGGCACCGGAGGTGAAGCGCAGCGTGAGAAGAGCGTGATCTTGAAAGGGCTTGCCGGCGAAAGTCAACCCGCGCGTAAAGACCCGCTCGACCTCGCCGCAGCACCAACGGGCAAAGTCGATATCGTGGACAGCCACGTCGAGGACGACGCCGCCGCTCTGGTTGAAGTCGGCATAATACGGCGCCGAAAAGTCACGGCCAGGCCGCGGGAAGCTGCCACAGCGTGCGCTGCGGTAGACGGCTGGCGTTCCGATAGCCCCTGCGTCGATCGACTCCTTGACCTTGCGGTACATGGGGAAGAAACGCACGACCTGGGCCGGGAAGAGGGGCACGCCCACACGTTCGCAGGTTTCCACCATTTCCAGCGCGTCAGGCAGGTGGCGGGCGAGCGGCTTCTCGCAGATGATGGCCTTGCGCGCCGCAGCTGCGGCCAGCACATTTTCCTTGTGCGCCGTGCCGGGCGTGCAGATATCGACGAGGTCCACTGCGGCAAAAAAATCGTCCAGGGAGCCGAAGACGCGGCCGCCATACTTCTGGGCGGCGCGTTCGGCGGCTTCGGGCAAGAGATCATAATAGCCGACAAGTTCGATACCGGGCATCTGCCGCCACCCATCCAGATGGACGGCGGCAATTGACCCCGTACCCATGACTCCAATTCGTAGCATCGTTCAGTCTTTCTTTGGCAAATTGGGATCTCACACGGGCACAAGAGCAGCGAGAATTTATCGGCGCTCCTTTGTGCCTTGGCATGAGAGGACATTCAAGGCACTGAAGCATGGCCAGCGATGGGGGTGGATCGCCTGCGCCCCAGCCAGAGGAAACAGAATGCGCTGGCAAGGGCAATAGTCGAACAGAGAGCGAAGAGCGCGGGGAAACCCGCCATCTGCACCAGCGTACCGCCCAACATACTGCCCAGCAGTTGGCCGGTGCTCCCGGCAGCGTTGAAGAGCCCACTACGGCTGCCGCGATGCTGCTGTCCACCAAACTCGGCAGCAAAGGTCATCGAAGAAGCCGTGTAGCTGCCGAAGCCGAAGCCGCGCAGCACCTGCACGCCCAAGAGCAAAGGCAGATTCTGTGCCAGCAACGTATAGCCGATCTGTACAACACCAATGCCAAGACCGCCTGCGGCCAGCATAATCGACCGCCCCATGGCATCGGACAGAGCGCCGGTGACGTACATAGCCGGCAATTCGATAAAGGCCGCCAGCGACCACAGGCTGCTGATGGCCGTCTTGCTGTATCCAAAGGTTGCCATGTAGTTGGGCCACATGGAGGTAGAAGCGACGTGCGCCGTAGTCCACAGCATCACGCCGGCCAAAAACAGCAGCGGCAGGCCGGCACCAGGCCGGTGCGATTGGCTGCCTGGCACAACGGGGAGGGGCGCGGAGTGGACTTCCTGCACAAAGAGGGCAGCCAGCATGGCCGCCAGGAAAAACGCACCGCACACGACAAAGACAAACGACAGGCCAAAGGTATCTGCCAGGCGGCCACCGACCAGCGCGCCGACGGCAAAAGCCCCCGACCCCAGCCCGCGCGTGAGTCCCATCTGGCGCCCTCGCCGCTGCGATGAATCCAACGTATCGCCCATGAGCGCCAGGCCGAGCGTCGAGACAGCGGCCATCGACAGCCCATCGAGCAGGCGCGCCGGCCAGGCGTGGGCAACGTCGCCGGCTGCGCTCAACCACCAGTAGCTGATGGCGGCACCCGCCAGCCCAGCCAGATAGAGCGGCTTACGCCGGCCCATGCGATCGGCCAGCCAGCCCAGGGCATAGCTTGCGCCCAGCATGACCACGATAGTGCTCGTCAGAATTCCGGAGATCAGGGCAAAGTCGGCACCCAGACCCTGCAGATAGAGTGTGAGCAGTGGGGAGTGGATGCCAATGGCCACCATGGCGAGGATGTTGACTAGAGTGAGGACACGATAGTTGTTCATAGATGGAGCAGAGAGCCGGTGTGTTGGCACACCGGCTCCACCTGTCTGTATTTTCTGCGTGGCACGTTCCAGCCATCTCATCAGATGGCTGGAACGAGACCGATTTCTCAGCTACCCTTGGGCTGCAGCTGACCGGTCAACATCAGCACGATCACGAACGGGTCATTGTAGGTGCCGTTCTGGAAGACCGGGTCACCGTCGGCCGGCCAGCCGGTGACGCGGATGTCGGGCGCCGGGTTGTTGCCGTAGCGCTCCCACAGCGGAATCTGCGGCAGCAGTTCGTTGTAGGCCAGGGCCAGGTCGCCGACGAGCGCCTTCTGCGCATCGAGGTCAGCCCCCTTGGTCGAATCTGCGATCATCTGGCCGAGATCGGTGACGACCTGGCCGAGTACCGCCGCCAGGTGGAGCGGCTCGCCGCCGGCCAACGGCGGCCGGGCGCGAACGAGATTCCGTTCGAGCGCGAGCGGATCACGAGAAAGCGGGCCGAACTCGCCGGCCAGGCTGCGGGCTGGATGGCCGAGGCCGAGGCCATCGGCCGCAAACTCGTGGCCGACTGGGATCGCGATCTCGGCTCGGCCGAGGCTCGTCGGGCGGCGGCGACGGCCGCCGGACCATCATCTCTCTGGCAGGCCGACCGCTTCGTGAGTTGGTCGCTCGTGACCATCGGGGCCTGCCTGCTGGTGGGCCTGTTCGTGAAGTTCAACGCGATGGGAGGCGCGATCTTCCTGGCGAGTGTGATCGCGTCCCAGCCATTCTGGGTGGCCGGCGCCCAGGCCACCTACGACCAGTGGGTGGAAATGGCCGCGCTGCTGGCGCTCGCGGCCCTGCCCGTCGGCTGCTGGAGCGGTCTCGATCATTTTCTGGTGCGATGGTGTCCCACGTGCCGGCGACTGTCCGGCGCGGCCGAAACGTGCGCGAGGTGAAACCATGAACCTGACCGAATCCCAGAAGCAGATCGGCAAGGAGAACTTCGCCGACGCCGTGGCGATCACGCGGCGCGACTTCCTGGCCGGAGCGACCGCAGCGGGCGCCGGCCTCGGGGCGGTCTATTTCGGTTATGGCCGGAGCGTCGGAGACCCGCTCCGCGTCGGCGTGCTGGGAACCGGGGACGAGGGGAGCGTGCTCATCGGGGCGCACAATCCCGACTACCTCAACGTCGTCGCGATCGCCGACATCCGCCCCTACAACGTCTTCCGCGCCTTCCACGGCGACGTCTCCAGCGCCAGCGCCAACACCGCCCGGCCCGGGCTGATGGCGAAGTACAAGTGGTCCACCGAGGACGCGGCGCGGGAGAAGGTGCGAGTCTTTGCGGCGTACGAAGACCTGCTCGCAGATCCCGACGTGGAGGCGGTGATCATCGCCCTGCCGCTGCACCTCCACGCGGAGGCGTCGATCAAGGCGATGCGTGCCGGCAAGCACGTGCTCACCGAGAAGCTCATGGCCCACAGCGTCCACGAGTGCAAGGAGATGGGGCGCGTGGCCCGCGAGACGGGCAAGATCCTCGCCACGGGACACCAGCGGCACTACAGCGTCCTCTACGACGACGCGGTCCACACGATCGGCACCGCGCGGCTCATCGGCGACCTCCACTCGCTTCGCGCCCAGTGGCACCGGGGCAACCTGCCGGGCAAGGACTCCTGGAAGCCGCCCCTTCCCGACGACGACAAACTCGCCAAGCAACTCGCGGGATGGCAGAAGGATCTGGCCGACGCCAAGCCCGCCGACGTGGACGGCCTCGTCAAGAAGATCGCCCAACTCGAGGCGCAGATCTCCGACAAGATGATCGACGCCGAGAAGCACGGTTACACCCGGATCTCGCTGCCCGACGGCACCCCACGATCGCCGTTGGAGGAACTCATTCGCTGGCGACTCTGGAACCGCACCGGCGGCGGACTCATGGCCGAGCTTGGCAGCCACCAACTCGACGCGGCGGGCATCTTCGTGTCTGCCATGCACGGGCCGGGCAAGAAGGTGAAGCCGCTCACCGTGACCGCAGTGGGCAACCGGAGCCTGTTCCCCGCCGACCGCGAGATCGACGACCACGTCTACTGCATGTACGAGTATCCCGCCCCGGGATATTTCGACGAGCAGGGCGGCGTGGCCGATCCCAACAAGAAGATCGTCGTCACCTATTCGTCGATCAACGGCAACGGCTTCGGCGAGTATGGCGAGGTGGTGATGGGCACCAAGGGCACGCTCGTGCTCGAACGCGAGCAGGACGTGATGCTCTACAAGGATTCGGCGAAAGACACCCGCGTCACGGTCGCCAAGGCGAAGGACGGCACGCCCACGCTGGACACCACCGAGAGCGGCGGAGGCGGATATGCCGCCGGCGGCAAGGGGGGCGCGTCGGCAGGCCCGCCGTCCCGCGGCTACACGGAGGAGATGGAACACTGGGCCTGGTGCATCCGCAATCCGTCCCCGGAGCATCAGCCCCGGTGCAAGCCGGAGGTGGCGATCGCCGACGCCGTGATCGCCTTGGTGAGCAACATCGCGCTGGCGAACCCCACGACGCAGGCCCGAATCGAGTTTCAGCCGGAGTGGTTCGACATCGCGAGCGACGAGACGCCCGAGGGCGTGAAGCCCGACGTCGCCCGCACCGCGTACCGGGCCTGACCGGAGCGCCGCCGGGGCCCGGCTCACCGTCGTGACCTGCCGAGCCTGCGGGCCTTGCCCAGGCTCGCCCGCCCGCGCCGGCAGACCGACGGGGTCCGGCTGTGGGGAAATCGGCATTCCTGCGCGGGGCCAGGATTCGCTACCGTCCTCCGCGATCCCCCTTTCGGAGGTACCGGGCATGAACCGCCCGTCGTTGCATCGGCCGACCGTCGCCCTGCTGCTCGTCGCTGTGCTGGCTTGCGTCGCGAGTCCGTGCCAGGGCCAAGCACACGATTGCCGCGACGGCACGTGCGGGCCGAACTGCCCGGTCCGTCCCGGTCAATTCGGGTATTACCAGACGCAGTGGCGCAAGTGGCCGACGGTCGGTCAGCCCGCCGACCCAAGCCGCGGGGCCGGCACTCCCGCCCCGCCGCAGCGGGTCATCGTGCCCGGCGCCGACGAGGAATCACCGCGCACGCCTCCCGGGCTCGACGCCGGAAAGGGCGGTGGCACGGGCCAGGACCGCGGCGTCGACCGGGAGCCCGACGACGAACCCGAGGCCGCTGCCGACTCGGCGAACCTGCCGGCGGACGCGTCGAGACGTCTGGCGCTGCTCACGACGGAGGCCGACGCGGCCCGGCTGGGGGATCCGCGGCACCGGGAGGAGTTCACCCGCCGTCTCGTGTCCGCGATGCTGACGGAATCCGATCCACGGGCCCGCTGCGTCGTGCTGGGGTTGGCCGCGGCGTTCGACACAGCCGCCGCCGACGCCATCTGTGCCGGGGCGCTCGATGATCCCGATCCGCGGGTCAGGCTCACCGCCTGCCAGGTCTGCGGCGATCGTCGCGGCCCCGAGAGCGTGAGTCGGCTCGCACGCCGGGCCAGCGAGGACGCCGATCTCGGCGTCCGACTGCGGGCCGTGCGGGTACTCGGCACGCTCGGCGATCCCGCGGCCGTTCCCCATCTCGTCTCGCTGCTCGACGACCCTGATCCCGCGATCCAGACGCGGGCCACGGCCGCGCTCGCCCGGGCCACCGGCCGCGACTTCGGATCCGACGTCGACCGCTGGCGGGCCTGGGCCGCCGCGCCGGAGTCGACCACGAAGCCCCGCTGGTCGCTGGGCAGCTCGCTGAAGTCGCTCTTTTGAGGCGCCAAGCGAGACAGTCTGCCGGGATGCGAATCGCGATCTACGAGTGGTGCATGTCGGGCGGCCTCGCAGGCGGCGACGCCGATATCGCCCGCGAGGGCCGGATGATGCTCGAGGCGCTCGCGGCCGACGCCGCCAAGGATCCCGCGCTCGACGTGCGCGTGCTCGTCGAAGCGGGCCGGGCGATTGATCTGCCCGACGGAGCCCGCGTGGTGACGGTGGCCCCGGACGGCGGCGTGCCCGCGGTCGTGGCCGCGGGCTGCGACGCCGACTGGCTCGTGGTCGTCGCGCCGGAGACCGATGGCATCCTCGCCTCGCTCGTCGGCAGGTTGCGGACCGCCGGGTGCCGGGTCCCCGCACCGACGTCCGCCGCGATCGCGATCGCGGCGGACAAGCAGGTCACGATCGACGCGCTCGCGGCCCGGGGCGTGCCCGTGCCGGCCGGCCGCGCACTCGCCGGCGGTCAGAGCGTGCCCGCCGGGTTCCACATGCCGGCGGTGCGGAAGCTCCGCGGCAGCTGCGGCGGCGACGGGCTGGAAGTGCTGACCGCGCATCCCGTGACGCCCGCCGCAAGCCCGACCCGGATCGAGGCGCATGTCGACGGGACGCCCGTCGGCGTCTCCTGCATCTGCGGGGGCAGCGCGACGACCGTGCTGCCTCCGCTCCGCCAGGTGTTCACCGCCGGCCGCAGCCCCCGCTACCTCGGCGGCGACCTGGTGGCCGACGCCGCGCTGGCCGCGCGGGCCGCCGATCTCGCGCGACGCGTTGCGGCCGCCCTCGCGATCGACGCGGGCTGGCTGGGGGTCGACATGATTCTGGGGGACCGGGCGGACGGCCGCGACGACCGGGTGCTCGAGGCCAACCCGCGGATCACCACGTCGTTCGTCGGGCTGGCCCGCCTCTTTTCGTCGAGCCTCGTGGCGACGATGATCGACGCGGCGGCAGGCATGCCGCGGCTGCCAACGCGCATCCCGCAGGCGGCGGCCTCGGCCGCACGCTTCCGGGTGCCCGACGCCTGACATGACCGTCGCTCCTCCGCCAGCCGCCATGCCAATCGCCGACCTGATCGCCCTGGACGTCGGCGGTGCCAACCTGAAGGCCGCGGACGGCCGTGGGTGGACGCACCACGAACCCTTCGCCATGTGGCGCGAGTGGCGGCGGCTGCCAGACGTCGTCGCCGACCTGTTCCGGTCCACCTCCGCCCGCCGCTGCGTGGCCACGATGACGGGCGAGATCGCGGACTGCTTCCCGGCGCGGGCGGCCGGCGTCGCCCACATCGTCGAATCAGTCGTGGCGGCCGCCCGCGACGGCGGTATCGACGTCGGCATCTATCTCGTCGATGGCCGGATCGTGCCCGCCGCCGACGCGCTCGCCGCCCCGCTCCTCGCGGCCGCCTCGAACTGGCACGCCCTGGCCCGGCTGGCAGCGGCCCATGCCCCGGCGCCGCGGTCGCTGCTCGTCGACGTCGGCTCCACCACGACCGACATCGTCGCCCTCGTCGACGGGGTGCCGGCGCCGCTCGCCCGCGACGACGCGGGGCGGATGCTGTCAGGAGAGCTGGTCTACACGGGGATCGAGCGGACGCCACTGCCGGCGATCGTGCGCGGCCTGCCCCACGGCGGCCTCGTGAGGCCCGTCGCGGCCGAGCGATTCGCCGACTCCCGCGATGCCTGGCTCCTGCTCGGCGGACTGCCCGAGGATCCTGCGAACCGCGACACCGCCGACGGCGGACCGGCCACCCGCGCGGCGGCCCGCGTCCGACTCGCGCACGCGCTGCTCGTTGAACCGACCGACCTGTCGCCGACCGACGCCCGCGCCGCGGCCGAGCGCGTGGCGATGGTGCAGGCCCGGCGGATCGCCGCGGCGCTCTTCCGCGTCGCGAACCGCCTCGGCTGGCGTCCCGACGGCATCGTGTTCTCGGGCCACGGCGAGCCGCTGGCCCGCCGCGCGACGGCGGTGGCGTGGGGTGCGCTCCCGACCGTGTCGCTCGCCGACGTCGTGGGCCCCGCCGTCTCGCGGGCGGCACCGGCCCACGCGGTGGCGCTCATCGCCCGGGGATGTCTCCGATGATCGCGTGGCGGCGCGGAACGCTGACAGGCGGCACCATGGTCGCGCCCCTGGTCTGCAAGCTGGGCGGCAGCCTGCTCGCTCGTCCCGCGTGGGACCGTGACGTCGCGGCGCTGCTCGCCGACCTCCCCTCCCCCCGGCTGCTCGTCGTGGGGGGCGGGCCGCTCGTCGATGGGTTGCGAGTTGCCGATCGCGCGGTGCCGCAGAACCCCGCGCTCATGCATCGGCTCGCGATCGAATGCATGGGGCATACGGCCCGGATGGTCGCCGCCACGCTCGACGTGCCCCTCGTCGGCGATCCCGGGCGGTGCACCGCGGCGAACGGGGTGCTCGACGCCCCGCGCTGGTTGGATCATGACGATCGTGTCGGCAGGCTGCCCGTCGGCTGGCACGTCACGAGCGACTCGATCGCCGCGGTGGTGGCGACGACCCATGCCGCGGGGCTCCTGCTCGTGAAGAGCGTGCCGCCACCGTGCGCCGACCTCGCGCGGGCGGCCGCTGCCGGCTGGGTCGACGACTTCTTTCCGACGGCTGCCATCGGCCTCGGCTGGGTCGGCTGGGCGGCGCCCGCCTGACGCGGCCCGCACGAATCACATCGCCACGCTGCTGGGAGACGTCAGTCCCACCACCAGCCGTCGGCTGGCCGCGAGTCGAGTGCGCCGGCACGAATGGGCGCCACATCCGAACGGGAGACCAGGTTCGTCGCGAACTCCCACGGCTGCAGCAAGACGCCACCGGAGGCGCTCACCACCCATGCGGAGCCTTTCTTCACGCCGTTGGCAACCGTCGGCACCGACGATGCAACCTCGTACGCGGGCAGCGGCAGCTTCTCGGCGTCGAGCAGCGGGCCCAGATCGAGGCCCGCGCGGGCCGCCAGCTGCTGCCCCTGGATCAAGGCCGCGACGACGGCGAGGTCGACACACCCCACCAATTCGGAAAAGATCGGGTGCTTCGCGGCCACGGCATCGTAGTGGACGGTCATGGCCTGGCACCATCTGTCGGCGATCGGATCGGCGGCGCCGGCCCGCTCGCCCTCGGCGGCGAGCGCCCGGCTCTGCGTGAGGCACTTCATCCGCCGCCCGGCGATCCTCCAGGCCAGCTTGTCCGGATCGTGGGCGATCGGGTCGTAGTCGGCCTCGAGCCAGAACCTCGGGATCGCGGCCGCGTTCCGCCCGGGCGGAATCAGGGCGAGATAGCTCGGCAGCGCGTCGATGCCGGAAGCCTCCAGTCCCATCCCGATCCGCTTGAGTCGGTAGTCGGCGGCAACGAGCACGCGGGCGAAGCGACTGTCGGCGGGAATGCCGTCGACGCTGATCTTCTGCAGTCCGATCGCCTCTTCCATGCCACGCAAGACCGCGTCGGGACGTGAGCCGATCGACCTGTTGGCGGCGAGGAACCGCTTCACCCTGGCGATGCCCTCCGGTGTCGGATCGATCGAACATGTCATGCCCCCCTGCCGGGCGCCGTCGATGGCCCGCAGCGCCGCGACGAGATCCTCGAGGTGCAGGAGCGGGCGGCCGCTCTGGGCGGCGACGAGCGTGCCGGCGGCGTCCACCGTGGGCGCACCCCCCGGACCGGCCAGCACGATGTCGTGCGCCTCTGGATCGACGAACACGTGGGTGATCCGCTCGAGGCCACCGAGCAGGGCGACGTCAGCTGCGACCGGTCCGCCGGCCGCGGTGGCCCGCCCAACGGCGGCGATGACCTGCGCGAGCGAAACCTTCCGCAACTCGGTCGCAGCGGCCGGCAGGGACTGCCCGGCGAGTGCGTCCCGGCGTTCTGCGGCCAAGGTCTCGAGCGCGCGGGGCTCGACGTTCTGCACGATGCCCTCGGCGTCGATCGCGATGCCGCCGACGGAGCGGACGCCGAAGCCGCCGAACTGTGCCCGCGCCGCCGGGTGCAGCGTCGCGACGGCGGCGACGACGAAGGCGGGCAGTGCCAGAGACCGTCGGGCTGCAAAACCCAGTCGAGTCGGGCGACGCGCGAGCATGTCTGTTCCTCGAAGGCGGTCCAGGCGTCCGTGCAACCTCCACCGCCGCAGATGCTAGTTGGCGGTCCAAGGGGCGGCAAACCCGGTTCCCGGCCGGGAACCAGGGATTTTCGCGGTTGGTGGGGCCGCCGCATCCACCGGCCCCGGCGGCTCTCGCCAGGGGCGGGCCGCGCGGGCATGATGCTGGAAGTCGCTCCGTCCACACCGCCACCGGGTGCAGCCCAGGCATGGAATCCACGCCTCACACGCCCTACCTGCTCGTGCACGACCCCGTGGTCGGCCTCGGAGTCGTGCGGCTCGCGGCGGGCCAGCGCATCACCCTCGGCCGCGCGCCGACGAACGACGTCGTCGTCCATGACGAGCGTGCCAGCCGTTTTCACGCCGAGGTTTTCCCCACGGCCACGGGTTGGTCGATCCGTGATCTGAACAGTCGCAACGGCACGCTTCTCGGCGGACGGCCGCTGACCGGCGACGAACCGCTCAGTCCCGGCGATGTCGTGTCGATCGGGCTCGCGGAGATCCGTTTCTGCTCGGGTGACGCGCCCCAGGAAGGAGCGGTCGACGACGTCGGTGGACTGACGGAGACGGGCACCGTGCCGGGCGCCGGCTCGGCCCTGCCGGCCTCGATCACGCACCGCCGGAGCCACAGCCGCCTCCTCGATGACATGCACGCCTCGGCCGCCCACGTGCCGCGCGTCGGACGGGCGGCCGCCGAACTCTGCCGGCTCGCCTTCGCCGTCGGCCGCGCGGGCGACCTCCGGGGCATCGCGGCCCTCGCCCTGGATTCGGCGCTGCAGGGCACGGGTGCCCTCCGCGGCATCGTGCTCCTGCCGGCCGACACGGCCGCACCGCCGTCGGCGGCAGCACTCGAGGCCGCCGCCGCCGCCCCCGACGCCTGGTCGCCGACTGCACTGCCCACCGACGTCGCCGGGGCGGTGCTGGCAGGCAACGAGGCGCTGATGGTCGAGGCCGGCACGGGCCCCGACCGCCGCCCCACCACGCTCTCGGCCCCGATCCGTGCGCAGGGCCGCGCAGTCGGAGTCATGCACCTCGAGGCGAACCCCGACCGGGCCGCCGATCCCGACGACCTCGAATACCTGATGGCGGTCTGCGACGCCCTGGCCCTCGCGCTCGACAACGTCTCGGCCCGCGAGGCGCTCTCCACGAAACTCGCCACGGTGGCCGACGAGAACGAACGGCTCAGGCGGCGTCTCGGCGAGGATGCGCCGATGGTGGGCACGAGCGCCGCGCTCCAGGGCATCGTGGGACAGATCCAGCGGGTGGCCGCCTCCAAGGCCACCGTGCTCGTGCGCGGCGAGAGCGGCGTCGGCAAGGAACTCGTCGCCCGGGCCATCCACGAGGCCAGCGACCGCCGAACCGCCCCGTTCGTGTGCCTCAATTGCGCGGCCCTTTCCGAGACGTTGCTCGAGAGCGAGCTCTTCGGCCACGAGAAGGGCTCCTTCACCGGCGCGACGGAGCGGAAGATCGGCAAGTTCGAGGCCGCACACCGCGGCACCCTCATGCTCGACGAGATCGGCGAGATGGCGCCGGCGCTCCAGGCGAAATTTCTTCGCGTGCTCGAGGGGCATCCCTTCGAACGGGTTGGCGGCAGCACCCGGGTGCAGGTCGACGTGCGGGTGGTCGCGGCCACCAACCGCAATCTCGAAGACGCCGTGATGGCGGGCGGCTTTCGCCGCGACCTCTACTTCCGACTCAAGGTCGTGGAGATCATCGTGCCGCCGCTGCGCCGCCGGCCGGAGGACGTCGAGTCGCTCGCCCGCCACTTCCTCGAGCGGTTCGCCGCCGAGACAGGCCGCAAGATCCGCGGGTTCACCCCCGCCGCCATCCGGGCGCTGCAGACCTACCACTGGCCGGGCAACATCCGCGAACTCCGCAACTGCGTGGAGCGGGCCGTCGTGCTGGCTGCGGCCGAGTGGATCGACGTCGACGACCTCACGCTGAGCCAACTGGCCGCCGCCGGTGATTCCGGCCGGGCGGCCTCTGCCGGCGACCCGTTCGTGCCCACGACGATCGAGGAACTGGAACGCCGTCACGTCATGGCCACGCTCGAGGCGGTCGGCGGCAACAAGACGAAGGCGGCGGCGATCCTGGGGATCGAACGCTCGACGCTCGACCGCAAGCTCGCCAAGTGGGCGCGGGCGTAGCAGACTGTGGAACAAGCCTGCCGGAGCAGGATGCGACGATCGCCGACCGGGGAAACCCTTGGCGTTTCCGCAGGTCGGCCGAGTGGAAAAAGGTCATGGATGACTTTTTCCACGGACAGCGAGACGCACGCCCCGCGGCATCGACGCCAGGACGGCCATCCGTGGGCTGCCGTCGACCTGCCTCCATGGCGATCTGGCCGCGGGGTATGAGACACTCCCGCCGTCGTCGCGGTATCGACGCCAGCCCCGAGGAGACCGGCCCCGCATGGATCGCACCGAGTCGCCGCCGGCCGCCGGCGTGGCCCGCCGCAACGCGACGCTCTTCGTGGCGTTCCGCATCCTGTTCAATGTGCGGTTCTACTACCCCGTGTTCATGGTGATGTTTCTCGACTTTGGCGTCACGCTGGAGCAGTTCGGCATCCTCAACGCCGTCTGGGCCGCGGCGATCGTGCTTCTGGAGGTGCCCTCCGGCGCGCTCGCCGACCTGGTCGGCCGACGGCGACTGCTCGTGGCGTCGGCCGGCTTGATGGTGGTGGAGATGCTGCTTCTCTGCCTCGTGCCGGTCCCGTCGGCATGGGTCTTTCCCGCGTTGCTCTGCAACCGGCTCGTCAGCGGTGCCGCCGAGGCCTTCGCCTCGGGCGCCGACGAGGCGCTGGCCTACGACTCGCTCGCCGCGGCCGGCCTGGCCCGCGAGTGGCCTCAGGTGCTCGAGCGGCTCATGCAGGCCGGGGCCGTCGTCACCATCATCTGCATGATCGCCGGCAGCCTGCTCTACGATCCGCGCCCGCTCAATGCGCTGGCTGGCGTTGTCGGCCTGCAGCCCGCGCTCACGTCGGCCGACACGTTTCGGCTCCCGGTCTGGTGCACCCTCGGCTCGGCGCTCGGCGCGGTGGGCGTGACGCTCGCCATGCGGGAGCCCGTGCGGCACGCGGCGGCATCAACGCCGGGCCTGCTCGCTCCCTTCCGGCAAACGATCGCCACCGGAGCATGGATCCTCGGCCAGCCGCTCGTGCTCGTCGTGATCGCGGCGGGCGTGCTCTGCGACCAGCCGATCCGGCAACTGCTCGTGGTTTCGAGCGAGACCTATCGGCTGATCGACATCCCGGCCCCCGCGTTCGGCCTCGTGGGCGCGGGATCGGCCGCCCTCGGCCTGCTGGCGGCCGGCCCGATCCGCCGGCTGGCGATG
Organism: uncultured Planctomycetaceae bacterium; assembly: GCA_903919035.1. GTDB lineage: Bacteria > Planctomycetota > Planctomycetia > Pirellulales > UBA1268 > QWPN01. Next base: position 18,579 of record CAIXGY010000127.1, on the reverse strand, counting down.
CGGGCCAGCCCGTGGCGGAATTTCCAGGTGCTCGTGGCCATCACGCTCCTCGGCCTCGTGGGCACGGCCTGCTTCGTGCCGTGGTGGGGCGTGATCTTCGCGATGCTCCTCTCGATCACGATGCGGATGGTCGTCTTTCTCCAGAGCCACTACCTCAACCAACTCGTGGGCTCCGACCGGCGCGCGACGGTGCTCAGCTTCCGCGGGCTGGCCGTGAACGTGAGTTACGGGCTCATGAGCCTCGCCTTCGCGGCGGCGGTGGCCGGAGCCGAGGCGATCGGCCTGGCCGGGGGCGCGGCCACCACTGGCGTCGCCGAGGAGATGCCCGCCTTCCGGCTCGTCGTAGGCCTGCTGCCGGCGTACTTCCTGGCCGTGGTCGGCCTGTTTCTCGCCTGGGTCGCCCGCACGGTTCACGACCGGGAGCCGCTCGGGCGGCCGGACGGATTCGCGGACGACACACCGCCGCCTGCGTGATCCGTGGGTCGGGACGGGCCGAAAGCGCGTCCTTCACAGCCCGAAGTAGCGCTTCCAATACTCCACGCCCTCGGGCCCCGGGGGCGCGGGCTTCTCCGGCTTCGCATCCCGGCTCCGCCGGGCGGCCTTTGCCTCGATGAGCCACTCCTCGCATCCCACCGCCCGGGCGCGGCGCCGGCGGGCGGCCGCCTGCAGCCGGCGATCGCTCGACACCACCACGAGGTGGCCGGGCGCGGTGTCGTCCTCGACGAGTTCCTCGATGAGCGAGTCGGCATCGGGATACTCCCGCGCGAACCAGACGCGGATTCCGCCGTGCAGGTGCCGCGCCGGCAGGCCGTCCGGCGCCTGGGCGGCGTCGAACACCACGATCGTGTCGCGGGCGGCGTCGCCGAGAAGGTCGACGAGCATGTCGAGGAGCGCGGCCCGCGACTGCTCGAACCCGCGGGGCCCGCGTTCCACGCCGAACACGCCCGAGGCGTGCAGCAGGTTGTAGCCGTCGATGATGAGCGTCACCGCGCCTCCGGTCGCCGGGTGCGAGACCGCTATCGATCCAAGCGATGCTTCACCCGTCCGCCGACGATGGTCGCCACGGCGCGGCCCGTGAGCGTCCACCCGTCGAAGGGGGAGTTCACGCTCTTGGATCGGAATTTCGCCACGTCGACCCGCCACGAGAGTCCGGGGTCGATGAGCGTGATGTCGGCGACGGCGCCGGGCCGCAGGGTGCCGCGGGCGATGCCGAGAATCCGCGCCGGCAACGTGCTCATTGCCTCCACGAGCCGCGGCCAATCGATCCGCCCGGTGGCCACGAGCCGCGTCACCGCCAGGCCCACGGCCGTCTCCAGGCCGAGGATCCCGAACGGGGCCCGGTCGAGTTCCAGCATCTTCTTCTCGCGGGCGTGCGGGGCGTGGTCGGTCGCGATGCAGTCGAGGGTGCCGTCGACGAGCCCCGCGATGATCGCCTCGACGTCCGCGGCCGTCCGCAGTGGCGGGCTCATCTTGTGGTTGGCGTCGAACGTCCGCAGTGACTCGTCGGTGAGCGTGAAGTGGTGCGGGCAGGCCTCCGCCGTGACCCGCGCCCCGCGCCGCTTGGCCTCGCGGATGAGGCCCACGCCCCCCGCGGTCGAGACGTGCATGACGTGCAGCCGGCCGCCGGTCGCCTCGGCAAGGGCGATGTCCCGGCCGATCATCACCTCCTCGGCCGCCGCCGGCATGCCCGGCAACCCGAGCACCATCGACACGAGCCCCTCGTGCATCACGCCGCCCCGCGACAGTTCGAGCACTTCCTCGTGGGCGAGGATCGGCCGGTCGAACATGCGGCAGTATTCGAGGGCCCGCCGCATGAGCTCCGCGTCGGCGACCGGGGCGCCGTCGTCGCTGAAGGCCACGGCGCCCGCCTCCACGAGCCGGCCGATCTCGGCGAGTTCCTTCCCCTCGCGACCGCGGCTCACGCAGGCCACGACGAACACGTTGCAGGCATCCGCCCGGGCGGCCTTCTGGTGCACGAACTCGACCGCCGCCTGCGTGTCGATCGGCGGCTCGGTGTTGGGAATGCAGGCCACGCTCGTGAACCCGCCGGCGAGAGCCGCCCGCGCCCCGGTCTCGATCGTCTCGTCCTCCTCGCGGCCGGGCTCGCGGAGGTGCACGTGCATGTCGACGAGGCCCGGACAGACGACGAGGCCGCCGGCATCGATCGTCTCGTCGGCCCGGCCCAGGGTCTGCGCGGCCGACTGCCCGACCGACACGACCAGTCCGTCACGCACGAGGACGTCGTCGACTCGATCGATACCCTGGGACGGATCGACCACCCGGCCACCGCGGATGAGAAGCGTGCCCATCAGACGATGCTCCCCCGGGATCGGTGCAGCGGGCCGCCGGCCGCCGGCAGGGCGGCGGCCCGCGGCCCGCAGATCAGCCAGAGCACGGCCATGCGCACGGCCAGACCGTTGGTCACCTGGTCGAGGATCAGCGACTGCGAGCAGTCGGCGACCTCGGCCGTCACCTCCACGCCGCGATTGATGGGCCCGGGCGCGAGGATCAGAAGGTTGGCCCGCGCACGCCGCAGCCGCTCGATCGTCATCGCGTAGAGATGGGCGTATTCCTGCACCGACGGGAACGGCCGCGTGTTCTGCCGCTCGAACTGGATGCGGAGCAGGTTGAGCGCGTCGCACCGGGGCACGATCGCATCGAGGTCGTGCGACACCTCCACGCCGAACTCCCGCCACCGATCCGAGACGAGCGTCGGCGGCCCGCAGAGGATGACCTTCGCCCCGAGCTTCGTCAGCCCCCACAGGTTGGATCGAGCCGTGCGGCTGTGGGCGATGTCGCCCACCAGGCCGACCGTGGCTCCCTCGAGGCTCCCCAGCCGCTCGCGGATCGAGAGGATGTCGAGCAACCCCTGAGTCGGGTGCTCGTGCGGGCCGTCGCCGGCGTTGATCACGCCCACCCCGAGGTGCTTGGCGAGCAGGTGCGGCGTGCCCGGGGTGGCGTGCCGGACCACGACCGCGTCGATGCCCATCGCCTCGAGGTTCTTGGCGGTGTCGATGAACGACTCCCCCTTCGAGAGGCTGCTGCTGGCCGCGGTGAAGTCGATGACGTCGGCCCCGAGGCGGCGGGCCGCGAGCCCGAAACTCGTCCGCGTGCGGGTCGAGTTCTCGAAGAACAGGTTGACGACCGTCGAGCCGGCGAGGATGGCGAGTTTGCGGCGGCAGCCGTCGGTCGCCTCCTTGAAGAGCGACGCGGTGTCGAGCAGCAGCCGAATTTCCTCGGGCGTCAGCCGTTCCAGATCGAGCAGATGCCGGTGGGTCCACTGCGGCGGGACGGACTGCCAGTCGGCTGACGGGGGCATGTGGCGACGGTTCCGGCGGACGTGGCGGCAGGAGTGTACCCAGCCGCCGCCGCATTCGGCCATCCAGTCGTCGGCCCGCGTTCGCGTTGACGGCGAGCAGGCCCCGACAACGGCGACCCGGCCCCGCGAATTCGCCCGATTCGCCGCCGACCCGCGCGGCCCAACTGGCCTTGTTGCGTGGCCCACCGGCCTCCTATTCTCCCCGCCCGATTCCCGGCCTTGCGCCCCTCGTCCGCCCTGCCTCGCGACGCACCCGATGAGCCCCACCGTGACCCTTGGCAAGCCGTTCGCGCTCGCAACCGCGTGCATCGTGGTCGCGCTGCAGTCCGGATGCACCTCGGCGCTGACGACCGCATATCTGCGCGACGGGCTCTGGACCGCCGCGGATCACGCGGCCTCCGCTCCGGACGACGCCGAGACTGCGGCTGACGCGGTCACGGACGCACCCGGGGAACCCGCGGCGGACACCCCGGCGCCGGCGGAAGCGGATCGCGAACGACGGGAGGCGGCTCTCGAGGAAGCGATGGCTCGCCTGTCACACCTCGGGGACCTCGACCCGGCCGTCGAAGCCGCCCTCGTGGCGACGCTGCAACGAACCCAGCCCGAGGATTGGCCGGTGGTCGTCGACGAATTCGCCGGATCGCTGGCCACGTCGGGTGTCGCGGCCACGACGCCGGAGGCGGTGGCGACCGAATCTGTCGCTGACGCCTCCCAGTCCGCAACGAGTCGAGACACAGAGCCGGCACCGGCTGCCGACGCCATCGAACCCGAGGCGAGCGCGGCCGTGGACGAGGTGCCGCCGACGGCACAGGCCGAGTCACCGGCTCCCGCGCCGACCGCCGATCCCGCGCCGGTCCCGCCCGCGGATCCGGTCGTTCCCGAGGTGGTCGCGGAGCCGCCGCTGGCCGTGCGCACCGCCTGCTTCGCGTCCGCTGTCAGGGCCTGGGGCGACATCGACCGCTTCGCGGCCGACCGGTTCCATCCCGGCCAGGAAGTGATCGTCTACGTCGAACTCGACAATCTCTCCGCCGGATCCACGCCCGCGGGCCACACGACCTGCATCGACGCGGTGCTACGGCTCGTCGACGCCGCCGGCGTCACGCTTCACACCTGGAGTTTCGATCCCCTGGCCGAGACCAGCCCCAGCCGTCGCCACGACTACTTCGCACGTTACGTCGTGCAGGTGCCCGAGTCGATTCCCGGTGGCCAGTGTCGCGTCGAGGTGGAGGTCATCGACACTCGCTCCGGCTCGACCGCGCGGACCACGCTCCCGCTCGAGATCGCCGCGGCCGACTGATACGGCTCACGCGTGATCCCCATGCGTCGCCGAGCCATCTCGTTCGCAGCCGCTCGCTGCGCCTGACCGGCTCAGGTCTGCCTCGATCGTGTCGGGCAAGGCGTCGGGGATGCCCGTGCCGTCGAGCCGGCGTTGCCGGCCAAGCGCAGCACGGATTGCGAAGCGAGGGCAGCATCGAGTGAGCGACGGGCACGCCGCCCGTCGCGAACGCCCGAGCGAGACGGCACAGGCATCCCCGACGCCGGTCAGGCGAGTCGATGCGCGAGGCGACCACTCGTGAGCCGCATCACGAATCAGGGCCCCGAAAGCGGTTCGGCCGGCGGAGGGACGGCCTCGGGCATGGCGAGCGGCACGACACCGGCCGCAGGCGGCATGCCCGGCTGGGCCTCGACCGCGGCGGGCGCGTCGGCGGGCGGCGGGAAGACCTCCAGCTGCAGGAGGTCCGCGATCGTCACCGCGCCGGTCCAACGATCCGCCTGGGCTTCCACATAGGCCAGCTCCGTTTCCGTGAGGATCCGCTGCGCCTGGAGCAGGCTGAGAAACGTGACCTCGCCCTGCGCGTAGAGCAGTTGCGTCAGCCGCACGGTCTCCCGTGCCTTGGGCAGGATGTACTGCTCGTACCATTCCACGAGCCGCTGGGACGTGCGGTAGGTGGTGACGGCCTCGGCGGCCCGCGTGGCGAGATCGAGTTCGGTCGTCCGCAGTGCCGCGCGCGACGACGCGATGTCGGCGCGGGCCGAGCGGATGTTGCCCTGGTTGCGATCGAAGAGGGGCACCTCGATCATGACCTGCACGAGCCCCTGATCCTGGGGCGGGTAGTCGACCTGCCGCTGATAGCCGCCCAGCAGATTGACGTTGGGAATCGGCTCCACGACCGCCCGCTCGAGGGCCCACTGGGCGCGGGCGACGTCCGCCTCCGCGGCCCGCGGCAGCGCGTTGCGGCGCACCGCGGCCTCCTGCAACTGCTTGAGATCGAAGTTCGGCAGCCTCTGCAGGAGATCGGCCTCGAGCATGCCGACATCGGCCCGCGGCAGGCCGATCGCCGCGGCCAGTTGCCGGCGGCCGGTCTCGATGAAGACTGCGGCGTTGAGCAGGCGGACGTCGGCGCGGTCGCGTTCGATGCTCCAGAAGAGCACGTCGGCCTTCGTGCCCTCGCCGGCCTCGGCCAACTGGCTCCCGATCTCGTAGGACCGCTTGGCGATGTCGAGTAGTTGCGTGTAGATCTCGACGCGTCGCTGGGAGACGAGGAGCGCGTAGTAGCCCTGGCGGACGTCCCGCAGCACGTCGAACCGCGCCCGGACGAGGTCGTATTCAGCCTTCTGCACCTCCCGGAGCGCCGCCTGCTGCGCGAGCCGCAATTTGCCGGCGGTGACCACGTCCTGCGACGCGAAGCCGTTCCACTGACTGTAGGTGCCGGCAGCCTGGGGCGACCCACCGGCCAGCATGGGATTCGGATAGAGACGGGCCTGCACTGCCTTGCCCCGCGCGGCCTCGACCGCGGACCGCGCGGCGACCAGTTTCGGATGACTGCGCTCCGCGAGGGCGACGAACTCGGCGAGCGTCGTGGGGCTCGGGCCGTGGGTCAGGGCTGCGACGGCCGGGGCGTGGGCTGTCTGCGGCGGGAGTGCCGGACCGGGATCGGCGGTGCGCAGAAGTCCACCGGGATCGGGCCAGGTATCGGCGGCAGCGCCGACCGTCGACATCGCGAGCGCGACGATGGCCGGCGCCGCGGCGCGGCACAGGGCTGGGAAAGACGCTGTCTGTGGCATGGGGGCTCGCACCGCCCGGAACGGCGCCCGCGGTCGCGTCCACGTGCGCACCCGTGCCATCGTCACCTGTCCGGCCGCTCCTCCAGCATTCCAAACCGACAAATCCCGCCGAGGCCGCCGGGCGCACCCCAGGCCGCCGCTGTCGCCCGCACTTCGCAAACTGTCCGGCTTGCGTGGCCCCGCGAAACACCCGGCCACTCCCGCATCCGGCCGCGGCGCGGCGGCCGGATGCCTACGCTTGCGGCACGCGGGCAGGATGCGGCGCCTCGATGATCGGGAGCAGCCCTTCATGCAGACCCAGCCCCAGGTGTCGTTCGACGACCTGCCCGTCGACGAGGCCGTCCGCGACGCGGCGCTCGACCACATCGCCCACCTCGAGCGGTTCACCGACCGGATCACCGGCTGCCACGTCGTCGTCGCGCAGCCGCATCGCCATCATCGCGAGGGACGGCTGTACTCGATCCGCGTCGACCTCGTCGTGCCAGGCGGGGAAATCGTCGTCAACCGCGACCACCACCTCGACCATGCCCACGAGGACGTGTTCGTGGCCCTCCGCGACGCCTTCGATGCGGCCCGCCGTCGCCTCGAGGATCACGTCCGCCGGATGCGCGGCACCGAGAAGATCCACGCGTCCCGGGCCCAAGGGCGGATCTCGCAGCTCTTTCCCCTGCAGGGCTACGGCTTCATCCGGACACCCGACGGCCGCGACGTCTATTTCCACCGCCACGCGATCTCCGATCCCGAGTTCCACGCGGCCGACGTCGGCAGCTCGGTGTTCTTCACGGAGGAGGAGGGGGACGAGGGGCCGCAGGCCTCGGCCGTGCACCTCGTCCATCCTCACGACCACGCGCTGCACCGCCATGCCGCCCCCCACGAGGAGATTCCATGACGCTGCTCGAAACCGTCGAGTCGTTCGACGTCGCGATTCCCGCGACGGGCCTGTCGGGGTCGGCCGTCGCCCTGCCTGGCAGGCTCCGTCTGCCCACACCCCCGACCGGTCTGGTGCTCTTCGCGCACGGCAGCGGCTCGAGCCGGCGCAGCCCACGGAACGACTTCGTGGCGAACGTGCTCCATGAGGCCTGGATCGGCACGCTCCTCTTCGACCTTCTCACCGAGGAGGAGGCGACGGATCGGATCAACATCTTCGACATCGGCCTGCTCGCCGACCGGCTCCTGGCTGCGGTCCGCTTCGTGACGGGGCTGGAGCAGACCCGCCACCTGCCGCTGGGCGCGTTCGGCGCGAGCACCGGCGCCGCCGCGGCGCTCGTCGCCGCCGCCCGCGAGCCGCGGCTCACCGCCGTCGTGTCTCGCGGGGGCCGACCCGACCTCGCCGGCCGGCGGCTCCGCGTCGTCCAGGCGCCCACGCTGCTCATCGTCGGCGAACTCGACGGCGACGTTCTGGCGCTCAACGAGCGGGCGTTCGCGGAACTGGGGGGCGAGAAGCGGCTGGCCGTGGTGCCGGGCGCCACGCATCTCTTCGAGGAGCCGGGCACGCTCGCGGAGGCCGCCCGTCTGGCCGCCGAGTGGTTCGGCGCGCACCTTCACGAGTAGGAGCATCGCCATGCATCACCGGATCTTCGCCGACCGCGCCGAGGCGGGCTGGATGCTCGTGGAGCGACTGCGTGGCGAGTCGCTGGAGAAGCCCCTGGTGCTGGCGATCCCCCGCGGTGGCGTGGAGATCGGCGCCGTGCTCGCCCGGGGCCTCGGCGCGGAACTCGACGTGGTGCTGTCGCGGAAGCTCCGCTCGCCCCACCAGCCGGAACTCGCCCTGGGTGCGGTCAGCGAGAATGGCGAGGTCTATCTCAATCACTTCGCGAGCGCGATGACCGACGCGGGCGATGCCTATGTCGAGGCCGAACGCCAGCGACAACTCGCGGAGATCGCCCGTCGAAAGACGATGTTCCGCGCGGTGCGGCCGCAGGCGGCGATCGCGGGCCGCACGGTGATCCTCACCGACGACGGCATTGCCACCGGCGCGACGATGATCGCGGCCCTGCATTGGGTGCGGACTGCCGGCGCCACGGAGATCGTGGTGGCCGTGCCCGTGGCCGCACCCGACCGGCTCGACGCGATCCGGCCGCTCTGCGACCGGCTCGTGTGCCTGGAGGAGCCCGAGACCTTCTGGGCCATCGGGCAGTTCTACCGCAACTTCGAGCAGGTCGAGGACGCACGGGTCGTGGAGTTGCTGCGTGACTACGGGCTGCCGGCCACGAAGTGGCGCCGGGCCGCGGCGGCCGCGCCGCTGAGCCCCATCAGCCCTTGATGACACCGAGGGGCTTCAGCCGAGCCACCTTGGTGGAGAGTCCCGCGCGGTGGACGACATCGACGACCACGTCGACGTCCTTGTAGGCCGCCGGCTGCTCCTCGGCGAGCCCCTCGCGGCTGCGGCAGCGGGCCACGACGCCGCCGAGTTCCAGTTCGTGTCGGATGCTGCGGCCTCGCGCCGCCCGCGTTGCGGCCGTGCGGCTCATGCACCGTCCCGCGCCGTGGCAGGTGGTGCCCCACGAGCGTTCGAGGGATCGCGGCCCCCCGAGCAGCACCCAGCTCGCGCGGCCCATGTCGCCGGGGATGATCACGGGCTGGCCGATGGCCCGATACCGCGCGGGCACGTCGGGATGTCCCGCAGGAAACGCCCGCGTGGCGCCCTTCCGGTGCACACACACCTCCTTCGCGACGCCCTCCACGTCGTGCCGCTCGAGCTTCGCCATGTTGTGGGCGACGTCGTAGAGGAGCGTCATGCCGAGCGACTCCCACGATCGGCCGAAGATCCGCGCGAAGACCTCGCGAACCTGCCACATGAGCAGCTGCCGGTTGCAGAAGGCATAGTTCGCGGCTGCCCGCATCGCGCCGAGGTAGTGGCGGCCCTCGGGGCTCTCGACCGGGGCGCAGGCGAGTTGGCGGTCGGGGAGCGCGATGCCGTACTTCGCCGGGGCGTCGCGAAGCGTCCGCAGGGCGTCGTCGCAGACCTGGTAGCCGAGGCCGCGCGAGCCCGAATGGATGAGCACGCAGATCTGGCCGGCCCGCAGGCCGAAGGCGGCGGCCGCCCGCGCGTCCTCGACGCGATCCACCACCTGCACCTCGATAAAATGATTGCCGGCGCCGACGGTGCCGCACTGGTCGGCGCCGCGGGCGATCGCGCGGTCGCTCACCAGCCCGGGCTCCGCGTCCGCGATCCGACCCTCGGCCTCGGCGCAGGCCACGTCGTCGGCCGTCGCCAGACCGCGGTCGCGCAGGAAGGGCACGCCCTCGGCCATCAGCCGGCGGAGTTCGGCGGGCGTGAACACGTAGGGTCCGCCCTGCCCCACGCCCACGGGCACGTCGCGGAGAAGTTGGTTGACGAGCGGCACGAGCTGCGGCCGCACCTCGTCGAGCGCGAGGTCGGTCCGCACGAGTCTCACGCCGCAGTTGATGTCGTAGCCCACGCCGCCGGGCGACACCACGCCGCCGGCCTTGGGATCGGTGGCGCAGACACCCCCGATGCAGAACCCGTAGCCCCAATGAATGTCGGGCATAGCGAGGCTCGCCCGCTGGATGCCGGGCAGGAAGGCCACGTTGGCGACCTGCTCCGGTGCACGATCGCTCCGCAACTGCGGCAGGAGCCGCTCGTCGGCGAAGATCAGGCCGTCGACATGCATGCCGGGGCGATACGACTTCGGGATCCGCCACGTGCAATCATCGACGCGTTCGAGCGGTCCCTCGTACGGCCGCGCGGGCGTGCCGCTCGGCGGCCCGGTCTCGTCTCGCATCGGTCGTCTCCGGGGTCGGCGGGGGCCTGGATCAGATGTCGACGATGAAGAAGGCCTCCCAGCCAGCCTCGATCGGGCGGACGAGTAGTTCGTGCTGCGTGATCGCCTTGACCTCGTGGGCAAGCACGTGCCGCGCGGGATCGTAGCGTTCACCTCGGGCGATGGCCCGAAGCCCGGTGTCGTCAACCTTCACGTCAAACTCGCGGAACAGCATCCGCCGCAGATCGAAGGCGGCGAGCACCTCGGCGGCCCAGTCGCGGAGCAGCCAGGCGGGATCGGAGCCCGACACGTCGAAGGTTTCGGCCGTCAGCGAGCGGATCTGCCCGGCGTCGCCCGCGATCACGGCCGTGAGTCCGTGGGCGGCGTCGGCGAGGAGGGCCGCGAGGCTGGAAGCCGTGACGTGAATGCCGAGATCGGCGGTGTGTTCGTGGATCGTGTACATGGTCGAACCCGCGGCGGATTTGCCGGCGACTCCACGGCGCCGGCACAATCCTACTCCCGTCGGAGTTCACGGATGCTCGACCGGTCGCGACTGCTCTGCAAACGGCTGACCGCGCCCATCCGCCACGTCGTCCGGCGCCGCGTGCCGATGCCGCTGGTCATGTGGCGGGTGCGGCAAATCTGGCGGCGCCCCGACGCTCGCGTCTGGCCCCCGCCGGAACGGGCGGGCCACACCGGCCTCGAACGGTTCGAATACCGGCTCTTTTCGCAGAACGGCGAGGACGGCATCCTTCGCCACATCTTCGGCGAGATCGGCTTCGCGTCGCGGCGGTGCGTGGAATTCGGCTTTTCGACCAATGAAAGCAACTCGCTGCGATTGGTGCTCCACGAACGGTTCACCGGGCTGTTCCTCGACGCTTCCGACTGGCAGGTGGACCGCTTCAATCGTGCCGTGGCCATGGTCAACGCCGCGGCCGCGCGGGCCGTACGGGCGTTCCTGACCCGCGACACGCTGCAACCGCTGCTGCTCGCCCACGGCACGCCCGCGGAGATCGACCTCGTGTCGATCGACGTGGACGGCAACGACTACTGGTTCTGGGAATCGCTCGACCAGGTGTCGGCCCGGGTCGCCGTCGTGGAATACAACGCGGCCCTCGGGCCCGACCTGTCGCTCGCGATGCCGTATGCCGAGTCGGGTCGGCCGGCTGACGACGCGCCGCACCACTTCGCCTACGCAGGGGCGTCGCTGGCAGCCCTCGTGCGGCTCGCCGGCCGCAAGGGCATGAGCCTGGTGGGCTGCGACTCATCGGGCACCAATGCTTTTTTCGTCCGCAACGACTGTCTCACGGCAAGCATCCGGCCACGCACACCCGCCGAGGCTTTTCGGCCCAACGCCGGGCTGCTGCGACTCGGGATCACGCTGGACGAGCAGATCGACCGTGCCCGCCGCGCCCCGTTCGTCGGGATTTCGTGAGCGTCACTGCCGCTCGAACGTCACGAGAAGCGATCCGCAGTCCGGGGCGGTTGCGAACTCCCGCGGCCGGGCGCCCCCGGCTCCGCGAAAACACAGCCGCCGCGACGTCTCATCCAATTCATAGATGCCCAGCAGCGTCGTGCCCTTTCCGGTGCCTTCGCCGACCTCGATGTCGATCTCCGGCGGGCTGGCTGCGGGGTTGATCCGACTCGTGCCTCGGCTGATGACCTTGTCGCCGACGGTGATCGTCCACGAGCCGTCGGTCTTGTTCGTGACCACGATCTCGCGACCATCGGCGACCCGGGTCCCGCCGGACTCCAAAGCCACGACCCGCCAGGTGCCCGCATACCGCTCCCGCGTCGTGCGCACGGCGTCGGGTTCCGCGGCCGCGGGACTCTGCCCAGGGGCAGGCGTGACCCACACCGCGACTGTCGCGGCCACCCCGCCCACGATCGTCACGATCCGCCGGACACGTGGTTGCATGTCCACATCCTACGACAGGGCCTCCCGCGGTCGGCAAGGCTAGAATTCCCCGACCTCTTCCCGGGAGTGACGCCATGACGAAATCGAAAACCTCGAAGCGGCGGAAGACGCGGCCCAGCACCGACGTGGCCGCAATGTATGTCTGCGACTCGTGCGGCGAGGAGATCGTGGTGCCCGTGGACATCTCGGCCGGCACGCATCAGGACTACGTCGAGGACTGTCCGGTCTGCTGCCATCCGATGACGCTCCACGTGGACATCGACGCCGACGGCGAGGCCCACGTGGAAGGCGCGCACGAGTAGCCACGGGCGGCTGGCAACGCCGGCGGACGGGCGGTCACTTCGCGTGGCTGTAGGAATAGTTGCCCGCGACGACCGCGCGTGCTTCCTCGCTGAGTTCGGGAAAGTGTCGCAGCAGCCCCTCGGACACCTCGCGGTCGAACGCCTCGTTCGGCAGCATCCAGTCGAGTTTCAGTGCCCGGCTCACGCGGGCCGCGAAAAACTGCTCCAGCAACCTGATCCGCTCGACGTTCGCATCGGGACCGAATTCCGCACGGAGCCAGCCGAGTCGGGTCTCGTCCGATCCGACGGGCATGTAGCCGACCGGCTCTCCCGGTGTTCGTGGTCCCGCGTGGTAGGCCACGATCGCCCGGCTCATGTCCTCGGGAGCCAGGCCGCAGTAGGTGTCGGTTGGGATGTCGTGCTGCCGTTCGAGGTCGACGAGCCATCCGGAAGGTGACGAGGCGTGGTCGTCCATGGGCACTGCCCTACCGCTGATGGAGGTGTCGGAAGTGATGAGCCGGGAGTCTATTCCCACGGAGATTCGAATGAACGAGGAATCTCCTGGAGAAACCGCGGTCGAGGAAAACGCCGGACCACAGTCCGGACCACTGTGGGTGGCCCCCGATCTCGGGGACCTGGTTCGACTCCTCTCTGAGCTCCCGGAGGGCCAACGCCAAGCCCTCGTGAGCCTCATGCGGCGCGCCGCCGGCGGACGCTGAAACCCCGCACACGCTTTCTCTCGAAGCCCGTCTACCAAACCTCGCCACAGCCGGCGTCGCCGAGGTTTCGCTGACGCACGCGGCGTGGGCAGGCCTACAAAACAAGCTTTCCCGATGGTTATGTACACTCTTTGTGCACGCTACACTTGGCGTGTGTAGTATGCATTTCGAGGGTACATCACATGCCGCCCCCCGCCGACGCGTTGCTCTCGTACCTTGCCGACCTCACCGGTGAACGACCGGAACTGGCGAAGGCACCAACCGAAAAGCTGCCGCTCTATCTCCGCAAGCGGTACGGGTGCTACCGCGCTCGGATCCTGGGCAGGGACTGGATTCTGGCCATCGAGACCGCACACGAGGACGCGACGCCAGCCGCAACCTACGCGACACACGCCGAAGTCGTCACGGGCCACTTGGGAAAGCCCACGGTGCTCGTGCTCACCGGTCTGGAGACCCGCACGCGCCAGAAGCTCATTCAGCTTCGGGTGCCCTTCATCGTCCCGGACCGCCAGACGTTTCTGCCCCTGGCACTCGTGGATCTGCGGGAGCGACAGAACCTTCAGCGCGGGCATGTCATGAAGCGACTCACGCCAGCCGCCCAGGTCGTCTTGCTCTACCATGTCGAGCGGGAGAACCTCGACGGCTGGCCCCTCAGGCGCATCGCCCTCGCCGTCGGCTATTCGCCGATCATGCTCTCGAAGGTCAGAGCCGAGCTCGAGGCGACCGGGCTGTGTCATGCCCGAAAGACCGGCCGGACGATTTCGCTCGCGTTCCGTTCCGCCGGCCGCGAACTGTGGGACAAAGCCCTGCCCTGGCTCGCCACACCCCTGCGGACATTTCACTGGGCACGATGGGACAAATGTCCCGCCGAAGCCCTGGTTGCCGGGATGACGGCCCTCTGTCGAACAACGAAAATCGCGGATGACCGCATTCCCACATTCTGCATGGCCGCCCCGGCCGTCCGTGAAGCGGTCAAGAACCGGAAAATCCGGATCGTGCCCGATCCGGACGAGGCCAACGTAAAAATCGAGTCGTGGTCGTACGATCCCTGCGCGTTGACCGATCGCGACATCGCCGATCCACTGTCGGTGTACCTCACGCTGCGTGAAGTGCCCGACGAGCGGGTGCAGGAACAACTCGAAACGCTGCTGAAACGGATTTCATGGTCGTAGGCCTCGAGCTTTTCCGCGAGCGATTCCGGCTATTCCAGGGCTCTTTCGTCCTGATAGGCGGAGCCGCCTGCGATGACTGGTTCGGGCGGCAAAGGCTGCCATTTCGGCCGACCAAGGATCTCGACATCGTCCTGCTGGCTGAAGCGCTCGACGAGACTTTCGTCCGCGAGATGCGCCGGTTCGTATCCGACGGCGGATATCGCATTCGCCAGCGGTCGACGGGCACTCCGGAACTCTACCGATTTGCCGAGCCAGGCAGCCCGGACTATCCGGCAGAAATCGAACTGTTCAGCCGCTCTGTCGGACGCCTCGACCTCGACCCCGGCGAGATCATGCCCGTCGTCGTCGCGCCCGACCACCACAGTCTCTCGGCGATCCTGCTCCACGACGCCTACTACGACTTGGTACGGCAGCACAACGACGTGATCGATGGCCTTGCGATCGCAAATGCGACCTCCCTCATACCGCTCAAGGCATACGCTTGGCTCGACCTGACTCGCCGCCTGTCGCAGGGCGAGCAAATCGACTCGCGGAAGATCAAGAAGCATCGCTCCGACGTGTTTCGGCTGGCCCTTACGCTTCCAGCAACACCGGGACTGCAACTACCTGAGGAGATTCGAGCGGACGTAACGAGGTTCCTCGAATCGTTTCCGGTCACTTCACCCGAGTGGGAAGAGATCAGCCGCTCGCTGGCAGCCACCGTTCGTACTTCCATCGATCCGACGGAAATTACCGCGACAATCGCTGCTTTCTTCCGCCTGTCGCCGACTGCGTAAAAACCCTACGCCGCGGCGCGGCATGGACGACAGCTTTGTTTTCGATGCGCCGGATATACCCACGGTATATCCCTAGAGCGCAAATCAAAGTGCACCGAAGAGGCACTCGCGGCAGTCGCCGGGCTTCACCGGGGCTTTTGGACCCGTTCCGGCAGTTGCTCGGCCCAGGTGGCGAGCGGGTCGTAGGCGTCGGCGACACCCGTCGCCCTTGCGTTCATTCTCCTCCCGCTCCGCCTTTTCGCGTCGTGCCGCGTCAATCGCCTTGAGCATCTGTGCCGGCAGGATCCCTATCCGGTCTTCGATGACCACTACCTGATGGTCACGGATGACGACTACCGGCAGGCGGCTCATCCGGCCCCAGTGGACCCGCTCACGAAAGCGGTGCAAAAAGCGGTGCAGTCAGCGACCGCTGCGAACTATCAGCAGCCTTCCCCAGAAAAAGAATCAGCCGTATCCCCCGCGTGTGCGAAGGATACGGCTGTTCAGGTACCCCCACGGGGAGTCGAACCCCGGTTTTCGGACTGAGAACCCGACGTCCTGGGCCACTAGACGATGGGGGCGTCTACGGGCTTCATGAGCCCTTCTCGTTCTACCAGTGTCGGACTCTGGGTCAAGCAGACTTGAAGCCGCCGTTCGCGACTGGAATACGCGGATTTCCCGCCGTCGACGGGTTCAGCGGCCACGGTTCCGCGGACCCGCCGGGCCGAGGAGCTCGGGCCGCCGCGACCGCAGCCGCCCGGCGACGAATCCCACCGCGGCGGCCGCCGCAGCTGCGCCAAGCGTCGCAATCCACGCACGGCGGGAACTCGACCGGGCCTCGGACTCCCGGACCATCGCGACCTGCAGCTGTCGGGTGGCCTCGTGCACCCGAGCCGATGCCGCGCTGCCGGCGGCCGGCCCGGGTCCGGATCCCGTCGTCCATGCGTCCTCAGGCCCATCCCACGACATCGGCGCCGGGACACGACGCAGCCCTGCACCGAGTGCGACCGCCACATCTTCAGCCTCGTGAACCAAATCAAGCGGCGTCGCGAAGCGATCCTCCGGATCCTTCGCCAACAACCGTTCGACGATCCCGCACAACGCCTGTGGCAGGTCGGGCCGCAGCGACGCGAGCGGCGCCGGCGGCTCTGAGATGTGGGCCATCACCACGCTCGCGCCCGTCGCGCCCCGAAACGGCGGCTGGCCCGTGAGCAGGTGATACACCGTCGCCCCGAGCGAGTAGAGATCGCTCCGCGAATCGAGGACTCCACCCCGCCCCTGCTCCGGGCTCATGTAGAGCGGTGTGCCGAGCGTCGTGCCGGCCTGCGTGAGTTCCACGTCGTCCGATGCCAGGCGCGCGAGCCCGAAGTCCGCCACCTTCACCTCGCCGGAGCGGGTGAGCAGCAGGTTCTCGGGCTTGATGTCGCGATGCACGATGCCCTGCTCCGCCGCCCGCGCCAGCGCCGCACCGACCTGAACCAGCACGGCCAACGCCTGCGGCGCGTCGAGCGGCCCGCGGGCCGTGAGCCAGGCCTTGAGCGACGGCCCCGCGACATACTCCTCGGCGAGAAAGTGCAGGCCGCCGACACACGCCACCTCGTGGATCTGCACGATGTTGCCATGGGCGAGGGCGGCCGCCGCCCGGGCCTCACGCTCGAATCGTTCCACCGCGCCCGAATGCCGCAGCATCTCGGGCCGCAACACCTTCACTGCCACCCTCCGACCGAGCGACTTCTGATCGGCCAGATAGACGTCGCCCATGCCGCCGCTTCCCAGGCGCCGGACGAGCCGATATCCTCCCAAGTCGCGGCCGGAGAGGTCGGCGGCGTCGAGCGGTCCAATGGAGTGCCTTGGCATGTCCATGGGTCCGAGCATATCGACCGGCAGGTCCGGCCGGTCACAACCTGAGGAGATTCCATGCCCAAGCCCAGTGCCGCCGAACTCCAAAAGGCAGCCCGCGACCTCGATCTCGAGCGGACCGACTACGAGATCACGCTCGAGACCACGAAGGGGCCGATCCGGCTCGCCCTCGACCCCGCCGCCGCCCCGGGCCACGTCCGCAACATGGTGGCCCTCGCCGAGAGCGGCTTCTACGACGGCGTCGGCTTCCACCGCATCATCAAGGGCTTCATGATTCAGGGCGGCTGCCCGCAGGGCACCGGCACCGGCGGTCCCGGCTACATGATTCCCGCGGAATTCAATGCCACGCCGCACGAGCCGGGCGTGCTCTCGATGGCCCGGACGAGCGACCCCAACTCCGCCGGAAGCCAGTTCTTCATCTGCCTGGAGCGGGTGCCCCACCTCGACCGGCAATACACGGCCTTCGGCCGCACGGCCGACGCGGCCAGCCTCGCGGTGGTCAAGGCGATCGGTGACGTGCGGACCGGCGGGGGTGACCGGCCCGTGGAGCCGGTGACGATCACGAAGGCCACCGTGAAGCGCACGCCGAAGCAGTGACCGCGGGCTGGCTGACCACCCGCGCTCACGCCGCGTGCCGCCGCCGCCCGAAGATCACCCTCATCCCGAAGGCGATGAGGGCCAGTCCACCGGCGGCCGAAAGCAGGAGCGGTCCATCGGCCGCGGCACGCAGGAGCCGCAGCGTCGTCGGCCCGGCCGCCTCGGCGAGCGTGCTCCACGAATCCACGGCCGGCGGGGCCGGCAGCGACGGCGGGGCGACGACGGGTAGCGGCACGTGCATCGCCCGATGGACCGACTCGGCATCGGCCCCGGCGAGCACGATCGCCGGATCGTCGGCCGCGGTCACGTCGCCGGGCTCGGCGGCCCGCGCCGCCGCGTAGCTCGCCGCCTGCACCGGCACGAATCCTCGCGAACCGGCGCTCGCGAGGAACGTCCGCACACGGCTCGAGCAACTCCCGATCGTCCGCCCTTCTGCCTGACCGAAGAGCACGCCCGCGAGTTCACGCCGCTCGTTGAAGATGGCGCCGCCGGAGTCTCCCTGCCGAGCCGTGGCCTCGAGTTCCACCAACTCCTTCGGGTGCCCTGCTCCGGGCGACAAATACTCGGTGCAGCGCCCCGTCTGCTCCCGGTAGGCTCCGCGGCCGAAGCCGGCGATCGTGAGCGGTTCCCCCACGGCCGGGTCAGCAGGAGCCAGCGCGACCGGCGGGACCGGCGGCTTCCAGATCACGACGGCGGCAAGATCCCACGCCTCGTCGGCCCGCACCACCGTGCCGGCCGACTGGAAGCCGTCGGGAAACTGCACGAGCACCGCCGACTTCGCATCGCGGATGACGTGCCAGTTGGTGAGCACGAGCCCCTGCGTCGCATTGACATCGACGAGCACGCCCGATCCCATCGACGTGCCGCCCCCCTCCGGCGCGATGATCCGCGCCACGGCCGGATGGGGAGGCTGACCGGTGAAGAGATAGTCGGCGACAGCCGCCGGATCCCAACTCGCCGCGGGATCTCCGGCCAGGCCCCAGCCCGCGAAGAGGCCCTGGGCCGCGACGGCAGCGGGCCTCGCGGCCCAGCAGGCCGCGGCCAGCAACAGGACGTGGCTCGCGCGTCGCATGGTCTTCTCCCGCCCGGTCGCACCGGGCCGACGGGAATCAGCGCGGGGCGGCCCGCAGCACTCGACGGCGGGCCTCACGGTCCATGATCCGGCGG
>CAIXGY010000126.1 GCA_903919035.1 uncultured Planctomycetaceae bacterium | reverse complement strand
TCGGCCACGGTGGCCTGGGCGGCCTACGGCGACGCGAACCTGGACGGGCAGGTGAACTTCTCGGACATCACCCTCGTGAACAACGGCGGCAAGTACGGCGCCGGGGTGAGCACGGGGGCGGTGTGGGTGCAGGGTGACTTCAACTACTCGAACGGCACCACGCTGACCGACATCACGCTGCTCAACAACACGGGGCTCTACAACGCCGGCTCGTATCTGCCGACGGCCACGGCGGGCCTGCTCTCGCTGGGCGGCCTGCCGGTGCTGGGTGCGGGTTCCGGCTCGGGCGGGCTCGCGCTCATGGCCGCCGTGCCGGAGCCGGCGGGTCTGATCGTCGCCCTGCTGGGGCTCTGCAGCGTTCCTGTTCTCGCTCGATGCCGGCGTTGCCGGAATGTCGACCGGTAGCATCGGCACGGCCGCCCGTGGCTTTCCTTCCATGACCGCCCGCTTTGACATCGCGGGCTGCGCGTCGGTGCGCCCATCGGCACCGGCGGCCCTGCCCGCTCGCCTGTTTCCGGCGCTTCGGCGGCTGCTCGCCGCGTGACTTGAAGCCGGTTGCCGCAGCTTTGCCGCAGACTGCGAAGCGTTTCCAACATTCGACGAAACTGTTTCATAACCATTGCGAAACCGTTTCGCTCGCCTGACGAAATCACTCTTTAGAAAGGTGATTTCCGTGCAGCCGTGACTCGCGGAAGTACCAGCGATAAACCCAGTATTTCCGGGCTTTTACGGCAAAACCACGCCTGGCCCGGAATGTTTGGCACGGCCTTTGCAACTGTTCCAGTTCGAGCGGGGCGGTGGCGTGCCGTCCAGATTTTGGTCAGTGCTTTCTCTGGGGATGAATCCATGACTTCTTCGAATCGCTGGATCCGGCGGACGTTCCTCGCCGGCATGGTGGCCGTGGTGTTCTCGTGCGGTTTGGCACCTGCAGTGGAAGTGACGATCGACAGCGCGGCATTGTCGAACGCCTACATGAATGTCTTCGAGCTGCCGTCGAATGGCGGTGGGTACGTCTTCGGCTCCGGGTGGGGTATCGCCGATCTCAATGCCGTGTTCCCGACCGCGTCGACGGTCACCTTCACCCCCAACACGATCGGCGATCCGAACCCCTTCTGGTACACGCCGAGTGGCGGCCCCGGGGCCACGGGCAACAAGATCATGGAGGCCAACCTCTACGCACAACCGGCCGATGGCACATACTCGGGGCAAACCGTGACGTTCAAAGGGAATGTCACAGCGTTCACACTCCAGACCGGAACGAACCCCAATACGGATTACACGTTCAAAGCTTTCGTCCGGGACTTCGCACCCGACTACAGTTCGGTCATCGAGCAAGCCTTCCCGATCACGTCCACCGGAGAGTTCTCCATCAGCCTGGCGACCATCAATGATCCGACCCGGCACATCCAGTGGGGCCTGCAGATGCGGGGCGCCAACGTGTGGATCACCGACGTCGACAGCAAGGGCAGCGTCACGTTGGCGGCGGTTGCTCCGGTGCCGGAGCCGTCGTCTCTGGCCGTCGTGGCTGCGGCCGGCCTGACGCTCGCTCCCATCGCGCGTCGCCGCCTGATACGCAACCGGGTTCGGACCTCCGCCGCCTGATCGGCCCGTAACCGCGTACCGCGGCGTAAATCCCGTGGCCCGAGGTCAACGCGATCCTTCAATACGTCCCGCTCAGAAAGCCCGGGAGGCTTCAAGCCTCCCGGGCTTTTGCGTTTCATGGGCACGCGACCGCCTCCGATGTGGCTGCCGCGGCGACGGCAGGTAGGCTGGGATTGAAGTTCTGCCCGCGACGGGCTGGCACCTGGAGGTGACGGATGTTCGAGTGGCTGGGTGGATTCGCGCCGGGCACGCGTCCGGC
This sequence comes from uncultured Planctomycetaceae bacterium, assembly GCA_903919035.1. GTDB lineage: Bacteria > Planctomycetota > Planctomycetia > Pirellulales > UBA1268 > QWPN01. Next base: position 10,997 of record CAIXGY010000126.1, on the reverse strand, counting down.
GATCACCGCCGCGACCTGGCAGCTCGTCAAGCGGATCGACGCCCTGGCGCCGGCGATGGAGGCCCTCGACGACGTCGCCCTCAAGCGACTCGGCCGCTCGCTCGCCTACCGGGCCAAGGCCGGCGAGCAGCTCGACGAGTTGCTCGTCGACACCTTCGCCGCCACCCGTGAAGCCGGCCGGCGGCGGCTCTCGATGCGGCACTACGACGTGCAGTTGCTCGCCGGGGCCGCCCTCGTGAAGGGGGCGATCCTGGAGATGCAAACCGGCGAGGGCAAGACGCTCGTCGCCACGTTGCCGCTCGTGCTCTACGCGCTGGCCGGCAAGGGCGCCCACCTCGCGACGGTCAACGACTATCTCGCCCGCCGCGACGCCGAGTGGATGACGCCCATCTACGAAGCCCTCGGCCTGTCGGTCGGCGTCGTCGAGTCGCAGATGGACTTCGACCAGCGGCGGAAGGCCTACGCCTGCGACGTGACCTACGGCACGGCCAAGGAGTTCGGCTTCGATTTCCTCAAGGACCGGCTCGTCAAGCGGCAGCTCGACGAGGGCACCGGCGACCTGGGCACCGTGCTGACCGGCGCCGGTGCGGCCGGGGCCGCCAAGCTCCTGCAGCGGCCGTACTGGTTCGCGCTCGTCGACGAGGCCGACAACGTGCTCATCGACGAGGCCCGGACGCCGCTCATCATCGCCTCGCCCCCCGGTGAGGCCCAGGCCGCCGAGCAGGCGCTGTTCCGCTTCGCGGCCCGCGCGGCCACGGGGCTCGAGCCCGAGGTCGATTTCGAGATGGATCGGCAGAAGCAGACCTGCGAACTGCTCGGGCCTGGCCGCAGCCGCGTGCGGGCCCTCGATCGCCCACGGGAACTCGACGCGACGAGCCTGCTGGCGATCTACGACGCGGTGGAGCGGGCCCTCCGCGGCCGGCACTTCTTCGCCCGCGATCGGCAATACGTCGTTCGCGACGGCAAGATCGTGATCATCGACGAGTTCACCGGTCGCGCCGCCGAGGGCCGCACGTGGCGGGACGGGCTGCACCAGGCCGTCGAGGCGCAGGAAAATATCGAGATCACGGTGCCCTCGGGCCATGCGGCGCGGATCACGATCCAGGATCTCTTCGCCCGCTGGCCCCATCTCGCGGGCATGACCGGCACGATCGCGACCGGTCGCCGGGAACTCGCCCGGACATACGACGTGGCGATCGACGTGGTGCCGACCCACAAGCCGGCCATTCGCAAGCGGCTCGGCACCGTCGTCTGCGCCACCTACGAGGAGAAACTCCGCCGCATCGTGGCCGAGGTGGGGGAGCTCCACACGCTCGGCAGACCGGTGCTCATCGGGACCCGCTCGATCGACAAGTCGGAGGACCTGTCGCGGCTGCTGACCGACGCGGGGCTGCCGCACACGGTGCTCAACGCCCGGCACATCGAGAAGGAGGCCGAGATCGTGGCGCAGGCGGGACAGCGGGGGCAGATCACGGTCTCGACGAACATGGCCGGCCGCGGCACCGACATCAAGCTTGGAGACGGCGTCGCGGAGCTCGGCGGCCTGCACGTGATCTGCACCGAACTCCATGATTCGGCGCGGATCGACCGCCAGCTCGTGGGCCGGTGCGGCCGCCAGGGCGACCCGGGCACGTGGCGGCAGTTTCTCGCGCTCGATGACGACATCCTCGTGCAGGGCTACGGCGCCCCGCGGGCGGCACGGATCGCCGCGGGCCTGCGGAGCCGCCTCGACGGCGATCCCGAGCGGCTATTCGCGGTCTTCAAGCGATCCCAGCGGCGGGTCGAGGCCCGCCACATGCGGCAGCGGCGGATCCTCGAATACGTCGAGCGCCAGCGGGCCGAGGCGCACATGCAGATGAGCCAGGATCCCTATCTCGACGCCGCATCCTGAGGCCGCCGTGAACGTCATCATCTGCGGTTGACCGCCTCCTCACACTGTGTGACCTTGGTCGCGGAGGTCGAGCCATGAAGCCAGCCCTGGGCCTGCAAGTTGCGGCGATTGCGGTCGCCCTCGTGGCTGCGGTCCGCCTTCAGGCCGCCGACGAGGCCGCGGCCGACCTGCAACCGCCGCCCCGCGCACCGGCCGCCGATGGCACGACGTCGGTGGTCGTGCCCGACGTGGACATGGCACCCCCGGCGGCCGCCGTGCCCACACCGGCCGCCGGTGACCGTGTGTCCGCAACACCGGTTCCCGGCGTGGGAGCGACCGGCAGCGCACCAGATGAGTCCGTCGCGCTGCCCGCCGGTGCGGCGGCCGAACTTCTGGCCGGACTGCTGGAGCCGCCCGCAGCGGCATCGTCGACATCGCCGGCGCTCTACGCGCGGCCGCTGCCGCTCCTCGAAGCCCTGCAGCGGCCGGGGGATCCCGCGCGGCGGCTCTGGATCGCGCAGGCATATTGGAAGGTCTCGGCGGCATTCGCCGCGCTGCGGTGGGCAGGCGAAGCCGTCGAACGACTCGAGTTCATCGCGCCCGGTGGCGATCCACACGACCGGGCCGTGCTCGACGTCTCGATCGCCGCCGCCCGAGCGGATCTGGCCGAGACGCGGTCGCAACTCGGCGTCGCCCAGCAGGAACTCGTCGACCTCGCCCGACTCCCGATCACCGATCCGCTGCCCTGGCCCGTGGACCGGCCGCTCGCCAGCCCCTACGACACCCACTTCGACGCGATCTTCGCCGCCCGCATGGCCACCGGCCGCACCCGGGCAATCGCCCGCACACTGCCGGCTCGGCACGAGGCGATCGAGTCCCGGGCCGCCGCCGTGACCGCCGCCGAGAAGGCGCTGGCGATGGCGGAAGCCGACCACGCCAAGGGTCGGCGGCCGATCGAGGCCGTCGTGGCGGCCCACGCGGCCCTCGTCGGTCAGCAGCGCGAGTTCATCGCCGCCGTGCGGGCCTACAACCTCGACATCGCCGAATACGCCATGGCCGTCGCCGATCTCTCCGTCGCCGACGAGCGGTTCGTGTCGATGCTCATCGGCGCGCCGATCGCGGTGCGACCCGCGTTCCCTCCGGCGGAGCCGTCGAACGCAGTCCCGCCACCCGTGCCGGCCGTGCCATGACCGTCACGCAGTCCCCCGCCCGATCACTGGCCATCGGCCCGGTCACGGTCGACCCACCGATCCTGCAGGCGCCGATGGCGGGCTACACGAACTACGCCTACCGGCAGGTGGTTCGCGAGTTCGGCGGTGCGGGCCTGCTCGCCACGGAGATGATCGCGGCCCGCAGCGCGACCTGGCTCGAGACCCATCGCGGCGAACACCCCGACCGGCTCTGGGGCGTGCGGGACGAACCGCGTCCCCTGGCCGTGCAGATGTGGGACAACGACCCCGACAACCTGGCGGCCGTCGGTCGTCGGCTCGCGAAGGATTTTCGGGTCAGCGTCGTGGACCTCAATTTCGGCTGCCCCGTCAAGCAGGTCACGGAGAAGGCCCACAGCGGCTCGTGGCTGCTCCGCGACCCGGATCGCGTGGGCACGATCGTCCGCCGCGTGGTCGAGGCGTGTGACGGCGTGCCCGTGACCGCGAAGATCCGTCTCGGCTGTTCCGACACGTGCCGCACGGCGATCGAGGTCGCACAGCGGGTCGAGGAGGCCGGTGCGGCGTGCCTGACGGTGCACGGCCGGGTGGCCGCGCAGTTCTTCAAGGGCACGGCCGACTGGGAGGCGATCGCCGCGGTGAAGCGGAGCGTGACCCGCATCCCGGTCGTCGGCAACGGCGACGTCGACTCGGCGGAGACGGCCGTGCGTCGACTTCGCGAGAGCGGTGTGGATGGCGTGATGATCGCCCGCGAAGCCCTCTCCCGGCCGTGGATCTTCGCCCAGGTCGCCGCCCTGCTCCGCGGCGACGAGCCGCCGCCCGATCCGACGCTCGACGAGCAGCGGGAGATCGTGCTCCATCACTACGATCTGGTCTGTCGCCGCTTCGGCATGGAGCGGGGCACGTTGCTCATGCGGAAGTTCGCCTGTGCCTACGCCCAGGGCCTGCCCGGCGCCCGCGACTTCCGCGGCCGCGTCTCGCGCGTCACCACGCAGGAGGAATTCCTCGAGGTCATGCGGACGACGTTCCCGCGCGAGCCGGCGGTTGATGTCGATTCGTCCCACACCAGCCCAACCCGCTCGGCTGATACGGATCCCACTTGATCCTCGCGCGGAGGGAGGCATCTCGTCGGCAGCCGGCCTTTGAGCCCAATCGGCTCGGGTCTGCCGACACCCTCTCGCCGGACGCGCGCTAGGCTCATCCTGAGCTTCGCTCGCTCGAAGACGGCCGCGCTCCGGCTTCGTGCCTGCGCTGGCCCGCACGAGTGATGAGGTGCGGGACCGCCCATCGCCCTGAGAGTCGACGCACCGCGCGTCAGCTCACGCCCGGCCAGCGGACCTGGACGTCGCGTCCCGCGTAGATCGCGCCATCGCCGAGCGACTCGGCGATCCGCAGGAGCTGGTTGTACTTCGCGATCCGGTCGCTCCGCGATGCGGACCCCGTCTTGATCTGGCCGGTCGAGAGGCCCACGGCGAGGTCGGCGATCGTGGCGTCCTCCGTCTCGCCGCTGCGGTGGCTGGCGATCGAGGTGTAGCCGGCGCGGTGGGCGAGCGTGACGGCGGCGATCGTCTCCGTGAGCGTGCCGATCTGGTTGACCTTCACGAGGATGCTGTTCGCCACGCCCTCGCCGATGCCGCGGGCGAGCCGCTCGGAGTTGGTCACGAACAGGTCGTCACCCACGAGTTGCACCTGGCGGCCCAGCTTTTCGCTGATGAGTTTCCAGCCCTTCCAGTCGTCCTCCGAGCAGCCGTCCTCGATCGACACGATCGGGTACTTGCCGGCGAGGTCAGCCAGGAATCCCACCATGCCGGCCGAGTCGAGGGTCTTGCCTTCGATCGTGTAGGTGCCCTTCTTGGCGTCGTAGAGCTCGGTCGCCGCGACGTCGAGCGCGATCGCCATCTGCTCTCCCGGCTTGTAGCCCGCGTTTCCGATGGCGGCCATGATGACCTCGAGGGCCTCGGCACACGAGCCGATGTGGGGCGCGAAGCCCCCCTCGTCGCCCACGGCGGTGGCGAGCTTTTTGTCCTTGAGCACCTTCTTGAGGGCGTGGAACGTCTCCACGCCCGCGCGCAGCGCGTCGGCGAAGGTGTCGAAGCCCAGGGGCATCACCATGAATTCCTGGACGTCGAGCGGATTGTCGGCGTGGGCCCCGCCGTTGACGATGTTCATCATCGGGGCGGGCAGGATCCGGGCAGTCGCCCCGCCGAGATAGCGGTACAGCGGCAGCCCGCAGTGCTCGGCCGCGGCGTGGGCCACGGCCAGCGAGACACCCAGGATCGCGTTGGCGCCGAGTTCCTTCTTGTTGGGCGTGCCGTCGAGCTCGAGCATCAATTCGTCCACCGTCGTCTGGTCGAGCGCGTCGACGCCCTCCAGTTCACCGGCGATCCTGTTGTTGACGTTGTCGACCGCCTCGAGGACGCCCTTGCCGAGGTAAACCCCGGCGTCGCCGTCGCGCTTCTCCCAGGCCTCGTGCGCACCGGTGCTCGCGCCGGAGGGCACGGCCGCGCGGCCGAAGGCGCCGTCGACGAGCGTCACGTCGACCTCGATCGTGGGATTGCCGCGGCTGTCGAGGATCTGGCGGGCGTGGACGTCGGCGATCGTGGACATGCGGGGCTCCGGGTGGGATGGGGGCGGTGTCGGTGACGGCGGCGGATGCCGCGGCGGCTGCAATTGTGGCGATGGCTGCGTTGCACGCAAGGCCGGAAAACCCCGTCGTGGGATGGTCCGGAGATGCCCATCGCTGCGATCATCGGAAGGCTTGCCGGCTTGGAGAGGGTATTCTTGCGGCCATGTTCACGGGTCTCGTCGAAACCTGCGGTCGTGTCGTGGCTGTCGTGGCCGAACCACCGGGCATGCGGCTGGTGATCGACGCGGGCCCGGTCGCGGGCGGCGTGCGACTCGGCGACAGCATCTGCGTGAGCGGCTGCTGCCTGTCGGTCGTGCGGATCGAGGAATCCCGTCTCGAATTCGAACTCGGACCGGAGACGCTCGCGCGGACGACGCTCGGCGATCTCGGGGCCGGCGCTCCGGTGAACCTCGAGCGGTCACTGCGGCTGACGGATCGACTCGGAGGCCATCTCGTCACCGGCCACGTCGATGGTGTCGGCCGGCTCGCGTCGCGCATGCAGGAGGGTGACTGGGTCACCTGTCACTTTTCGACGCCTCCCGCCCTGCTCGCCCAGATCGTGGCGAAGGGCTCCATCGCCATCGACGGAGTGAGCCTCACGGTCGTGGCCGTCTCGGCCACCGACTTCAGCGTGGCCCTCATCCCCCACACCCTTGCCGTGACGACGCTCGGCGTCCGCCAGATCGGCGACCCGGTGAATCTCGAGACAGACCTGGTGGCCAAGTACGTGGCCCGCTGGCTCGAGGCCCGAGAGGCTGGCCCCGCATGACACCCGACGTCTCCCAGCCCGCCGGACCGCCGCCACGGCAGACGACGGCCTACCTCAAGAAGCTCTTCGCCGAAGTCGGGTTCACGCTCGATCCACGACGCGGCCAGAACTTTCTCATCGACCTGAACCTCATCGACGTGCTCGAGAAGGCGGCGGCGATCCGGCCGGACGACGTCGTCATGGAGGTTGGCACCGGCACGGCGAGCCTCACCGAGCGCCTGGCCCGCGCCGCCGCACGTGTCGTGACCTGCGAGATCGACCCCCGGCTCGCCCAACTCGCCCGCGACCGGCTCATCGACCATGCCTCCGTGACGCTCGTCGAGGGCGACGTGCTCGCGGGCAAGCATCGCTTCGCCCCGGCCGTGCTCGCGGCGCTCGATGTCGCCCGCGCGGCGAGCCCGGGCGGGCGGTTCCTACTCGTGGCCAACCTCCCCTACTGCGTGGCCACGCCGGTGATCTCGAACCTGCTCGAACAGCCCCGGCCGTTCGACGTCGCCGTCGTCACCGTCCAGCGTGAGATGGCGGAGCGGATGACCGCCGCCGCCGGCACGGGCCCCTACAACGCACTGTCGGTGTGGGTCGGCGCACAGTGCCGCGGCGAGATCGTGCGGATCCTGCCGCCGAGCGTGTTCTGGCCGCGTCCCAAGGTCGATTCCGCGATCGTGCGGCTCGACCTCGAGCCCTCCCGACGGGCCGCGATCGCCGACCTCGGCCGATTCCACCGGTTCGTCCGCGACGTCTTCTGCCACCGCCGCAAGTTGCTGCGGGGAGTGCTCCTGCGGATGGCCGGTGGGAAGCGCACCGAGGCCGCCCGGGCGGCGGTCGATGCCGTCTACGGCACGCTCGGCCTCGGGCCGGACGCCCGCGCCGAGGACATCGCCCCCGACGACTTCGTGCGGCTCGAACAGGTTTTCGCCGCCGCCGTCGGCCCCGGCTGACGCCCCCCCACAGGCGGCCGCAGGCCTTGCCACGGCGTTGGCGAACCGACTCCAGATGCGGATTTCGCCCGCAAAAAAGCCTGTCCGGCAGGGGCGTCCGAAACTAACGGTCGTGCCGCCGGCGAGGCTAGAATCTGGCGGGGCGGGCCGCGGCCTGCCGAATCTCCCAGCGGTCGGATAGGCCGCCGGCGCATGTCGCGGTCCCGAGGGTGGAGTCGTCCCCAGCGTGATCCCCAGCCCCACCAGCGAAGCGTCGTTCGCCCCCACGATCGTCGACCTGCTCCGGCAGCGGTCGGCCTACCGCCCGCACGACCGGGCGTTCACGTTCCTCGTGGACGGAGAAAACGAGGAACTCAACATCACCTACGCCGAACTCGACCGGAAGGCCCGGGCGGTCGGCGGCTGGCTGATGGACCAGGGGATGACGGGCAAGCGGGTGCTCCTGCTCTACCCGTCGGGCCTCGACTTCATCGCGGCCTTCATGGGCTGCCTCTACGGCGGGGCGATCGCGGTGCCGGCCTATCCGCCGCGGAAGAACCGTTCGGTGGAACGGATCGAGGCGATCGCCGCCGACGCCGACGCCGCCGTGGCGCTCACCACCCGCGACGTGCTCGACCGATTCGAGGGTCTCCGCGCCACGGCGCCGAGCCTCGAGCACCTCGTCTGGAAGGTCGATTCGGAACTCGAACCCCGCTGGGCTGACCGCTGGGAACGCCCCGATATCGACGGCGACACGCTGGCCTTCCTGCAATACACGAGCGGCTCCACGGGAACGCCCAAGGGCGTGATGCTCTCGCACGAGAACCTGCTCCACAACTCACTGCGGATCATGCAGGCCTTCGAGATCACCCGCAGCCAGTCGGGCGTGTTCTGGCTGCCGAGCTTCCACGACATGGGGCTCATTGGCGGGATCCTCGTCCCGCTGTACGGCGGCAAGTTCAACGTGCTCATGTCGCCGGTGGCGTTCCTGCAGAAACCGCTCCGTTGGCTCCAGGCGATCGCGAAGTATCGGGCCACGATCAGTGGGGGCCCGAACTTCGCCTACGAACTCTGCGTGCGCAAGACGACACCGGAACAGCGGGCCGCGCTCGACCTGTCGAGTTGGACCCTGGCCTTCAACGGGGCCGAACCGGTGCGGGCGGAGACGATCGACGCCTTCTGCGAGGCCTTCGCCGTGAGCGGCTTCCGCCGGGAGGCCTTCTATCCGTGCTACGGCCTCGCCGAGAGCACGCTCATGGTGACCGGCGGCATGAAGTTCGAGAAGCCGGTGCTCCGCGCATTCGACGCGACGGCCCTGGAGACCGGCACGGCCATCGCCCGCGCGGCGACCGCCGCGGGGGCCCGCAGACTCGTGGGCAGCGGCCGGGACCTGGACGGCCAGGATGTGCACATCGTCGATCCCCAGACGCACGAAGCCCTGCCACCCGGCCGCGTGGGCGAGATCTGGGTGAGCGGCCCGAGCGTGGCGCAGGGCTATTGGAACCGGGCCGAGGAGTCGCAGGCGACGTTCGGCGCCATGCTGGCCCAGCCCGCGCCGGCCGAGCCCGGCGCGGCCGTGTCGCGCTGGCAACCCAATCCGGGGCCGTACCTCCGTACCGGCGACCTCGGGTTCTTCGAGGACGGCGAGCTGTTCGTCACGGGTCGGCTGAAGGATCTCATCATCATCCGCGGGCGGAACCACTACCCGCAGGATCTGGAGCACGCGGTCGAGGAGGCCTGCGGCCTGGTGCGGGCGGGCTCGGTCGCCGCCTTCGCGGTGGAGCACGAAGGGCGCGAGCGGGTCGTCGTGGTCGCGGAACTGGAACGCGGCAAGCGGGAGCCGGCCGAGATCGCGGCGGCGTTCGAGGCGATCCGCAGCCGGCTCGCCAAGGAGCACGAGGTGGCGGCCGAGGGCATCGTGCTCGTGCGGCCCAATAGCGTGCCGAAGACCTCGAGCGGAAAAATCCAGCGGCATGCCTGCAAGCGGCAGTTCCTCGACGGCACGCTCGAGACGATCGAGCAGCACGTGGCGTGGCTGGCCCCGGCACCGGTCGCGGCGGAGCCACGGCTCGCGCGGCAGCGGCCGGTGGGCGAGGCGGCCCGCGGCCTGCGGCCCGACCGCGACCTGCCCCAGGAGGTCGTGCAGACGGTCTTCGAGCACGTCCGCCGCGTGGCCAAGGACCGGGCCGGCGACCTCACGCTCGACACCAACATCGTCGAACTCGGCCTCGACTCGCTGGAACGGATGGAGATCGTGGCGAGCCTCGAGGAGGCGTTCGGCGGACGGTTTCCGGAGCAGGTGCTGCCCGTCATCGAGACCTGCCGTGAGGTGACCGAGGCGATCCTGGACCACATGCCCACCACGGGGGGCGCCACCGCGCAGGCAGCCCGCGCGGTGGCGGAGATCCCGCGCGACGCCTACGTGATCGGGGAGTTCCCCGAGGTGCGCGCCCTCGAGCAGAACTTCGCGATGGTGCGGGATGCGGGCCTCGAAAACCCCTACTTCAGCGTCCACGAAGGACTCACGAACGACCGCACGACGATCGGCGGCCGCGAACTCGTGAGTTGGGCCACCTACAACTACCTGGGAATGTCCGGGGAGCCGGACGTGGCGGCGGCGGCGAAGGCGGCCGTGGACCACTTCGGCACGAGCGTGTCGGCGAGCCGGCTCGTGTCGGGCGAGAAGACGATCCACCAGGAACTCGAGCGGGAGATCGCCCGGCTCGTGGGCACGGAGGACGCGATCACCTTCGTCGGTGGCCACGCCACGAACGAGACCGTCATCGGCCACGTCGTGGGCCCCGGCGATCTCGTGCTCCACGACGCGCTCTCCCACAACAGCCTCCTGCAGGGAGCCGTGCTCTCGGGCGCGCGGCGCCGGCCCTTCCCGCACAACGATTGGCGGGCGGCGGACGAACTGCTCGGCCAGATGCGGGGCCAATACCGTCGCGTGCTCGTCGTGATCGAGGGCATCTACAGCATGGACGGCGACTTCGCCGACCTGCCGCGGTTCATCGAACTCGCGAAGCGTCACAAGGCGCTTCTCCTCGTTGACGAGGCCCATTCGATCGGCGTGATGGGCCCGCGCGGTCGCGGCATCGGCGAGCACTTTCGCGTGCAGCCGACCGACGTCGATCTGTGGATGGGCACGCTCTCCAAGGCGCTCGGCAGCTGTGGCGGCTACATCGCCGGCTCCCACACCCTCGTCCGCTGGCTCAAGTACACCGTGCCCGGCTTCGTCTACTCGGTCGGCCTGCCGCCTGCGGCGGCCGGGGCCGCCCTGGGTGCCATCCGGCTCCTCGAGCGGGAGCCCGAGCGGGTGGCCAAGCTCCACTCCAATGCGCGACTGTTCCTCCAACTCGCCAAGGAGGCCGGCCTCGACACTGGCCCCTCGGGAGGCTCGGCGATCGTGCCGGTGATCCTCGGCAACTCGCTCAACGCCCTCAAGCTGTCGCGGGCGATGTTCGCCCGGGGCATCAACGTGCAGCCGATCCTCTATCCGGCTGTCGAGGAGCGGGCGGCCCGCCTGCGGTTCTTCATCACGTCCCGGCACACGGCCGACCAGATCCGGCGCACCGTGACGGCGATGCAGGAAGAACTCGCGAAGATCGACCCCGCGTACGCCCGCCGCGCCGGCTGACGCTCCCGG